>CAZNSG010000303.1:0-7741 GCA_964575715.1 uncultured Hyphomicrobiales bacterium | reverse complement strand
GCTGGCCGCCTTCCGCGCCGCGTTCAATGAATTCTTCGCAAATGTCGGCGGCTGGAAAGAGGAACTTGAAAAACTCCTCACCCCAAAATTCCACTTCATCGGAGCGCCAGCAAACGGGATTCCGTAGGCACTTGGGTATATGAGACGGCCAGTCGGGGTCCGCTTAGGAGCCGTAAGCGGCCGGGACCAACCGCAAGCAGCAGTTCCGGGATGTGTCGTTTCACTGCCCAAATATAGTGTACGCGTTGAGTCTGCTTCAGCTTACTCAGCAGAAGTCGCGGTCGATGTCGATGCGCGCCGCGTGGAATGAAGGGGTGCTTTCGCGAGCGCGTCGGATATATGCGCCTGAAGTGTTTCCAGCGTTACTCGCGACATCAGGAAATGGAAGCCGTCTTCCTGACAAATAAAATCGACGCGAGCGTCACGTGGCTTCTTGGGATTTATTTCGACACTCACGGCGAGCAGATGGAAGGTATGGCGGCGCATGGCGGTTTCTCCATTGCCCGTGACCGGCTTTCATTGACTGGTCCAAGTGGATTGTTACAAGTGGAATGTTAATTGAGAGCTTGCGCTGATGCCAGTGTGGCAGTCATCTGGATAAGTCGCTAATTATTTTGCACCGGTGGATGGGTAAACAGACTTGGGAATGTACCGCCGCGGATGTCGTAAACGCGCGCGAAAAGTACTCCCTCGCGCGCGATCTCGATCAGCACCGGTGCATCAAGTTTGGCGCAATAGAACACCCCCAGCATCATGGCGAAATCCGCGCCCTTCGGATCCCAGCTCAATTCGAACTGATCGCCGAGCGCGATCGAAGCCGGCGGATGCGGCCCGCAGACCGCGATCTTCCAGCGGCTTCCGCGCTCTGGACTCTCGCCACGCTCGGAAATCCGGGCGAGCAGTTCCTGCGAAGCCTGTTTGAAGGCGAGCCCCCAGTAGTCGAGCATGTAGCGCCCCTCGGCGCCGCGCACACCACCGATGAATAGATTGTAATAGACGTACTGATAAGGATGCAGCCGCACCATCTCGATCACCGGGGCTGCGAGGCCCGCGAGCACGATGGCGTAACCCGCGATCAGGATCGGGCGGCTCAGCTGTTGCGCCCGTTCCAAGAGATAGCCGCCGGCAAGTCCGCCGAGCAGCGCCAGCGGCGGGATCACGAATACGAAATGCCGGATACCGTTATACATGGCAGGCCGCGTCGCCACCGCCACCGCGACCGGCAGAATCGCGGCAAGCAAGACGCTCAAGGCAATGGCGCGCCGGCGCGCAGGGACAGTTGGCCGCGCCGCCATCGCCAACGTCCCTGCCAGTCCCATGCTTGCGAGCGCGAGCTGGAGCTCCGGCATTTGCAAGCCGAACAGCACCGGTAGATAGGATCGCGGCATGTCCGGCGCCAAGATCAACTCGCCCGCGAACAGTTCCCGCCACGGCTTCTCGAAGAACTCTGAGAAATAAATCACCGTCCTCAGCAGATTGAGCGGCTCACGCACTGCCCACGGCCACACCAATGCCATCGCCGCTAAGGCGACAATGACGCTTGGCACGAGCGTGCGCAAAAATCCGCCAAGCCGTACGGCCGCCCTCCGCAAGCCGTCGCTACGTGCTTCCACCGTTACAATCAGCACCAGTGCGGAGAGCGCATAGAACACGGCAAAGCCGCCTATGATGCGCGAGCCGATCGCGAGGCCGAGCCCAAGCCCGAACAACAACCAAGTCGCAGGGGCCGGCTGCGGATATTCCTCCACCATGCGCACGATCCCCAACAGCGTGATCGCCATCATCGCTGCGAACGGCATGTCCTTGGGATTGATGAACATGTGCCCGTAATAGGCCGGGCAGGCGGCGAGCAGCACGAGCGCAATAAGCCCGGCGATCGGCCCGCCGATGCGCCGGCCAAGACGCCAAATCGCGAACAAGCCGAGCAGGCCAATGGCTGCGCCGCTAAGCCTTCGCGTCTCGAACAGATCGAAGGGTGAGATCTTGGCCAGCAATCCCGCCGCCATGTCGAATCCGCCGCCATACATGTGGAGATTGACGAACGAAAACGCGCGCGTGTCGCGCAAGCCGGAGCTGTAGAAGGCAAGCAGCAGTTCGCCATATTGGGAATGGGTGAAATCGTCCCAGCCCAGGCCGTAGTCACGGAATGTCATCGCGGCGATCACCGCGACCATCGCCAGCACACCGATCGCTAGCGCGTCCGGCAGACGAGCTTTTCCACGAAGCGTTCGCGTAGGCCTGACGGAAGCGATGCTGGGCACGTGACGTCCGGCTCAATAGCTGCGCTCAATAGGTGCGTATGACGATTATGACGCTGTTCGACCCGCGCCGCGATCCGGCAGGGGCATAAGCTTCCCATAAAAAACGCCAAGCGGGGTCTTGCGAGCCCGCTTGCGCTCAACGGAAGCAAATTAACCGCAACGCGCTCGATTACTTGCTCGCCGTCTCGAACATTTCCGCCACATAGTCCCAGTTGACCAGGTGGTCGACAAACGCCTTGAGATAATCGGGCCGGCGGTTGCGATAGTCGATGTAATAGGAATGCTCCCAGACATCGCAGCCCAGGATCGGCTTGGCGCCTTGCACGAGCGGGCTTTCGCCATTGGGAGTCTTGGCCACCACAATCTTGCCGTCCTTGACCGCGAGCCAGCACCAGCCCGAGCCGAACTGCGTCACGCCGGCCTGGATGAAATCCTCCTTCATCTTGGCGACGCCGCCGAGATCGGAATCGATCTTGGCATTGAGCTTGCCGGGGATCTTGTCGCCGCCGCCGCCGGGCTTCATCCATTTCCAGAAGTGCATGTGGTTGTAGTGCTGGCCGGCGTTGTTGAAGAGGCCGGCGTTCTTGCCGAACGAGCCTCTGACCGCCTCTTCGAGCGACTTGTTTTCCCACTCGGTGCCCTTAGCCAAATTGTTGCCGTTGTTGACGTAGGCCAGGTGGTGCTTGTCGTGATGGTATTCGAGCGTCTCGCGCGACATATAGGGGCCGAGCGCGTCGTGGGCATAGGGTAGATCAGGCAGCGAAAACGCCATAGGACTCCTCCTCGGAACAGTAACTTTACGATCTATCGATCGGGGGTGACCGGTACGCGGCAGTGACGCATTCTTCATTAGGCCTTGCAGCCGTCGAGAGCAACCGCTAGCAGCAACCGCATTGCCGCTGCCCGGCATTGGGCCGGGGAAAAGCGGTCCTGTAAGCGGTATGCTAGTTGCCAAAGAGGAGTGCTTGCGGATGCGCCGGAAGATGCCCACAATAAATCATTGGCGGGTGCGGCGTCCGTCCGTAATGGCTTAGAGGATAATGAAGGGATGTACGTAAGTCTGTTCGTGCTCGGTGTCGTGACTGCGGCCGCAGGATTTATCGCGATCGGTTATGGTATTCCGGTCAACGAATTCAGCTTCGGCAATACCCTGATCATCGCCGGCACGATTGCAGTCATGGGTGGCTTCATCCTGATCGGACTAGCAGCTGCGGTGCGCCAACTGATCCGGATCGCCAACGCGGACCCCTTGCGCCAGATTTCGACCCCGCACGCGACCCGTCCGTCCGTACCGTTCAATCCGCTCGCGCAATCCGATTTGCAAACCAGCCAAGGTTCGGCATTGCAGCCTGCGAGGCCGATACCAAGCGCGCGTGCGCCGTCTCCGCCGGAGCAAAGGCTCGCGGCACCGTCGGTTGAGTCCGAACCGCTCGAATGGTTGCGTCCAAATGAGAAAGCAGCGAACCTGACCGAGCAATCGTTGATTGAGGAGATGGAGGCATCGCTCTCCCCGCAGCTTTCGCCGCGCGCCGCGCCCGCGCCGAAGGTATCTGAGCCGGTGCGAGAACATAAGTTATGGCCGCCAGCCAACCCGCACGATCCGGTTGCAGACATCGATCGGGCCTTACCTCCGGAGCCTGCGCCCCAACACCCGGATTCGGCCTCTCCCTTGGTGCAGCCGGTTGAGCCCGCGCCGCAAAGTGGATTGTTCGAAACGGTATGGCCGGATATCCGGCCAACGCGCAACCCGGAATCGATCGCGCGCACGCGTAAGCCAGACACCATCGCGCCACCGCGCGACGACGGCAAATCAGGCAAGGAGTTCCGGGAGGCGCAACCTGTACTTCCGGAAGAGCCACGGCCTTCGGCCATCCTCAAATCCGGCAGGATCGACGGAATGGCTTACACGCTTTATGCGGACGGATCGATCGAAGCGGTATTGGCAAGCGGAACGATAAGGTTCGCATCGATCGATGCGCTGCGTCTTCACCTTGAGAAGAATGGCTAAAGCTTCGTAAGAGCAAGATCCCGAAAATGCCTGCCCCCGGACATAGCAGTCCGAAGGACGGCGTCGAGTCCATCCAGACCGTTATGGCTCTACGGCCGCCAGCCGTAAGTAAATAATCGGAAACCGGCAAGTCACGCTAGTTCGAAGACCCGCACAATGGCCGCTGCATCATGGCCGCCCTAGTATGACGGGTGACTTGGCGATATCTATACCAAAAGGTATAGACGCCCGATATGATTATGTGATTAGCTGCAGCCTGGAATGCGGCCAGTCAGCTTATAACCTAGGTTACAGCGAATTTTGATGTGACGCTGTAAACCATAGAACATCGAAGCAAATCACTCATTTTTCGATGCGCTGCTGGGTAGTTCTTGCGTTAAATAGGAGAAGACACTACAAATAACGTCGTATCGCGACGTTGAGTCGTTGTTTTCAGCAAGGAATACCAATGCGAACTAGAGTAATGTTCGAAAAAGGTTTTTTTGACTGGAAATTTTAAAGATCAGCGAAGACATAGGAACGATCGATCCATGGCTGAAAATGCGGGAAACCCTACTTTCATTGGGCTGACGGCGGATATCGTCTCGGCTTATGTCAGCAACAATTCGGTGCCAGCCACCGACATACCAGCGCTAATCAATCAAGTGCATGCGGCATTGGCGCGGGTGTCGAGCCCGCGGGGCGAGTATTCGACCGAAGCGGCCAAGCCCGCAATCGCGGTCAAGAAATCGATTACCGCCGATTACCTCATTTGTCTTGAGGATGGAAAGAAGTTCAAGTCGCTCAAGCGTCATCTGCGCACCCAATACAATATGACACCGGAGCAATACCGCGAGAAATGGGGCCTGCCGTCCGACTACCCGATGGTCGCGCCCAACTATGCAGCGGCCCGCTCGCAACTCGCCAAGCAGATGGGACTCGGCCAGCAACGCCGGCGCCGCAAGTAATGGCGGGAGGGGCGGAGCTTTGCCGGCGACGGCTTGGCTCGCCGCCCTAAATATCTGCGGATAAGTTTCCTATTCTGTGGATGAAATATCTTTTATTTTCTTGCTATTTGTATAATTACGACATGTTTTCAAATACTTGACGAGAAGCGGCAAACTTATCCCCGGGCTTGTGCGATCGGCGATAATCTAGGCAAATAATCCCATATACGTAGTTGACACCACATATACAAAGTGTAGTGTTGTCAGCACCTTGGCAAGGTCGTGTTGAATGTGGGTTAAAAAGCCCTATAATATTGGCATTATGCGCAATGATTATTTTCCCACGCTGATAACCCCTGAGGTGATTGCCGCTCTCGACGCGGCCGGGTTTGCTATTGTCCCGAAGGAAGCAACGGAAGCGATACTTTGCGCCCGTGATTCAGACGATTATGAAATCTGGGGTGGATTTATCGAGCACTATTTTGGCACGCGCGAATATGGCCATCGTTACGGCCGTGAGGCATGGCGCGCGATGGTACAGGCAGCAATTGATTCGGCTTAAGCGATGGTTCTGTGCGATTGTTTACCCTGCGCCAGCGGGGGACTATCTTGGCATGAAACGGTTTACAGATGCCGGTAGGCAGGCATTTAAACAAGGCAATGTATATGCGGGTCTTAGCGTTGCTTTGATGCTTCCAGATATATGTGCCGCTTTAGAAACCCCTGGTGACGGTCCGACCAAGCGGTATCTTAGGTGGTGCAGGCAATGGGTTCAGCCAAAGTTTATGGGTGGCACAAATAGTGACGGCACACCATTTATTCGGGTTCGAGCCGAAAATATTTACCAATTACGTTGCAGCCTGTTCCATGAAGGAACAACCGAGATCGCCGTGGACAAACGAACTGGTGTTGATCGGTTTTTGGTATTTGATGATACCGCAAATGCTCATCTCACGACGTTCAATAATTGCGTTCTAAACGGCGAACTGATGAGTTTTGTACAATTAAAAGGAAGTCTATTCAGCGAGGAGATTTTTAAGTCGGTCGATGAATGGGATGTAGCAATGGCTAACGATCAAAAAATCCAAAATGAAAAGGCAAAACTTCTCATCATCCACTCAGCAGGGGCGACATATGGCCCTGTAAGGTTTGGGTAGTGGCTAGCTCATGAGGAGATTGATTATGGGCAAGAGTGCAAAGGAAACTGACCAACGATTGCGCGCAATATTGAAAGGCGCATTCAGTGGGCCACCTACGCCGCTTAAGCATATTCCAAAGAGGAATGGGGAATCTCGTCAAAATACTAGGAAAAAGCCTAGCGTTTCCGCCACTAGAACATAGAATGGACGATACTGAAAATTTACTATCGACCATTAATTTAAAAAAGTGTCAACAACCTGCGAGATGTCACATGCGTAATTACCTAATAATAGACGAGCAAATTGGGCAGCCTACGGCCCTATGGCTTGAACACGAAGGAAATGATTTCCGCACCGACCGGAATGGCAGGGTCCAAGATTTGTTGGATGATGCCAGTGGCAAGCGCGTCGTTTGCATCTTTGGTCCTGGCTTCGCGGAAGAGTTGCCGAGAGCGGCCACGCGCGATATTTGTGCGTTGAACAATAATGTCCGCCATTCTGATTTGATCCGCTAAGATCGTATTTAATACTTCCCGTGCCCTTTTTTCTTCCATCGTGATATTCTGGATTTGCACTCCAACACCATGAAACATAAATGTTGAATGCGCACACGCAAAACGTTCATCGGCGGCTAAGAATATAGCATTTCCTATTGAATCAACATTTCCGACGTTGTGCATGGTTACACGTGCCGGGATAGCACGAAGGAAATTGTAGATAGTCATACCGCTGTGAACTTCGCCGCCTGGGGTTGATAGAAGAATGTAAAAATGATCGGTGCCCGCAGTGAGTTTTTGTGCAATCACCGTCATTAGATTTTGTGAGGTATGCTGATTAATCCCGGCGTGGAAGTTGATATAGGTTGTCGGCATAACGACGCCTCCAATGAAATGGTACACTATATTCGGAGGTGACGTCTTCGCCAGCGCAAAAACCGTGCCGCCTGAAATTTAAAGCTTGGCTTAGTTAGGTTGCCGGTACGTGAGGCGCTTGCCTTCGCCACCCTGTACGGCAAGCACAGCACGTTCCCCATCAGTAATATTGCGGGTGTTGTAGCGGAAATCGTATTCCGCCAGATACCGATGCAAATTCTTTTCGGCGCAATGCTGGTAGTTGCCCCGCATTCCGCGCTTGAAGATACCGAAAAAGCCTTCGACTGAATTGGTCGTAACGTCTCCGCGAGCGTATTCCTTCGCAGCGTGGTTCACGGTTTCATGGACAGCAAATTCCTGTCCAACGCCAATGTAGAGTTTGCTTTCGTCGGTCGAGCTATCGCCGAATCTTGGTGACGGACGGGGTCAGGCGGCAGCGGGTTGAGTTTGCGATTTGATAACTTCGACTCCGTCGTTGAACTTTACACCCATGACGATCTTGGGCAACTGGTTGTAACCGCGCAGGCGCTGCCAG
>CAZNSG010000302.1:0-48659 GCA_964575715.1 uncultured Hyphomicrobiales bacterium | reverse complement strand
CCTCAAGGCAAGAAAAGGCACTTGCAAACTAGCTTGCTTTGTCGCGCCTGAGAATGCATGTGCGGCACGCGCCACGGCGTTATTCTGCCATGCCGCCTTCGGCCAGAAAATGCTCAAGCCAATGAATGTGATAATTACCGTCGATGATGTCCTGGTTGCGCACCAATGTGCGGAACAACGGCAGTGTGGTCTCAATACCATCGATCACGAATTCATCCAGCGCACGTTTAAGTCGCGCAACACATTCGTTTCGCGTCTTGCCGTGCACGATCAGCTTGCCCACGAGCGAGTCATAAAACGGCGGGATGGTGTAGCCCTGATACACTGCTGAATCGACCCGCACACCCAAGCCTCCGGGCGGATGATAGGAAATAATTTTTCCCGGCGACGGCCGGAAGGTCATCGGATTCTCGGCATTGATCCGGCATTCGATCGCGTGCCCGTGAAACTTCACGTCGTTCTGCGTAAGCGTGAGATCCCCGCCGGCCGCCGTGCGAATCTGTTCCAGGATCAGATCGATATCGGTGATCATTTCCGTCACCGGATGCTCGACTTGGATGCGGGTGTTCATCTCGATGAAATAGAATTTCCCATCTTCGAAAAGAAATTCGACGGTTCCGACGCCGAGATATTTGAGATCGCGCATGGCTTGCGCGACCGTTTCGCCGATCGCATCGCGTCCGGCGGTGTTGAGCGCGGGGGAGGGGCCTTCTTCCCAGACTTTCTGGTGCCGGCGTTGCAGCGAGCAGTCGCGCTCGCCAAGATGAATGGCGCCGCCCTTGCCGTCCCCGAGCACCTGGATTTCGATATGACGCGGCCGCTCCAGGTATTTTTCCAAATAGACCGCGTCATCGCCGAACGCCGCCTTGGATTCCGCGCGCGCGCTTGCCAGGGCGTGGGAGAGTTCGTCCTCGGATCGCACGACCTTCATGCCGCGTCCGCCGCCGCCGGCGGAAGCCTTGATCAGTACCGGAAAGCCGATGGCGCGTGCGCTCGCCAGTGCATCCTGATCGGATGACACCGCTCCGTCAGAACCAGGCACCACCGGAATGCCGAGTTTCTTGACCGTGCGCTTGGCCTCGATCTTGTCGCCCATCAACCGGATATGCTGCGGCCTGGGACCGATAAATTGGACATTGTGCTCCTCAAGAATTTCGGCAAAGCGCGCGTTTTCCGAGAGAAATCCGTACCCAGGATGCACCGCATCGGCACCGGTGATTTCACACGCCGCGAGCAGCGACGGTACATTGAGATAGCTGTCCTTCGCCGGTGGCGGGCCGATGCACACGCTCTCGTCGGCCAAACGCACATGCATGGCGTCCGCATCCGCGGTCGAATGCACGGCGACCGTCGGGATGCCGAGCTCCTTGCAGGCACGCAGCACGCGAAGCGCGATCTCGCCGCGGTTGGCAATGAGGATTTTGTCGAACATCGAGCGTCGCGCTCTCCTTTACCTCTCACCGCCGGCAGGGAGAGGGAAGAAATAGTTACTCGATGATCATCAACGGCTCACCAAATTCGACCGGCTGGCCATCCTCGATCAGGATTTTGGTTACCGTGCCCGCGCGCGGCGCCGGGATTTGGTTCATGGTCTTCATCGCCTCGATGATCAGGAGCGTTGCGCCGGCGGCGACTTGGCCGCCGACGTCGACAAAAGGCATCGCGCCCGGCTCCGGCCCGCGATAGGCGGTGCCTACCATGGGCGAGATTACGACGCCGGGATGTTTGGCCAAATCATTTTGTGCAGGGATTGATTCAATCGCTGCCGCGTTCACAGGCGGTGCCTCCGCCGCTATCGTTGCTGCGCCTCCCGCGTCATGAGCGCCCGGCTTTTGACGCGCGACGCGCACGCGCTGGCCGTCGCGTTCGATCTCGATCTCGCTCAAGCCCGTCTCTTCGAGCAGCTGCGCAAGTTCGCGAATAAGGTTGGGATCAATTGCGGGTTTTTGCTTCGCCATTGGTTTGCTCGCGCGGCACCCGCTCAACGTTTCTGCTTAGTTCCGACCATCCCGGCAAGGCCGGTGATCGCCAGCGTATAGCCGGCAACGCCGAAGCCGCAAATTACGGCTCTGGCAACGGGCGAGACATACGATTCACGGCGGAAGCTCTCACGCGCATGAATGTTGCTGATGTGAACCTCAATCACTTGAACGCTAACGGCCTTGATTGCATCGCGGATGGCGACCGAGGTGTGAGTATAGCCTCCCGCGTTGAGCACGACGCCGCAGGCTTTCTTGGCCTCCGCCTCCTGAATCCAATCGACCAGTTCACCCTCGTGGTTAGACTGCCGGAACTCGACCGCTAGCTTGTGCGCGGCCGCGGTCTTGCGGCAGAGCGCTTCCACGTCTTTGAGCGTCGCCCGGCCGTAAATTTTCGGCTCGCGCCGGCCGAGCAGGTTCAAATTCGGTCCGTTGAGCACGTAGACGGTTTTGGCCATGCAGTCAGATTGCCCGCCGAGTCGCTATCGTCTTGAACTTTATAGGGACCTCACCCGCAAAGGGGAAGCCTGCCGGCGGCGCGCCCACAGGCACCCCGCGATGAACCAACAAGGCCTGCCGCGCCCGCCGGGCTCACCGCGCCATGTTCGCGCCCAGAATCCGCCGCGGTGGCTTCAACGTATGGGCCAAGCACGCTCGATCCTATGATAAGGGTCGAGCGCGCATGGCGGGACTTTCTTGCGAGCATTGCGGCTAAAGTGCATTCTGCTGGCAGAGAGGCAGTTCACTGGGGAAGTGCCGGTTCATGCAGCCGGCCGACCCGCATTCAGGGGGATGAGTGTAGCCATGAACAGTCGTACTCTTGCCGTGGTATGTGCGCTGAGTGGAGCCGTCTTGCTGCTTCTCTCGCTGAGACCGCCGGCCGCCCAGCAGGCGGACCGCTCGAATTTCTTGGAAATCGAACGCCGAACGATCGAGATCTTTGAACGCTCATCACCGTCGGTCGTCCATATTTCGGCTCGCAAGGGACCGAACGACGTTATTTCGACCGACCATGAAAGCACCGGCGTGATGAGCGGGAGTGGATTCGTCTGGGACACGGCGGGACACATCGTAACCAATGATCATGTCGTGGACAGAACCAATTCCATCGCCGTTCGTCTTGCCACGGGTGAAGTGGTAAACGCGGTCGTCGTCGGACTTGCGCCAACCTATGACTTGGCAGTGATCCGCCTGCAAAATCCGCAGCAGATTCCTCCGCCGCTGTCGGTCGGTACGTCGGCCAATCTCAAGGTCGGTCAGCTTACCTTCGCGATTGGAACTCCGTTTGGACTCGAACAATCTCTGACGACGGGAGTGATCAGCGCGTTGAAGCGGCGTTTGCCGACGAGCAGAGGCCGGGAAATCGCCAACGTGATCCAGACCGACGCTGCGATAAATCCCGGCAACTCCGGCGGACCGCTGCTGGACTCAAGCGGGCAATTGATCGGCGTCACGACCGCGATCTATTCGTCATCGGGACAGAATGCGGGAATTGGCTTTGCCATTCCCGTTGATATCGTCAAACGCATCGTGCCGGAACTGATCCAAAATGGCCGAGTGCCAACACCCGGTGTCGGCATTGTCCCCGCCGCAGAAACCGTTGCGACCCGCCTCGGCGTCAAAGGTATCGTCATCATGCGCGTTTTCGCCAATTCCCCCGCCGGTCGCGCTGGCATCAAAGGTGTCGATACCGAAGCGGGCACTCTCGGCGATGTCATCGTGAATGTAAGCGGCAAGCCGGCTCACCGTATTCCGGATCTGACCGATGAGTTGGAAAGGATCGGTGTCGGCGGAAAAATTCATCTGACGTTGAAGCGGGACCACCGGGAATATTCGATCGAGCTTGGCGTGATCGATGCCCGCCGGACTATGCCGACGCAATGAATTCAAGCATGACCGGTATTGCGTTTGGCGCTCGACCGACTAATCGCTCCGCGGAGCAGCTCGCGTAATGAAAAGTGTTAAACGCTCAAGTCCGCGCCGCGCGCGGCTTCAGCACGTAGCCTTGCCGCAGCGCGCGGTGTTAATTTTCTCTCGCAATGCTGCAGTGCCCACGGCACCGATTACGACATTCGGGCCCACGACGTAACTGGGTGTGCCGTTTATTCCAAGTGCCTCGGCGAGCTTCAAGCTTTCCTCAATAGTCGCGCGCGTCTCTTCGCCTTCGATGTCTTTTTCCAGGCGCGAAATATCGAGACCGACCTCCTTGGCCACGGCGAGCGCGCGCGCGCGATCGATTTGGCCGCGGCTCAACATCAGCTTCTGGTGAAATTCGAGGAATTTCTTTCCGGCTTTGTCCTGCAAGCGCACGGCGGCGGAAACCTGCGCCGCCTCCATCGATCCCTTGCCGAGAACCGGAAATTCCTTGAGCACGACTCTAAGCTTGGAATCAGACTTCATCAGCTCCATCATGTCGGAAAGCGCCCGCTTGCAGTAAGCGCAGTTGTAGTCGAAGAACTCGACAAAGGTGACATCGCCTTGCGGGTTGCCGAGCACAACATGACGTGTGGAATTGAACAGGAGTGCCGCATTCTCCTTGACCGCGGACTTGTGCTTCTCAGCCTCGGCCAGCGCCTGCCGCTTCTCCAGCTCGGCGATTGCCTCTTGTAGCACCTCCGGATGAAGCAGCAGGTAGTTGCGAATGATTTCTTCCATTTGCGCCTGATCCGGCGGTGTGCCCGGAGCGCGCGCGACGGGAGTTTGCGGCCCATCGGTTCGCTCGCTTGGTGACGCCAGCATCTTGCGGATTTCCGTATCGCTGCGAAGGATTTCGATGATGGCCGTACGCAGTAGCGCTTGATTGCTGGTCAAGAAATCACGCACCGCTTGTTCGATTGCGGCATTGTCGGGCTGCGGTGATTTCGCGACGCTCTTTGCCGCCGCGCGCCGCGTATTCTTGGCAGCTAATTTGATTTGTGCCTGTTTGGCCGGCTTGGTGCTTGCTGCGTCATCGCGCCAAGTGTCAACGATAGCGGTGGGCAGACTGCCGGGCGAACCTGAGCGTTCGGCGGGGGGAGGGGCCGCAACTGCAACGGTTGCCAAGCCAAGCAGGCAAAGGATCGTGCCGACGCTAAGGGAATGGAGACTCGATCTCATTGACGATGTCCTTCTCAGTGACGATGTCCTTCTCGGTATCAATTTGGCCGTAACGTTGCGGGCTTCGCGCCGACGATATCGTCCGCCTTGACCCAGCCCGGCGAGCCAACGGCAAAGCGAGTTTTAGCACGCGCGGCAAGCTCGCGCGCGGTCTTTAAATCGCCCCGCGCGGCGGCAGCCTGGGCGGCGGCCAGGTCCGCCTGGGCGAGGTCACCCTTGCGGCCATAGGCCATGGCAAGCTGGGTATAGCCGTCCGGTAGCTCAGGCTCACGGCTAAGCGCGACACGCAGGATCGCCACCGCTTCATCGGCGACTTCCGGCTTGTTGGTGGCGATCAGCGCTTGGGCGAGCAGGACCTGGATTAGGGCCGGCCGTGGAGCGAGCTGGACGGCATGGCGCAGCGGGGCAACGGCTTCCGCGGGCCGGCCGCTTTCAAGCAGCGCCTGACCCTTGAGCTCATAATAATACGGGTTGTTCGGCTGGTTTTGAATCAAGAAATCGATCTGAGTCATGGCCGCGCGGAGATCGGAATTGCGGTAGGTCGAGATGGCGCGTGCGTAGCGCGCGGGCAGACTTGTGTCGCTTGCCGGGTAACGGCGCGCCACAGTATCGGGACGCTCCATAAAGCCGAAGAGCTTGGCGCGCATCAGATCATGTCGCAATTGCAGATCGGGAGAGTCTCTTTTGTCCCAATAGGGACTGGTCCTCGCGATGATCTCAAGCGCGGCCACCCGTTCAGTCGGCATCGGGTGCGACTGCACGTACGGGTCGGTATTTCGCGCCGTGAACATGTTCTGATCGGCGAAGCGTTTGAAGGTCTCGTACATGCCCTTGGCGGACTGACCGGTGGAGGCGAGGAACTTCACGCCGGCGCGATCAGCCTGTTCTTCCTGCGCGCGTTTATAAGAGAGCATGGAGCGCATGATCGCATCCTGCGGACCGATAATAGCGGCCGCCGGGTTGCCCCCCACATTGCTTGATCGTCCGGCGGCAACCATGGCGCCCATCCCAAGCAGCATAGCGATGACCGACTGGGTCTGCGCGGCGGCGAGTTGTTCGCGCAGCCGGGAAAGATGTCCGCCGGCGATGTGTCCGGTTTCGTGGGCGAGCACGCCGATAATCTGATTCGGAGTCCGCGACTCCATCAGCGCGCCAGCGTTGACGAAAATACGCTGGCCGTCCATGACGAAGGCATTGAAGCTGCGGTCATTGATGATGATCACGCGGATATTTTGCTGCGCAAGTCCCGCCGCCCGCAGAATCGGCTGAGAATAGTCGCGCAAAAGCTGCTCGATCTCGGCGTCGCGAATGAGCGGTATTCCGCCGCCCGCTTGCGAATAGGCTGGACCGGCCGGACCTGTGGTGGCCGCAATGGCCACCGCCATGAACAGCGCAAGCGCTTGCGCGGCTGGCGTCAGCCGCCGCCCCCTGTTAGGTCTTCGGCTCTCGGTCATGTGTGCTGGAATTGTACCAATTTTCCAGCCCAACGTAGTGGTGCGATGAGTCATGGTCAACGCAAGCTGCAATCACTTTCTATCGCTGAGAACACGTTAATTTGGCTCGGGAATACGGCAACAGCGGGGCGAGATGGTTTTTGACCGCAGCCCGCAGGTGGGAGGCCGGAGCAATGCATGATGCCGCAAAACGATTGCTGCTGCCCTCGGCGCGCAGCAACGTACCGCCGTTCATGGTGATGGATGTAGTCGCGGCGGCGGCCCGAATCGAGGCTGCCGGCAGCCGCGTCATCCATATGGAGGTCGGCCAACCGGCTGCCGCGGCACCGAAGACGGCGCTCGCGGCCGCGCGCACGGCACTTGCCGGCGGCCCGATCGGCTATACCGAGACGCTCGGGATTCCCTCGCTGCGTGCGCGCATCGCGCGCTACTACGCGGAAAATTACTGCGTCTCGATCGCGCCTGAGCGCGTTGTCGTCACCACCGGCTCATCGGCGGGATTCATTCTCGCCTTTCTCGCCATGTTCGAAGCTGGCGATCGCGTCGCCGTCGCAATGCCCGGCTATCCTCCATACCGTCACATCCTAAGCGCGCTTGGCTGCGAATGCGTCCCGCTCGAGACGACCGAAAGCACGCGCTGGACGATCACCAGCGACATGCTGCTCGCGGCCCATGCGAGCAAGCCGCTGCACGGTGTGCTGGTCGCAAGCCCCGCCAATCCCACCGGCACCATGATGAGTGCGGAGGCGCTTGCGCAACTGATCGAGGCCGCGGAAGGCAAGGGCATTCGCGTCATTTCCGATGAGATTTATCATGGCCTCGATTACGCCATGCCGGCGGAAACCGCCGCCCGCATCTCCGAGCGTGCCGTCATCATCAACTCATTCTCGAAATATTTTTGCATGACCGGCTGGCGCGTGGGCTGGATGGTGGTGCCGCCGGAACTGGTTCGCCCGGTCGAGCGGTTGCAGCAAAATCTGGCGATCTCGGTGCCAACTCTCTCCCAGATTGCCGCAGAGGCCGCCTTCGAAGGCCGCGCCGAGATGGAGGATGTCAAGCACGGCTATGAGGAAAACCGCCGCATTCTGCTCGAAGGACTGCCGGCCGCCGGGCTCGATGCATTTTTGCCGGCGGATGGCGCGTTTTATCTCTATGCCGATGTTGCGCGCTTGACCGGCGACAGCTTAGATTTTTGCAAGCGTATGCTGGAGCAGGCCGGCGTTGCCGCGACTCCGGGCGACGATTTCGATCCGGTGCGCGGCAAACACTATTTGCGATTTTGCTATGCCGGCTCGGCCGCCGACATGCACGAGGCGGTGGCGCGCATCGGCCGGTGGCTCAAGCCTTGAATTTTGCGGCAGTTCAGCCCTTCGATTTGAGCGACTTGTAAATCTCCAGCGCATCCTTCGGCTTGGTGTTCTTGTGTACGACAGCATTGACGGCGGTGATCATCGCTTTCGGCGCATCTGACTGGAAAATGTTGCGGCCCATGTCGACGCCGGCGGCGCCTTGGCTCACGGCATTATACGCCATGGTGAGCGCATCGAGCTCGGGCAGCTTCTTGCCGCCCGCCATCACGATCGGCACCGGGCAGGAGGCGGTGACCGTTTCGAAGTCCTCTTCGACGTAGTAGGTCTTGACATATTGCGCGCCGAGCTCGGCGATGATGCGGCAGGCGAGGCGGAAATACTGGGCATCGCGCTTCATGTCACGGCCGACGGCCGTGATGCCCATGACCGGCACGCCGTAACGCAAGCCGGCATCCACCAGCCGCGTCATGTTGTGGATCGACTGCGTCTCATATTCGCCGCCGATGAACACCTGCACGCCGACGCCCGCGGCGTTGAGGCGGATCGCATCCTCCATGTCGAGCGCGATCTGCTCGTTGGATAGCTCTTTGAGGATGCTCGGGCCGCCGCTGGCGCGCAGCACCATCGGCTTTTGCGACTCGGCCGGAATAACGCTGCGCAAAATGCCACGCGTGCAGAACAGCGCGTCGCAGGATGGCAGTAGCGGCACGATGGAAAGATCAATGCGCTCCAATCCGGTGGTCGGCCCCTGGATATAGCCGTGGTCGATCGCCAGCATCACGGTACGGCCGCTGGCCGGGTTGAAGGTTCGCGCGAGCCGGTTCTTCATGCCCCAATCGAGCTGGTGCGAGCCCTTGAGAAAGAACCCGGGCGCGGCCTGCGGCTTGTCGGCCTGGTAGCGTTCACCTTCCTTGTCGGCTTCGGGCATGCGTTCCCTCGTGATGGAGCGGTGCGTGATTTATGGAGTCACAGACTCTACCGCAACGCCGCGGCGATGTTGCCGCCGTCGACGGTGGTGACGTCGCCGGTAGTTTTAAGCTCCAGCGCCTGGTGCAGGAAGGCCTGCGCGACGTCCACAGGCGTAACCTCGCGCTGCAACAGGTTGCCGCTCATGTAGTCTTTCTCGCTCATTCCGCGCGCCTGCGAGCGTTGCTTGATGAAGTCGTCGGTGAGCAGCCCGGAGCGGATGCGGTCGGCATTGACCGCATTGGCGCGGATGCCATCGGCACCATAATCCACCGCGTATTGCCGCACCAGAAACAACGTCGCCGCCTTGGGCAGGCCATAGGGGCCGAAATTCGGTCCGGGATTGACCGCCTGCTTGGATACGTTGAACAGCAGGCAGCCGCCCATGCCCTGCGCCAGCATGATCTTCACCGCCGCTTGCGCTACGCGCTGATGGCCATAGAAATTGAGCTCGAAACTTTCACGCAAGATTTTCTCATCGACTTCGCCGATGCGGCCCTGCCAGGCCGCGCCCGCATTCGACACCAAGATGTCGACACCACCGAAGGTCGCAACGACCTGCTCGAAAGCCGCGCGCACGGAGACGGTATCGGTGACATCGCAGCGCACTGCCATTGCGGTGCCGCCAATCGCTTTCGCCTGTTCCAGCGCAGCGGAAAGATTTATATCAAGCAACGCGACTTCCGCACCCGCCGCGGCGAAGGCCTTTGCGGTCGCAGCACCGATGGCGCCGCCGGCTCCGGTGATCACGGCGATCTGGCCTTCCAGAGGCTTTATCGCAGTCGAACCGAGCTTGGCCTGCTCCAGCGGCCAATACTCGCAATCGAACATGTCGGCTTCGCCGATGGACTGAAACGTCCCGATCGCTTCCGCGTCGGTTATGCCTTCGACCCAGGCCTCGGCGATATCGGCCGCAATAATGGCGTCGTGCCTGGACCGGCCGAGGCCGAACAGACCGAGCCCCGGCACCAGCACCACGCGCGGCAGCGGATCGAGCATGGTTTTACATCCGCCGACGCGCGCATTGTTGCGAGCGAAATAGCTTTTGTAGTTCGCGACGAATTTCTCGACCGCTTGCGCCGCCGCCTGCTTGAAATCGCCGTCCTTGCCTGCTTCCGGCGCCGGCACAATCATCGGCCAGTTCTTGCTGCGGATGGTGTGGTCGGGCGTAATCACGCCCTGCTGGCTGTAGCGCGCGACTTCCGCGCCGTTGACGAAATTGACAACGGCATTGCTGTTGCGGAATTCGAGAATCAGCCGCCGGTGCGCGCCTTCGGCCGTATCGTTTTTAAGGCTGCAGGCGCCGCGCAGAATGGGCGCCACGCCCGCCGCCGGTGTGACGTGCTGCGGCATCTGCGCGGTCTTGAACACCGCCTTGCGGCTGCGCTTGAGCCGCTCCTCGGCGCGCGTGACCATTTCAATCATGCGCTCGTAAGACTCGCGCGCATCCTCGCCGAAGGTGAAGATGCCATGTTTGTCCAGGATCAGCCCCGCGACCTTGGTGTTTTGCTCGAACACTTGCACGGCTTTTTTTGCCAGTCCGAAGCCCGGCATCAGATAGGGCACAAAACCCATGCGCCCGTCATAGACTTCCTCGCACATTTGCTGGCTGTTTGGCTGATCGACCAGACTCAACACTGCGGTCGCATGAGTGTGGTCGACAAATTTTGTCGGTACCAGCGCGTGCAGCAACATCTCCACCGAAGGACTTGGTGCCGTCGGATCGAGCAGACTGGCGCGCTGCATGCGCATCATGTCTTCGTCGGATAATGCATAGCGTGCGCGCAGCTTGCGCAGCGGCGGAAGACGTACCGCCGGCAGGCCCGCGGGCTCGATCGCGGCCATGTCCCAGCCCGAGCCCTTGACGCACATCACCTCGGCTTCGTCACCAAGGAGATCCGGCATCCGCAATTTGACCGAAGTGTTGCCGCCGCCGTGCAGCACAAGCTTGGGGTCGCCGCCAAGCAGCCGGGTCGTGTAAACGCGCAACGCAAGTTCGGGTCCGATGCCCGACTTGGCGTAGCGATCGACCGTGTCCCTTGCGTCCCGATCGACCCAGCGACTTTGCATCAATTCTAGTCCTTGTCACCCAACAGGCGCTTGGCCCACCAGCCGGTACGTCGCGGTTTACTCGCGTTGTCACTTTCGCTCGAACTCGAAACCGCCATTTCTACACTGACTGCGGGCGTCTGAGCCGGTTGCGGTGCTTCCGCATGCTGGCTGCTGAAGATCGGCGCCGGCTCCCGTACCGTCGAGCGCCGCCGGGGCGATTCCGGCTCCGGCTGCGATGCCGGCGTCAGAGTCACCGGTGCGGAGGCGATTGGCGCAGGCCTTGGTGCTGCCGGCGGGGGCTCCGGTGCCGCAGTCTCGAAGGATTGCGCATAAGGCTGTTCCGCCACATCGGGGGGCGGGCTGCGGAATTGCTCATTACGTTGGCCGCCGCCATAATCACCTAAATTTTCGCGGTCGCGCCGGTTTCGGCGTCCGCCGCGGCGTCCACGCCGGCGCGGACGGCGCTCGCCGACACCGCGTTCCTCCCCCGAATGCCGCGACTGTGGCTGTTGCGGCTGTGGCGCCAATGCAGAAGGCGCCGATTCAACTACTCCGACGTTCTCGAAATCTTCCTGGTGGGTGACGACGTGTTCCGGGACGGTCTCATGGGTGAATTGCCCTTGCTCGCGATCTTGTCCGCCGCGTCCGCGCCGCCTTCGCCGGCGGCGCCGCGGGCCGCCACTACCATCGTGCTCGCCATTGTCATGCATGGGTTGTGAGACTTCGGACGTCAGCGGCTGGGCCTCCGCGTAATCCTCATGCGTTGCGGAAGCCTCCAACTCCTCTTCTTCCACGACGATCTCCGGTTCCTCTTCCTGGATTGGCGGAGCCGCGGCTTCGGCCTGCGCCAACAGCGCCTTGGCCTGCTCGACCGTCATGACCTGTTCGCCGCGGTCGATGGCGAAGGTAACCTGCCCGCCGATTTGTGAATCGGAGTTGACGGTTATCGTGATATGGAATCGCTCCTCCAGTAAGCGCAGATGCGCGCGCTTGTGATTGAGAACGTAGAGCGCAATTTCCGGGCGCGTGCGCACGATGAGATTGTGGGTTGCCCCCTTGAGGATCGTTTCCTCGATCGAACGCAACAGCTGCAGCGAGACCGAGGAAACCGAGCGCATGTGGCCGGTGCCGCCGCAATGCGGGCATTTCTCGGTCGAACTTTCGAGCACCGACGTGCGAATCCGCTGGCGCGACATCTCCATAAGACCGAAATGTGAAATGCGCCCGACCTGAATGCGGGCGCGGTCGTTCTTGAGCGCGTCCTTGAGACGGCGCTCGACCGTGCGGTTGTTGCGTTTCTCGTCCATGTCGATGAAGTCGATGACGATGAGGCCGGCGAGATCGCGCAGGCGCAGCTGCCGCGCGATTTCCTCCGCCGCCTCCACATTGGTCTTGAGCGCAGTGTCCTCGATATGATGTTCGCGCGTGGAGCGGCCGGAATTCACGTCGATGGAGACCAGCGCTTCGGTTTGATTGAGCACGATGTATCCGCCGGATTTGAGCTGCACCACCGGCGAGAACATGGCGTCGAGCTGGCTCTCGATACCATAGCGCGTGAAGATCGGCTGGTTTTCGCGGTAGAGCTTGACGTTTTTGGCATGGCTCGGCATGAGCATGCGCATGAAATCTTTTGCGTCAGTGTAGCCGCCTTCGCCCGCGACGATGATCTCGTCGATGTCCTTGCCGTAGAGGTCGCGGATCGAGCGTTTGACCAGCGAGCCTTCCTCGTAGACCAGCGTCGGCGCGGTCGATTTAAGCGTGAGATCGCGCACCAACTCCCACTGGCGGAGCAGGTATTCGAAGTCGCGCTTGACCTCGATCTTGCTGCGATTCGCGCCGGCGGTGCGCAGGATCACGCCCATGCCTTCCGGCACTTCGAGTTCGTCGGCGATTTCGCGCAGCCGTTTTCTGTCGTCGGCGCTGGTGATCTTACGGCTGATCCCGCCGCCGCGCGCGGTATTCGGCATCAGCACGCAATAGCGCCCGGCGAGCGACAGATAGGTTGTAAGGGCCGCGCCCTTTGTCCCGCGCTCCTCCTTGACCACCTGCACCAGCATGACTTGCCGGCGTTTGATGACCTCTTGAATCTTGTATTGCCGGCGAAAACGCGGAGCGCGGTCGGGCACCTCTTCCATGGCGTCGGCGCCGCCGACGGATTCGACGACCTCTTCCTCGCCGCCGTCCTCGCCGCCACCATTCTCACCGCCGCCGTCCTCGCCGCCACCATTCTCACCGGCGCCATCCGTTGCCGGTGGAGAGTCGGACGGCAGGAGTGGCGAGGCGTCCGCGGAAATCGTCTCGGGAACAATCGCCTCGCCGGCACGGTTCTCGGTGGCGTCTCGCCCCTGTTCCTCAATTTGCAGATCGCGGGCCGCAGGTTCGATGCGGGGCACGTCGATCGTTTCGTGTTCCGCCTGCTCGCGCGTCATGTCTCCGGCGGACGGATTATCAAGCACCGCATCGCCGGCGGGAATTTCCGCCGCTTCCTGCGCCATTTCTTCTGCGGCAAGATTATCTTCGCTGCGCACGGCCTTGTCGTGCCGATCATGTCGGCGGGCATCGCTGCGGATGTGGCGTCCGCGCCGGCGTCCGCTCCGCTGATCGATGTCGTCGTCGGCCGCACGCTGCGCGCGTTCCTCCTCGGCAAGCAGCGCCTGCCGGTCGGCGACCGGGATCTGATAATAATCCGGATGGATTTCGGAGAATGCGAGGAAGCCGTGACGGTTGCCGCCGTAATCGACGAAGGCTGCCTGCAGAGACGGCTCGACGCGCGTTACCTTGGCGAGATAGATATTTCCCCGCAGTTGCTTGCGGTGTGCGGTTTCGAAATCGAATTCCTCAACCCGATTTCCGCGTAGCACGACCACCCGGGTCTCTTCCGGGTGCGTCGCGTCGACGAGCATTTTATTTGCCATTGCATTGTCTCTATGGGGGCGTGCCGGGGCGCGTAGCCAAGGAATGGCCGCGCGAAACGCGATCTGCCCGATTTGTGATGGAAGGAAAAGGAATCGGTGGCGAAGCCGTACCAAGCGCAGCCGAGCAGGCGCCGGTGCGAGATTGTCTCGCGGCGACTCGTCCAGACCACGTTAATTGCTTCGGGCATAGCCTCGACCCGGATTTCGCGGCGGCGCAAGACCGCCGGTCGGTTCGCTCGCGGTCTGCGGCGCACACGTCGTATGCGCCGCCGCGCAATCCGGGTGTCCTCTACTTAAGGGTCTGGGCTCCGATCGCCTATCCGTCACAAGCGCCACAGCGCGGCAACAGCGGCAACCGTTTTCGCCATCCAGGCCGGTCCCCGTGGGGAGCGATCGCTGGCAAGCGTGCCTTAAGACCCAAACGCGGCACAACCGGGAGCTCAACCGTGAGCGCACCCTTCTTAGGGCCCGGCGCGGGCGAAGGCAAGCACGCCATTTCGGAAGGGCGCGCGCGCGCGGAAATGCTATATATTGAAACGCACAAGCAGGCTGGCGTTTAAGGTTCGATTAACCGTGACCTCCTTATGGAGTAGAAGTGATGTCGGAGGCTTGGGATTCGATGACATTACGCGCGACCATGGCCGTCATTGTCCCTGTCCTTGGTCTGTTTGCCATGGCCAGCGCCGGCGCTGCCGAACGGTCAGCCGCACGTGCCGCGGCGACCGGCTCCTATCCGGTCATAACCGACGCCAGGCTGGGGGGAGACGAGAATCAGACCCGCTTTATTGCCGATCTTTCGCGCAAGGTTGATCTGCGCACATTCACGCTCGCCGATCCTTATCGCGTGGTCATCGATATTCCCCAGGTGACATTTCGGCTCCCACCCAAGGCGGGCGAGATCGGCCGCGGATTGGTCAAGACCTTCCGCTTTGGCCTGGTTATGGCGGGCGGATCACGCATCGTGCTCGACGTGAGCAAGCCGGTTCGCATCGAGAATGCATTCGTACTCGATGCGGCAGAAGGGCAACCGGCGCGCCTCGTGCTCGATCTTGCCCCCACCGACCGCGAAAGCTTTTTGCGCGACCTTTCGCTCGGCAATAAGACACCGCTTCCGGCTGAGACGGTGCGTAAGCTCGATCCACCCGGCAAGGGCGACCAGCGACCCGTCATTGTGCTCGATCCCGGCCACGGCGGCATCGACTACGGCACCCGCGCCGCAAGCGGGGAGAGCGAAAAGTCCTTAGTGCTCGATTTCGCTCTGCTCTTGCGCAGCCAGATCGAGAAGGCGGGCAAATACCGCGTGGTGATGACACGCAGTGACGATATTTTTGTACCGCTTGCCGAGCGTGTGCGGATCGCGCGCGCCCAGCAGGCGGCGCTGTTCATCTCGATTCATGCCGACGCGTTGCGGCGAAGTGACGGCGAGGCGCAAGGCGCCACGATCTATACGCTCTCGGATACGGCCTCCGATTCCGAAGCCGCCCGCTTGGCCGAGGCCGAAAATCGCGCCGACGTGATCGCCGGCATCGATTTATCGGCGGAGCCCGACGACGTTGCCGGAATCCTGATAGATTTTGCGCAGCGCGAGACTAAGGCATTCTCGCTGCATTTTGCCCGCACGCTCGCCATTGAACTCAAGAGCGTTGCGCGCCTGCACAAGCATCCGCTCAAATCCGCGGGTTTTAAGGTGCTCAAGGCGCCGGACGTGCCCTCAGTGTTGATCGAACTTGGCTACGTCTCCAATCAGCAGGACCTCAAGCAGCTCACGTCGGGGGCGTGGCGCAATCGCTTCACTGCCTCCACCGTGCAGGCAATCGACACTTTCTTTGCGACCCGGCTTGCCGGCGCTCCGGCAGGACCGAATTGAGCGACAATGGATGATGAAAAAGCCTCAGTTCGACCATAAAACCGCGCGACTACACGAGTGTCCCGATTCCGAAGTTCGCAATATTGTGCCGCACGCTTGGTTGCGAACATCGGAATCAAAGGGACACTCGCAAATTAATGATTCTAGTGTGGTTTTGGATTTGAAGTTCCTCTACGAACTTGCTGCGACCAGTGGAGGAACTTCAAATCCACCACACTAGCGATTGTGTGTGCTAAAATTCGATTGGATGATTTGACGATGCGACGATTGCTGCGCTTCTTCGGATTCCTTTTTGCGCTGGGGACAATTCTGTTCCTGGTCGGCGTTGGTGCGGCTGCCGGCCTGTTGTGGCATTTCTCCAAGGATCTGCCCGACTATTCGCAATTGCAGAATTACGAACCGCCGGTGATGACACGCGTACACGCGAGCGACGGTTCGCTGGTCGCCGAATACGCCACGCAGCGCCGGCTCTACATTCCGATCCAGGCTGTGCCCAAGATGGTGATCAACGCCTTCCTCGCCGCCGAGGACAAGAATTTCTACGACCACGGCGGTCTCGACTTCTCCGGCATCCTGCGCGCCGGAATCGTACACGTGCAAGACCTGATTCTTGGCAGAAAGCGGCGACCACAAGGCGCATCAACCATTACACAACAGGTTGCAAAAAACTTTCTTCTTACGAACGAGCTTTCTTACCAGCGCAAGATCAAGGAAGCGTTGCTCGCGCTGAAAATTGAACGCGCCTATACTAAGGAGAAGATTCTCGAACTTTATCTCAACGAGATCTTTTTCGGGCTTGGCGCTTACGGCGTGGCCGCGGCCTCGCTGCTCTATTTCGACAAGTCGGTGCACGAGCTGACCGTTGCCGAAGCCGCCTACCTCGCGGCCTTGCCCAAGGGTCCCAATAATTATCACCCCTTCCGCCGCCGCGACGAAGCAATTGCGCGCCGCAATTACGTTATCGACCGCATGGTCGAGGACCAATACCTTGCAGCGGCGGATGCGGAAATATCCAAGAAAACTCAGCTCAATGTCACCACCCGGCCGACCGGCGCCCACATTTTCGCCGCCGAATATTTTGCCGAAGAGGTCCGCCGCTGGGTCTACGACAAGTACGGCGAAAAAACGCTTTACGAAGGCGGCCTCTCGGTGCGTACCACCCTCGATCCAAAGATGCAGGTGGTTGCGCGCAAGTCGCTGATCGATGGCTTTGTGCGTTTCGACGAGGCGCAGGGTTGGCGCGGCCCGGTCACTAAGATTGTGTTGGCCGGCGACTGGGGGCCGAAACTTGCCGAGGTCAAGCCGCTCTCCGATATCGCGCCCTGGCGGCTCGCGGTGGTGCTGGAAATCAGCGACCTGGCGGCGCGCATCGGCCTTTACCCGGCACGCGAGCCCGGTGGCGCGTTTTCCAAGGAGCGTCTCGTCGGCACCATTGCGCTCGATGGGGTCAAATGGGCGAAGGCTGCAACCGGCCCGGCCAAAGGCAAGCCGCCAAGCAAGGTCACCCAGGTGCTCGAAGCGGGTGACGTCGTCTATGTCGAGCCCATCGGCAAGGACACGGTCCAATACCGTCTGCGCCAGGTCCCCGAAGTTTCCGGCGCCATCGTGGTCATGGATCCATGGACCGGCCGCGTGCTGGCGATGGTGGGCGGGTTCTCCTACGATCAAAGTCAGTTCAACCGCGCCACCCAAGCGATGCGGCAGCCCGGGTCCTCATTCAAACCTTTGGTTTATGCCACCGCGCTCGACAACGGCTACACGCCCTCGACCGTGGTGATGGACGCTCCGGTCGAGATCGATCAAGGCCCCGGTCTGCCGCCGTGGCGGCCGGAGAACTATGCGGCCGGAAAATATAACGGCCCGTCGACGCTCCGCTACGGCATCGAGCAGTCGCGCAACACCATGACGGTGCGCCTTGCCCAGGATGTCGGCATGCCGCTCATTGCCGAATACGCCAAACGCTTTGGCGTCTATGACAACCTCCCACCTTATCTTTCCTTCGCGCTCGGCGCTGGCGAGACCACGGTGCTCAAGATGGTTGCCGCCTATTCCATGTTCGACAATGGCGGCAAACGCATCATTCCGACCTTTATCGACCGTATCCAGGACCGCTACGGCCGCACCGTCTACAAGCACGACCAGCGCGAATGTCAGGGCTGTACCGCCACGAGATGGCAGAACCAGCCAGAGCCGACCCTGATTGACCGGCGCGAGCAAGTGCTCGACCCGATGACCGCCTACCAGATCACTGCGATGATGGAAGGCGCCGTGCAGCGCGGCACCGGCACCGCAGTGCGCGAAGTCGGCAAGCCGATTGCCGGCAAGACCGGCACCACCAACGACGAGAAGGATGTCTGGTTCATTGGCTTCTCGCCCGATCTCGCCGTCGGCGTCTATCTCGGCTACGACAAACCGCGGCATCTGGCTTCCGGCGCGACCGGCGGCCACATCGCGGCCCCGATCGTGCGCGATTTCCTCAAAGTCGCGCTCGCCGATAAACCCGCGGTGCCCTTCCGCGTGCCGACCGGCATCAAGCTCATCCGCATCGATCCCAAGACCGGCATGCGGATTGTCGCCGGTACGTCGGGCCCGGCCATCCTCGAAGCCTTCAAACCCGGCACCGCGCCGCCCGACAACTATGCGATCATCGGCTCGCCTGATGGCAACCCGCCCGTCACCATCTCGCCCGACGCCGAGCGCGCCTTGCGCGGCGGTACCGGCGGGCTGTACTGATCGCACCGAAATCTGCGCCAGCCGCTACTTCAATTTTTCCCATGTCATGGTGCGCACGCTCATCCGCCCGTTGATCGGATCGACTGTGGGCTCGGTGGATAGATGCACGCGCTCGCCGTCGAAGCGGGCGATGCGCGTCTGATGGGTGCCAGTCCAGGCCTCATTCCAAGAAATATCGACGTGGTGGGTGACCTCGTTGCCTTCCACTGTATAAGTGCCGGCGTAGGCCAGCACGCCGCGAAACAGCTCAGCCGCTTCCTCCGGAGTGGGCGCCGCACCGGCAGGCTTGCGTCGATCGCTGCGCGTGTTGATCACGATCATGCGGCCATCCGGTCCGTAATTGATGTACCCGGCCGGGTTCGGCCCGAAGAAATCGGTTTTTTGGCCGGTTGATACGTCCTCGTTGACCACCAAAACCAGCTTCCAGGTCCCGATCAGGCGCGCGCGCGTGGCATCGTTCTCCATCTCGATAGCTCTCCCATGCCAAAGCGTATTCGCCAAGCGCGAGGTTGCGTCGGCCGCGCGCAATGGCTACATCCAGCCTGCGGAATCACGGCAATGCGGCTCAACGGAATGTATCATGCGCGCGGAATCTCAAAACGTAGTCGAGGCCATCAAGCAGTCGGTCGGACTGCTGAGGAGGCACCTTTGACTTCGACAAAGCCAAGGCGCGGCTCGCCGAGCTGAACAAGCAGGCGGAAGATCCCAATCTGTGGGACGACACCCCGCGCGCGCAACGCATCATGCAGGAACGCACGGCGCTGGATGATCGGCTCACCTCCATCATCATCATTGAGCAGGAACTCGACGATCAGCTCACCATGATCGAGCTCGGCACGGCCGAGAACGATGCCAAGGTCGTGGCGGAAGCCGAACTCGCGCTCAAGAAGCTGAAGATCGAATGCGCGCGCCGCGAGCGCGAGGCGCTGCTCTCGGGCGAGGCCGACGTCAACGACTCCTATCTCGAAGTTCACGCCGGCGCCGGCGGTACCGAAAGCCAGGATTGGGCCAGCATGCTTTTGCGCATGTACACGCGCTGGGCCGAGAAGCATCGCCTCAAGGTCGAATGGATCGAGGAAACCGAAGGCGAGACTGCCGGCATCAAATCAGCGACCATCCAAGTCAAGGGCCGCAATGCTTATGGCTGGCTCAAGACCGAAGCCGGCGTGCATCGTCTGGTCCGCATCTCGCCCTTCGATTCCAATGCGCGCCGCCACACGTCGTTCGCCAGCGTGCAGGTCTACCCGGTGATCGACGACCGCATCAAGATCGATATCCAGGAATCCGATGTCCGCGTCGATACCTTGCGCGCGGGCGGCGCGGGCGGTCAGCACGTCAACAAGACCGAATCCGCGGTCCGGCTCACCCACATCCCGACCAACATCGTGGTGTTTTGCCAGAACGACCGCTCGCAGCATCGCAACCGCGCGCAGGCCTGGGACATGCTGCGCGCGCGGCTCTACGAGTTGGAGCTCAAGAAGCGCGAGGCCATCGCCGCCGCCGAGCAGGCCGCCAAGACCGAGATCGGCTGGGGCCACCAGATCCGTTCCTACGTGCTGCAGCCCTATCAGATGGTCAAGGACCTGCGTACCGGCGTCACTTCGCCCACGCCCTCCGACGTGCTTGATGGCGATCTCGATCAATTCATGGAGGCCGAGCTCGCGCGCAAGACCTTCGGCGGCGGGCCGGAGCAGGTCGAGGACGTGGAGTAAGCGCGGCGGCGAGCGTTACAACGTACTGCCGAGCCGCAAGCCGGCGCGCAGGAATTTTTGCGGGTCGACCGCCTCGCCGTCGATGCGGGTCTCGTAATGCAGGTGCGGTCCGGTCGAGCGTCCCGTCGAGCCGACCCTGCCCACCATTTGTCCGATCCGTACGGTCTGGCCGATCTTCACGATGATCTCTGACAGATGCCCGTAGCGGGTCGAAAATCCATTGCCGTGATCGATCTCGACCATCCGGCCGTAACCGCCACTCCAGCCTGCCGAGGCGACGGTGCCATTGGCGGTCGCGCGCACCGGATCGCCGCTGTTGCTACGGAAATCGAGCCCGGTGTGCATGGCAGGCCCGCGCACGAATGGATCGATCCGGACACCGAATCCTGACGACAGGTCGATCTCGCCGCTGATTGGTTTGCGCACCGGCACCGCGCCCAAAGTGCGCGTAAGACGATCGACATGCGAGCGTACCAGGTTGATGCGATAGAGCTGGCGCTCGAATGCGACCGTGTCGGGCGCGAGCACCACTGGCACGAATGGTCCGCCGGTCGCGCCGGCGATGCTCGGTGCCTTGCCTGCATCGACGCCGAGGTCGGCCAGCACGCTGCGCATGCGCTTGACCCTGTGATCGTAACTCTCCTCGATCGCGTTGAGCGTTGCGGCTTGTCGCGCCTCGATTCGATTGAGCGCCTCCTGCAGGCGTGCGAGCTTGCTTGCGACATCGTTGCCAGCCGGATTTGCCGTGACGCGAACCGCAGTATTTGGCGGTAACGCACGCGATTCAAAACGCACCTCGCGATCGAGTGGGACCGTGAACATGACCGTGTCGTTGATCGGGGAGGGCCTGAGTTGGGGGGCCGGCGCGGACTCGATCTGCGGACCGCGCAAAGGGGCGATTTTGATCGCGCCAGTCGTAATCGGATCGGGCAAGCCCATCAGACTCGTAGTGCGCGATTCCAATGTTAACTGGCGGCGCAACATCAATTCGATTTTCTGCTCGATCTGCTCCTGGTCCAGGAGTTGGCGGCTGGTGGTGCGGTCAACCTGCGTGCGCAGCTCGGCGATGCGATCCTCGTAGGCAGACTGCATGTCCGCCTGTCGCACGATCAGCCGCGTGATGACGTCGTCATGGAAAGCAAAATAAGTCCCGGTCGCAAGCGACCAGCCGGCCATGATGACCAGGCTGCCAACCGCGATCCAGAAAGTGACCGGGCCAAGCCGATATTGCTGCCCGGCATGGCCGAACGTAAAGCCGCCAACGCGTGTCGTCTTTCGCTTTACTCCGCGCGGATCAATGACCCGACCCGAATCGGCACGATATGAATTGGACTTGAATCGGTATGGCATCAACGCTCCACCTGCCGGCCCCGTTCTTTCGGAGTCCGCCCATTCCGCCGCCGATATCAACGGAGCATGGTTAATATTCCCCAAACAGAACGAGGAAAATCCAATCGAGCGGTAAACCAAGGGTGCATCAAGCGTGCATGAATCATGAAGAAGGCGAGGAGTATCGCCGGCTCACAACGCCTTGGCGGCCGCGAGTACGTCCTCGGCATGGCCGTCGACCTTCACGTTGTTCCAGATGCGTGCGATCCGCCCGTCTGGGTCGATCAGCAATGTGGTCCGTTTCACTCCCATGAATGATCTGCCGTACATGGATTTCTTGCCCCAGACTCCATAGGCCTTGAGCATTTTGTGGGTCTCATCGGAAGCAAGCGGCATCGTGAGCCCATGCTTTGCTTTGAAGGCCTCCTGTGCCTTTACCGGGTCGGCTGACACGCCGAGGATGGCCGTGCGGGTCTTGCCGAAGGCGCTGGCGAGCCGGGAAAAGGCGATCGCCTCTCGGGTACAGCCGGGGGTACCGGCCCTTGGGTAGAAGTAGAGCACGAGCTTGCGGCCATGGAAGTCAGCGAGCGCAACCTTGCCTCCGCCATCACTGAGCAGGGTGAAATCGGGGGCCTTTGCGCCTTCGGTCAGTTCGGTGGCCGATTCGGTAGCCATGTGCCATCCTTTCGTCGTTTTCGCCGCGTCAATATAGGGTTGCCATATAAGAATTGCGTGCTGGCGGTCTGGCGGGGAAATACTTCGGCCGCGCCAGCCTCATGGTATTGCCGGTTCGACCGGCGCCAAGTTCGGCGGACGAGGGGACAGCCGGTCGGGTATGATACACAAACATAACAATGCGCGCGGTGCGGTGCTTCGGAAACTGGAAGCGATCCTGCACTCGTATCGTTTAAAGCGCGCAAGGGCGGCGCATGCGACCGGCGGCGCCGCGAGAGCACGCCGGCATCAGCGGCGGATAACGCGCAAGTTGCGGATCGGGTTCAGGCGACGTCTGCCGCTATTGCGTAAAGTCGCCATTGGGATCGGCGCGTTCTGTGGGATCATCGCGATCATCCTCGCGGGCCTGTGGTGGCGGCTCTCGCTCGGTCCCATCGCGCTTGATATCGCCACACCCTGGCTCACGGCTGCGATTGAGCAGAATTTCGGCAGCCGCCATCATGTCGAGGTCGGCGGCACGGTGCTCGAACGCGATGCCAAGGGCCGCACTGCGTTGCGTCTGCGTGACATTGTGGTGCGCGATCCCGATGGAGAGCTGATCGCAACTGCCCCTCGCGCTGAGATCGGCTTATCCGGTGCAAGCCTGCTGATGGGAAAACCGCGCGTTGCGAGCTTTCTCCTGGTCGACGCCAATATGGAAATTCGGGTCGAGCCGGATGGGCAGGTCAATGTATATGCCGGCGGCAAGCGTCCGATGTTGACATTCTCGCCTGTAATCGTCGCGCCGCAACCAGAAGCATCTTCGGCGCCTGGGCGGTCCGGCGCGCTTTCCATGACCACATTGGCCGAGCGAGGTATCGAGAAGAACATTGCGGCGTTGCTGGGGTGGGTGGACGGTCTGGGCACGCTTAGCCGTGATGGAACCAGAGTCGACGTTACTGGATTCGACGATCACGACCTGATTGAGGTCGGCATCAAGCACGGCAGCCTTGTCGTTGACGATGCGCGCAACGGCCGGCAATGGTCATTCAAGGAGATCAATCTGAGCTTGGCCCGGCCGGAGCGGGGAGGCGTTGCGTTCAATGCAAGCTCTGAGACTGAAGAGCGATCGTGGTCGCTGAGCGCTGCGCTGATGCCGTTGCGCGATGGGCGACGTTCGCTGCGTTTCGAAGCCAACCAGGTCATGCTCGATCATTTATTACTTGCGCTGCAGCTTGGCGACGGTCAGTTCCATTCCACGCTGCCGATCTCTGCCGAAGTGCGGGCGGAGATCGCCCCCAACGGCATGCCGCAAATTCTCAAAGGCCGCATCATTGCCTCCGGATTCCTCGGAGAAGAGAAAAATATCGATGATCAGATCGCGATCGACCTGGCTGAATTCAGGCTTGATTGGGACATTGCGCGCCGAACACTGCTGGTGCCGTTTCAGGTGGTTTCCGGCGCCAATAGATTGACGCTGTTTGCCCAATTAACGCCGCCGCTTCAACCCGACGGGGAATCATTGTTTTCTCTGAGTGGCGGCTCGGTCGTGCTCGGCCCGCTCGCGCCGGACCGGGATCCGCTCGTGCTCAAGAGAGTCGCGGTTCGCATTCGTCACGATCTGGCCAAGCAGCAGATCAGTCTGGAGCAGGCCGATATCGGAACCGACGATGACAAGAAAGTGGGTCTCGCACTCTCTGGCAATTTCGACTATTCGGGCACTGAACCTCAACTCAAGCTGGGCTTGGCCGGTACGCAAATGAGCGTTTCCGCGCTCAAGCGCCTTTGGCCTGCATTCGTTGCCCCCAGGGTGCGGACTTGGGTCATGCAGCATGCGTTTAGCGGAACGGTTGAAAGCATCGAAGTCGCCATCAACGCACCAATATCAACGCTGGCGGCCAGCGGGCCGTCAATGTCTGATAATAGCTTGGCGGTGGACCTTGCCATCAGCGGCGCTGTCTTGCGTCCGGTAGATGGATTGCCATTGATCAGGAACGCCGATCTCACGGCACGCGTCACTGGCCGTACTGCTACCGTTACGCTCGGGCGTGGCAATGCCGAGGTCTCGCCCGGACGCCGGCTCGTGGTCTCGAACGCCGTTTTCGAATTGCCGGACATGCATCAGGCGGCCCCGCCGGCGCGTGTCCGCTTCCGTCTGGAAGGTCCAGTGGCAGCCGCCGCAGAACTTTTGGCCAACGAAAAGTTGCGCAATTTTTCCGGCCCGCTGTTCGATCCGGCGACGAGCCGCGGAACGGTTGCAGCCCAGATCACGCTCATGCTGCCATTGGTGCGCGATGTGCCGAAAGGGTCGGTCAATTTCAACGTCAATCTCGATCTCATAAACTTTTCCGCGGAGCGCATGCTGTTGGGCCAGAAAGTCGAGGCCGCACTGCTGCGCATCGCCGCTACCAATCAATCCTATCAGATCAAGGGCGACGTTAGGATCAACGGTACGCCGGCCCAGCTCGAATATCGCCGCGCGGCGGGGGAGGCCGAGGCCGAGGTTCGCCTGCAAGCGACCCTCGATGAAGCGGCACGCGCACGGTTTGGCTTTGAGCTCGGTGGAGCCGTCAGCGGACCGGTTCCCATGCGCCTGAGCGGCCGCGTTGCCGCCAACGAGCGCGACAGCAAGTTCACCATCGAAGCCGATTTGACCGCCGCCAAAATCGATAATTTGCTGCCCGGCTGGATAAAACTGCCCGGCCGGCCCATACGCGCCACTTTCGTTCTTGTAAATCGCGAACAGTCGAAACGTTTCGAAGATATTTTTGTTGACGGTTCTGGCGCGATGCTGCGCGGCAGCATCGAAGTTGACGGCACTAATGACATCTTGTCCGCGAATCTTCCGGTGTTCGCCCTCTCCGAAGGGGACAAAGCCACACTCAAAGCAGATCGCGGACCGGATGGCGCGCTGCGCATCGTCTTGCGCGGTGATGTTTTCGACGCACAAAATTTCGTCAAATCGTCGATTTCCGGTTCATTGCCAGATCAGAAGAAAAACGCCCGTCGCGATCTCGAACTCGACATCAAGATTAGCAGAGTGCTCGGGTATCACGGCGAGGCCATGCGCAGCCTTGATATGCGATTGTCCCGCCGCGGCGGTCAGCTGCGCAGCTTCACGCTTAACGCCACGCTGGGTCGCGAGGCGGCACTCAAAGGTGACATGCGCGATATTCGTGATGCGCGTGATCAGCGCAGCCGCAATACCAGCGGCAAAGTAATCTATCTCGAAACCAGCGATGCCGGGTCGCTCTTGCGCTTCACCGATACATACCCGCGAATGACCGGCGGTCGCTTATCGGTCGTGATGGACCCGCCGAGTTCTGATCATGTGCCGCAGGAAGGCGTGTTGAACATCCGCGATTTCACGATCCGCGGCGAACGGGAATTGGAAGGCGTGCTTCCCAATGCGCAAGGTGTGCAGCGCGACAATATCGTCTTCACATATATGAATATGGAATTCACCCGCACGCTGGGCAAACTTGCAATCCGCGACGGCGTCGTGCGTGGTCCTGTCATCGGCGCAACGATCGACGGCAGCATGGATTATCAGCGCGATGAAGTGCGCTTGCGCGGCACGTTCGTGCCACTCTACACGCTCAACAATCTGTTGCTGCACGTTCCAATCGTTGGGCTTTTGCTCGGTGGCGGAAACAGCAATACCGGCGTGTTTGGAATCACCTACGAGGTTGTTGGCACACCCGGCCAGCCGATGCTTCGCATTAACCCAGCCTCGGCACTGGCGCCTGGGATCCTGCGTAAATTCTTCGAATTTCCGGCCACCAACGAGAGCAGCCGCACGGCGCCGGCGGAACTCGCCCGCTGACCGATTAAACCGGCCTGAGCAGGACGTGGCGCTTTCTGCCCAGCGAGAGCTTGATAACTCCTTCGGGCGTCAGGTCGGCGGGTGTTAGCATCATCTTCTCCTCGGTCACAGTCACGTCGTTGACCTTCAGCCCGCCGCCTTTGATTTGACGCCGCGCCTCACCGTTCGAGTTCACCAAACCCGCCCGCACGAATGCACTTAACACCCCGAGACTCTGCATCTCCATGCGAGGCAATTCGATCGTCGGTAGCGTCGCTGCGAGACTTCCTTCCTCAAACGTGCGCCGCGCGGTTTCAGCTGCCTGCTCGGCGGCGGCGCGGCCGTGCATGAGCGCGGTTGCCTCGGTCGCAAGCACCTTCTTGCCCTCATTAAGCTCCGCGCCCTTAAGTGCCGCGATCCGACCGATCTCATCGAGTGGCAGCACTGTGAACAATTTCAAGAAACGCGCGACGTCACCATCTTCGGTATTTCGCCAGTACTGCCAGTAATCGTAGGGTGATAGCAGATCGGCATTGAGCCATACCGCGCCCGCTGCAGTCTTGCCCATCTTGGCCCCCGAGGACGTCGTAATGAGGGGCGAAGTAAGCGCGAATAGCTGCGCGTTTTCCATTCGACGGCCGAGATCGATGCCATTGACGATATTGCCCCACTGATCAGAGCCTCCCATCTGCAACACGCTGCCATGGCGCTTGTACAGTTCGACAAAATCGTAAGCCTGCAGGATCATGTAGTTGAATTCGAGAAACGAAAGCTCCTGCTGGCGATCGAGGCGAAGCTTTACCGAATCGAAGGCGAGCATGCGATTGACCGAGAAGTGCCGGCCGACATCGCGCAGGAAATCGATGTAGTTGAGCGCATTGAGCCATTCGGCATTGTTGGCCATGATGGCATCGCCGGGCCCGCTGCCGAATTTAAGGAATTTCGAAAAGATCGCGCGGATGCCCTTAAGATTTTCGTCGATGATCTTGTCGGTAAGCACCTTGCGGCTCTCATCCTTGCCGGATGGATCGCCAACGCGTGTGGTGCCCCCGCCCATCAGCGCGATCGGCCGGTGGCCAGTTTGCTGCAGCCAATAGAGCATCATGATCGGCAGGAGCGAGCCGACATGTAACGAAGGTGCCGTGCAGTCGAAGCCGATATAGGCTGTAATGGTCTTGGAATGCGCCAAGGCGTCGAGCACCTCGGGCTCTGACACCTGATGGATGAAGCCGCGGCTCGCCAGAACCTTAAGCAATTCCGATTTATAAGCGCTCATCGGCTTACCTCTCTTATGCCGGTGGTGTAACATTTCTTGCGTGGGATTCAACTAAAAGCGATTGGGGGCGTCTGAGTGACGGTTATGCATGCCATTGGGCTAATGAGCGGGACCTCGCTTGACGGGGTCGACGCTGCGCTCATCGACACCGATGGCGAGCAAATCGAAAATTTCGGACCGACCTACTATCGGCCCTATAGTGAGCCCGAGCGGGCGCTTTTGCGCCGTGCGCTGGCGGATGCGCTGCCGATCACGGAACGCACCGCGCGTCCAGGCGTGCTGACCGAAGCCGAGTCGCTGGTGACGCGCACGCACGCCGAGGCGGTCGAACGGCTGATTGTTGAGAACAATATCGAGCGGAAGGGCATCGATGTCGTTGGTTTTCATGGTCAGACTGTGCTCCATCGGCCGCAGCACAAGCTTACGATTCAAATCGGCGACGGAACGGCGTTAGCAAAGCGCCTTGGCATACCGGTCGTGCAGGATTTCCGCGCTGCCGACGTGGCCGCAGGCGGGCAGGGCGCGCCGCTCGTTCCGGTGTTCCACCGCGCCGTTGTGGGCACCATCGAACGCCCGCATCCGGTAGCGGTTCTCAACATCGGCGGCGTCGCCAATGTCACGTTTGTGGACGGCGGGCCCGATCCGATCGCCTGCGACACCGGGCCTGGCAACGCGCTGATCGACGATTTCATGCGCGCGCGAACCGGGGCGCCTTACGACGATAATGGCGATGCGGCCGCCGGCGGCAAGCCGGATGAGGCCTTCATTGCGCGCGTGCTCAAGGATCCATTCTTCGATAAATGGCCGCCAAAATCGCTCGACCGCAATGCATTCGCGTTTGCCAATATCGGTCTGCCGGATTTCTCGGTTGCAGATGGCGCGGCGACTCTCTCGGCGCTCACCGTTGCCGCGGTTGCGCGCATCGTACCGCGTCTGCCTGAACCTCCGCGCGCCTGGATCGTAGCCGGCGGTGGCGCGCGCAACCGCACACTCATGCGCATGCTGGCTGCGCGCCTCGCGCCCGCGACGGTGGAGACAGCGGACGACGTCGGCTGGTCGGCGGATGCGCTCGAAGCACAGGCCTTCGCATTTCTGGCGGTGCGTTGCCTGCGCGACTTGCCGATCACATTTCCTACCACGACTGGCGCACCAAAACCGCTGCGAGGTGGTGTTATGGCACGACCTTAGGCGTGGAATTAAAAGCGCCACAGCCTTGCAGACTAATTCAATCCTGCCTGCTCACGTCGCCGATAGAACAAGACAATTTCTTCTGCTGTTGCGCGCCTTATTTGCTCGAAATGCGCGAGACATTTTGTGATTTCTTTTTCGGAAATAAATCGCTTTCTAGCGCGCGCCAGCAGGATAGCCTTTACAACTGGCCACGGCAGCCCGATCGCCGCAGCGAGAATCAGTATTATCTCCGAGTGTGTCTCTAGCATTGCTCGCGTGACGAACTGGACTGGTAATTCGCACATGAGCGAAAGTGCGGCAATTGTTTCCTCCAGTTGGCCATTCTGCGCAAAGACTGCCAACTTACGATTGTCGAGCTGACCCGACCGGCGCAGCATCTCGACTGATGCTTGTATCTTGACATCATCCAGATATCCGGCGAGTGCTTCGGATTGGATGCGGCCTGCAATTTCGCCAATGATCTGACAAACTTCGCGCTTTGCATGCGGATGCGCGGCTTCCAGTTTCAGTCGGACGGACTCGGAAGCAATCGCCAGCAAATTGAGGAATAGGTGGGGGGGAATTTCAGGTCGAGAGCCGACGCTGGCGGCAAGCTCATCGTCGCCTTCTGATCTTTGGACAAGGATTGCAAAGCCCTTTTGGGAAAATTTTGAACCTTGATTTTCAACGGTGCTCAGCGCCACCTGCTGATCCCCACGCTCAACAAGCTCATCGGTGACCATTTCACTCAGAGACTGTCGCCGCGAGATCGCGAGCATATGCAGCTGACTATTTTTTTTTGTTATTTCCACAAGAGCTGAATCGTCGAGCCGTGCAGATTGAATAAGGACCGGGCGAGCGACATCGATTTCATCATCAAATGCAAGTTTGCGGATGATGTTCGGCGGCGCATTATGAAGTGGCGCCAAACGAACAGCGAGCAATGCCCGCGCTGTTATCTCGATTTCCGTCGCAAGATTGGTGATGATGGCGTCAAATAAGGCGATTTCTTTTTCCGAATATTGATCCGCTTCAGCGATGAAAAGATCTGTTACTCGGTGCAGTATTTTATCGCGACGGTCAGCCGAACCATGCCCAATGGCATTTTGGATTTCATTAAGGAAAGTGGAATGGCCGGTCATCGGTGCTTGGATATGGTTGCTTTCAATATCTCAGATGAGTCGAAGTGGTCGAGAGCGGCACCAACGAGTTTTCTGCAAGCAGCAGGTACATCGCGCCGATCTATGAAAATTATTGAGTCGATTATCAACTAGAATGCCGCATCAACCCAAAGACGACCTTGCTAGAAGCAGCTTCAGCCATACACTGGCGCGATGATGTAAATTTCAGGTTCAAAATTGATTAATGAATTCTTACTGATCAGGGACGGCTATTTCTTTATTATTGCCTTGATGAAATCAGTTCGCATTGGCGAATCCGCGCCGGCACGATCAAGGCCATCGTCGTGACGGCGAAGGAGCGCATGCCGGCAGCTCCCAAGGCGCCGATAATGGCGGAGTCCGGCCTGCCGGATTTCGTGTCGGGCAGCGGGGCGGGGGCAATTGCGCCGGCCGGTGTGACCACGGAAATCGTCAATTGCCTGGCAAGTGAGATTGCGAAAATCTTGCACGATCCCGCCAGGCGCGAGAAGCTCGCAAGCCAGGGGACGATCGGCAGCACCCTTGAGGAACATCTGAAATTCTACCGCGCCGAGGTCGCACTATAGGCCAAAGTGACCAAGGACTCCGGCACAAAGGCTGAGGAGTGGCACGTGAAGGTATTCTTGCCAACCCAATTTCGCCCAATTGAAGACCTAGCCAGCTATGATTAAATCGCCCGCTGGGGCAAAATGAGGATCAAAGAGGCAACGCCATGAAGATTGCACGACTTACACTTTGCGTCGTCGCGCTTGCCATAATTTCCGCCACAGCTGCCACGGCGGCTCCAGCATACGTTATGACCAACGTCAACATGCGTTCGGGACCCGGGACAACGAATGAAATTGTAACGCGAATTCCGGGCGGAAGCCTGATCGAGGCCAACAATTGCAAGGACGGCTGGTGTGAGGTCAGTTGGCAGGGAAAAAGCGGCTTCGCGATTCAGACCGCTCTCGACATGAGCGGCCGCGTCCCAATCCGTCCGCGCGCGCCATACCAGCCCGCGCCCGGATACGTCGAGAGGCCGGTCTATTACGGTCCCCCGCCCTATTACGACTATGGTCCTCGGTACTACTACGGTCCTCGGTACTACTACGGCCCGTATTGGCGTCGCCGCGGTTGGTGGTGACGATCGCGCGACATATCGCCGAGCAAGGATCTTCTTGGCGAGGCCATCTGCCCTCAGTCCCTCGGCTCGACCTTGATCCTTTTATCGAGGTAGGCGTTGACTGCCACCATGAGCAAGTCGACCTTGCCATCGAAGAAATGGTTGGCGCCCACGATGACTTTCTGTTCGATCACGATTCCCTTTTGTGTCTTGAGCTTGTCAACCAGCCCGGAGACATCCTTGTGTGGCACGACGGCGTCCTTGTCGCCGTGGACGATGAGGCCGGATGACGGACAGGGCGCAAGGAATGAAAAATCGTAGAGGTTTGCCGGCGGCGCCACCGAAATGAAGCCCTCGATCTCCGGCCTGCGCATGAGGAGCTGCATGCCGATCCAGGCGCCGAAGGAGAATCCGGCGATCCAGCAGCTGCGCGCTTCGGGGTTGATCGATTGCGCCCAGTCAAGCGCGGAAGCCGCATCGGAAAGTTCGCCCTGGCCGTGATCGAACGTGCCTTGGCTGCGCCCGACCCCGCGAAAATTGAACCGAATCACCGCGAAATTGCGATGCGCGAACGTGTAATAGATCTGATAGACGATTTGGTGATTCATCGTGCCGCCGAACTGCGGATGCGGATGCAGCACGATGGCGATCGGGGCGTTCTTCTGCGGCGCCGGATGGTAGCGGCCTTCGATGCGACCGGCAGGACCGGTGAAGATGACCTCAGGCATGCGTTTTGAACCTCGATCGATGGAAAGCACCAAAGCGGATGCATATGTTTCACTGCCGCTGAAGCAGGTAGCTAAGCCTCGCTTGACGTCAACCGGAGGATGACGTAACTAACTGTAACTATTAGAAAATTTCTGGCATTCCGTAGGCAGGACTGCGCCGAAGCGCCAACCGCCCGTCGCGGCAAGCGTTTACTACCATGAGTGCGGGGGCCAAAAGCAAGAAAATTGAGTAAGCTAGGGGCTCTCAAGGGGAGAGCGAATACCTTGAAGGAGCTGGATTAAATCCGATGGCTCAGCAGGTTTATTTGGACTGGAACGCCACTGCACCGTTGCGGCCACAGGCCCGCGCGGCCATGCTTGCGGCCGCCGATGTCGTCGGCAACCCGTCCTCAGTTCACTCCCAGGGCCGGGCCGCGCGGCGGCTGATCGAGCGCGCGCGCGAGCAGGTCGCCGCCTTGGTCGGCGCAGAGCCCCGCGACGTTGTTTTCACCTCCGGCGGCACCGAGGCCAATATCCTGGCGCTTACGCCTGCGATCGAAGTGGGCGGTGAGAGGGCGCCGCGCGACCGCCTGCTCCTTTCGTCGATCGAGCACCCATCAGTCCGTACCGGCGGCGGATTTACCCAAGGAGACGTCGAAGAAATCCCCGTGGACCGCCGCGGGCAGGTCGATCTTGGCTACCTTGAGCGCCGCCTCACAGTGCTTGCCGCCGCCGGCAACCGGCCGCTGGTCTCGATCATGCTCGCCAACAACGAAACCGGGGTCATTCAACCAATTGCCCATGCCGCCGCCTTGGTGCATGCGGCAAGCGGCTTGCTGCATGTCGATGCAATCCAAGGAGCTGGCCGTATAATTTGCGATTTCAAAGCGTTAGGCGCAGACTTGCTAACCCTCTCCGCACACAAGCTGGGCGGGCCTATGGGCGTCGGTGCACTCATCAAGCGCTCCGGACTGCATATCGAACCGCTGATCAAGGGCGGAGGTCAGGAGCGCGGCCAGCGTGCGGGCACCGAAAACGTCGGCGGCATTGCGGGATTTGGCGCAGCGGCTGAAGCCGCAAGGGCTGCGATTGCGGCGGAATCCAATCCGATGGCTGCCTTGCGCATGCAGCTCGAAGCCGGCATTCGCCGGGTCCATTCCGGAGCGGTGATTTTTGGATCGGAGGTCGCGCGGCTGCCCAATACCACGCTGTTCGCCGTTGCCGGCATGAAGGCTGAAACCGCCGTCATTGCCTTTGATCTTGAAGGGATCGCCGTATCCTCCGGCGCCGCCTGCTCATCCGGCAAGGTGTCACCTTCCCACGTGCTGGCCGCCATGGGGATCGCGCCGGAGCTATCGCGCGGTGCCATACGGGTAAGTTTGGGCTATACCACGACGGAACATGAGGTTGAGGCGTTCCTTGGCGCTTGGGCTAAGCTCGCCGGAGCCTTATATAAGGAAAACGAAATTGCAGCCTAAGGAAGCCTCTGAAACAGGTGACACGCTAGAAACGAACCAACCATAAAGATTCCAACCCGCGGTCCTTGAAACCGTGAGCGGAGGGAAGAATGCCGGCCGTGCAAGAGACGATCGAGCGGGTGCGCCGCATCGACGTCGATCAGTACAAATATGGATTCGTCACCGATATCGAATCCGAGAAGGCCCCGAAGGGCCTCTCGGAGGATACCGTGCGCTTCATTTCGGGCAAGAAGAACGAGCCCGAATGGATGCTGGCGTGGCGGCTCGACGCCTATCGCCGCTGGCTCGGCATGCGTGAGCCGACCTGGGCGCGCGTGGACTATCCGAAGATCGACTACCAGGCCTTCTATTATTATTCGGCGCCGAAGAAGAAGCTGAATTCGCTCGACGAGGTCGATCCGGAAATCCTCAAGACCTACGCCAAACTCGGCATTCCGCTGCGTGAGCAGGAGATGCTCGCCGGCGTTGTGCGTCCGGAGGGCGAACGGCGCGTCGCCGTCGATGCGGTATTCGATTCCGTTTCGGTTGCCACGACCTTCCAGGAAGAGCTGAAGAAGGCCGGCGTGATCTTCATGCCGATCTCGGAAGCGCTGCGCGAGCATCCCGATCTGGTGAAGAAGTATCTTGGCACGGTGGTGCCGATCTCCGACAATTTCTTCGCAACGCTAAACTCCGCGGTGTTCTCCGACGGCTCGTTTGTCTACGTGCCGCCTGGCGTGCGCTGCCCGATGGAGCTCTCCACCTATTTCCGCATCAACGAGCGCAATACCGGCCAGTTCGAGCGCACGCTGATTATCGCCGACAAGGGCTCGTATGTGAGCTACCTTGAAGGCTGTACGGCGCCAATGCGCGACGAAAACCAGCTCCACGCCGCCGTGGTCGAGCTGGTCACGCACGATGACGCCGAGATCAAATATTCGACCATTCAGAATTGGTATCCCGGCGACGCCAGCGGCAAGGGCGGCATCTTCAATTTCGTCACCAAGCGCGGCGACTGCCGCGGCAAGAACTCGAAGATTTCCTGGACCCAGGTCGAGACCGGCTCGGCCATCACCTGGAAATATCCGAGCTGTATCCTGCGCGGCGACAATTCGCAGGGCGAGTTCTATTCGATAGCGATCTCGAACGGCCACCAGCAGGTCGATTCCGGCACCAAGATGCTCCATCTCGGCAAAAACACATCGAGCCGCATCATCTCCAAGGGCATCGCCGCCGGCCACTCCAACAACACCTATCGCGGTCAGGTCATGGCGCACCGCCGCGCCTCTGGCGCGCGCAACTTCACCAATTGCGATTCGCTTCTGATCGGCGGCAAGTGCGGCGCCCACACCGTGCCCTACATTGAGGCGAAGAATTCCTCCGCCGTGTTCGAGCACGAGGCCACCACCTCGAAAATCTCCGATGACATGCTGTTCTACTGCCGTCAGCGCGGCCTGTCCGCGGAGGAGGCGGTCGCGCTCGTGGTCAACGGCTTCGTCAAGGACGTGCTGCAGCATCTTCCCATGGAGTTCGCGGTCGAGGCGCAGAAGCTCATTTCGATTAGCCTTGAGGGGTCGGTCGGCTAAAGTCCGGCATTCGGCGATCAAGGCAAAATCGATGTCAATGAAAAATCGCTCGGGCAGTACGTCCTGAACAAAAGGACGCCAATAGGAATGAGCCGATTGCCGAGGTAATCTCGCATTTCAGCCTGTGAGAAATTGAAAGGAATTGCGCGCGTGCCAATGTTAGAAATCAAAAACCTGCACGTCGCCGTCGACGGCAAGCAGATCATCAATGGCCTCGATCTCGTCGTGAACAAAGGCGAGGTCCACGCCATCATGGGCCCGAACGGGTCGGGCAAATCCACGCTTGCCTATGTGATGGCCGGCAAGGGCGGCTATGAGGCAACGCAAGGCGAAATCAGGCTCGACGGGGAGGATTTGCTCGCGATCGCGCCCGATGAGCGCGCGGCCAAGGGGCTCTTTCTTGCCTTCCAATACCCGCTCGAAATCCCCGGCGTCGCGACCATGACGTTTTTACGTACTGCGCTCAACGCGCAGCGCAAGAAGCGGGGACTGGCCGAACTGTCCACGCCCGAGTTTTTGAAGAAGGTGCGTGCGGCAGCCGAGCAGCTCGGCATCGAGAGCGACATGCTTCGCCGCGGGGTCAATGTGGGCTTCTCCGGCGGCGAGAAGAAGCGCAACGAGGTCTTGCAGATGGCGCTGCTGGAGCCGCGGCTCTGCGTGCTGCACGAAACCGACTCCGGCCTCGACATCGATGCGCTGAAAATCGTTGCCAACGGCGTGAACCGGTTGCGCTCGCCCGAGCGCGCTTTTGTCGTCATCACCCACTATCAGCGGCTGCTCAATCACATTGTGCCCGACGTGGTGCATGTGCTCTCGCGCGGCCGCATCGTCAGGACTGGCGGGCGCGAATTGGCGCTCGAGCTCGAAGCCAAAGGCTACGCGCAATATCAAGATGAGGCGGCGTAAAGGGAATCGCTATGGCGACAGACATTGGGTAGATTGCGGTCATGACCGAACCGGAAGGCCTGATCATCCAGCATCTCCGCGGCATCCACGAGCAGCTCGATATGATGAGTCGGCGCCTACTTGAGATGATGCAGCGGCTTGGCAACGTGGAAGTTCAGCTTGCCAATCTTTCGGTTCGTGTCGACCGCATCGATGCCCGCCTCGATCGGGTCGAGCGCCGCCTCGGCTTGATTGAAGCTTGAACGGCGTAGCGTATTTGTTTGCTGAACACGAGGGCCGATGTAATGACTGAGTCGCGTCGATGAAGACTGCCGCCGAGCTGGAATTGGCGACGCAATGGCAGGAGGTAAAATCCCGTTTGCCGGGACCACTTGCCCTGCGCGAGGAAGCCTTCCGCCGCTTTGATGCGGAAGGCTTGCCGCACCGTCGCATTGAGGAGTGGAAATACACCGATCTGCGCGCCCTCATGCGCGATGCCAAGCCGCTTGCCGCCGCGCCCAGCGCGGCCGCTAAGGCGCGCGCCAAGGATGCCGGCCAGCTGCTTGCCGACATGGACGCGCGCCGTCTCGTTTTCGTCGATGGCGCTTTCGTCGCGGAACTGTCCGATCTTTCCGGTCTTGAGCCCGGCCTCACCATCCGTTCGATGGCGGAGGCGCTTGCCGCCGGCGATCCGCTGATCGCCGCGCATCTCGGCAAGGTCGCGTCACCCGAGGGCGATGGTACGATCGCGCTCAATACCGCTCTGATGGCCGATGGCGCGCTCATCCGCGTGGCCGCGGGCTCGACCGTCGAGCGGCCTGTGCATCTCGTATTCTACGCCACCGGCGACCGGCCGGCCTCCGTGTTCACCCGCTCGCTGGTGGTGATCGAGAACGAGGCCCGCGTCATGCTGGTCGAAAGCCATGAGTGCCAGAACGGCTATCAGATCAACGCGGTCCTCGAACTCGTGATCGGTGATCAAGCCCATGTCGATCACATCAAGATCTTCGGCAGCGAGAGCGACGCCATCCACGTCTCTTCGTTGATCGCGGCGATCGGCGCACGGGCACGCTTCAACGATTTTTCCTTCATCGCCGGCGGTTCAGTGGTGCGCAACCAGCTTTTCCTGCAGTTTAACGGCGAGGGCACGCTTGCCGGCATTCGCGGTGCATGCCTGCTCAAGGGCAAGCAGCACGCCGACACCACGCTGGTCGCCGATCACAAGGCCGGTGGCTGCCAGAATCGCCAAGTTTTCAAGTCCGTGCTCGATGGCGAAAGTCGTGGCGTATTCCAGGGCAAGATCATCGTGCGGCCCGACGCGCAGAAGACCGACGCCAAGATGATGACTCAGGCGCTTCTGCTCTCGGAGAACGCCGAGGCCGACAACAAGCCCGAACTTGAAATCTATGCCGACGACGTGCAGTGCGGACACGGTGCCACGACCGGTGCGCTCGATGACAATTTGAAATTCTACCTGATGGCCCGCGGTATTCCAAAGCAGGAGGCCGAAGCATTGCTAGTGCAGGCCTTCGTCGGCGAGGCGATCGAAGGCATCGAGCATGCCGGGCTTCGCGATGCGCTGCTTGGCCACGTTGCATCTTGGCTGAGCGCTCGGGAGTGAGCCGATGCACCCGGCCGTGGCCAATGGCACTTATGATGTTGCGCGCATCCGCGCCGACTTTCCGATACTGGCCAAACTGATCTATGGCAAGCCGCTCGTCTATCTCGACAATGCCGCCTCGGCGCAAAAGCCAACGGCAGTGCTCGACCGCCTGCAGCAGGCCTACACCTCCGAATACGCCAATGTGCATCGCGGCATGCACTATCTCGCCAATGCCGCGACCGAAGCCTTTGAGAACGCACGCGCCAAAGTTCGCGCCTTTCTCAATGCCGCACGCCCCGAAGAGATCGTCTTTACCCGCAACGCCACCGAGGCGATCAATCTGGTCGCCTACACATTCGCGCGCGAACGCATTCAGGCTGGCGACGAGATCGTGCTCTCGATCATGGAGCATCATTCCAATATCGTGCCCTGGCATTTCCTGCGCGAGCGCTTGGGCGCGGTGATCAAATGGGCACCGATCGACGACGACGGGAACTTTCTCCTGGACGAGTTCGAGAAGCTCCTCACCAATCGCACCAAGCTGGTCGCAATTACCCATATGTCAAATATGCTGGGCACCGTCGTGCCGGTGAAGGAAGTTGTGCGTTTGGCGCACACCCGTGGCATCCCGGTGCTTATTGACGGAGCGCAGGGTGCCGTTCATCTCGACATTGATGTGCGCGATATCGACTGCGACTTCTACGTATTTACCGGACACAAGGTTTATGGTCCGACCGGCATCGGCGTGCTCTATGGCAAGCATGCGCATCTAGCCGCAATGCCGCCCTTCAACGGCGGCGGCGAGATGATCCGTGAGGTCTTCCTCGATCGTATCACCTATGGCGATCCGCCCCACAAATTCGAGGCCGGTACGCCCCCGATCGTGCAGGCGATCGGGCTCGGCGCCGCCATCGACTATGTCAACTCCATCGGAAAATCCCGCATCCGCACCCACGAAAAGGACCTTGTCACCCACGCGCATGAACGGCTGCGTGAAATCAATTCCTTGCGCATTCTCGGGACGACCAAGGAGAAAGGCCCGATCGTGTCGTTCGAGTTGAAGGGTGCGCACCCCCACGATGTGGCGACGATTATCGATCGCGCCGGTGTAGCAATCCGCGCCGGCACCCATTGCGTGATGCCGCTGCTCGCACGATATGGTATTACGGCATCCTGCCGGGCGTCTTTTGCGCTCTATAATACGCGCGACGAAATCGACAATCTGGCACGCGCGCTGATCAAGGCACAGGACATTTTCGCATGACCGATGACGCGCAAGTTAACAAGGCCCCTGAGCCCGCGAAGTCTTCGGCGTTGCCCGAAGAGGAGATCTCGCGCCTGACCGACGGCGTCGTGGCCGCGATCAAGACGGTGTTCGATCCGGAAATCCCGGCCGACATCTATGAACTCGGCCTGATCTACAAGGTCGACATTGCCGACGACCGCATGGTTACCGTTGATATGACTCTCACTACGCCCAACTGCCCTTCGGCGGCCGAACTGCCCATCATGGTTGAGAACGCGGTCGCAAGCGTGCCGGGAGTGAGCGGCGCCAAGGTCAATGTGGTCTGGGACCCGCCCTGGGATCAGAGCCGGATGTCGGACGAGGCCCGACTCACCTTGAACATGTGGTGAGTTGCGCCAACCACTTGGACACCCTATCTAAATATTAAAGAATTACTTGTGGTTTTTGAGTTATAGTGCCGTGATGACTCGCACATTGGCGCTTCCAGCCGGAGCGGGAGGAGTATTAAAAATGGCCACGGTTCGGCCGAGACCTCAAGTGATGCGGCTCAGCGACGCCGCCGCCGCTCGCATCAAGGAGATCATGGCGAAGGCGGAGCGTCCGTTTGCCGGTGTGCGCGTCGGCGTCAAGAACGGCGGCTGCGCCGGCATGGCCTACACCATGGAATATTCGGAAAATGTCAATCCGACCGATGAGGTGATCGAGGACAAGGGCATTAAAGTGATGATTGATCCCAAGGCGGTGATGTTCCTGCTTGGCACCGAGATGGACTATAAGATTGACAAGCTCTCGGCGCAGTTCGTGTTCAACAATCCGAACCAAACCTCAGCCTGCGGCTGCGGCGAGTCGGTGCTGCTCACGCCTGCGAGCAGCAAAGCTACCGACGCCCATTGAGCTCGTTTTGAGCGGCGCCGAAGATCCGACGCATATCGCCGAATTGTTCGCAGTCTTCGGACCGGTCGTCGTTCGCCGGATGTTTGGCGGCGCCGGCATTTTTGCCGACGGCATCATGTTCGGGCTTGTCGACGACGGCGTGATCTATCTCAAGGCGGACGAGCACACGATTCCCGCGTTCGAGCGCGAAAAACTCGGACCCTTTACGTATGCGACCAAGACCGGAACGCGCTCGCTGAAATCCTACTGGCGCGTTCCCGAGCGGCTCTACGATGACTCCGAAGAGCTTGCGCGTTGGGCCGCTCAGGCGCTGGAGTCGGCGCGGCGAACAGTTCCGCGCGCTTCGCGCAGCCGCAAGCCGCGATCCAGGAGCAGGCGAGCGCAACGCCGCGCACGCTCAAGATAAATCGGAATCAAGTTCAAAAAGCGATGCGAAGCAATCGAACGAACTAAGCGACTTTCGGTTTGCTGTCGGCCGACAATTCGGGATCGGTCTCGCAGATCACGCGATTGCGGCCATTGCGCTTGGCGGCGTAGAGGCAGGCGTCGGCGCGTTCGATCAGCATCTGGGCGGTATCGCCCGGGTGCAGCGTCGCAACGCCAACGGACACCGTGATCCGCCCGAGATGCTGCCCGGTCGAGCGCTTCATCAGTTCTTTCGACATGGCCGCACGACGAATGTGTTCGGCAACCGTAAGCGCCGAGCGCAACGGAGTGCTGGGCAGTACGACGACGAACTCCTCCCCACCATAACGGGCGGCGACGTCCTGGCCTTTGACATTCTGCTTTACCGAGGATGCCACCAGGCGCAATACCTGATCGCCGGTCAGATGCCCATAGGTGTCGTTGAAGGTCTTGAAGTGGTCGATATCAATCATCAGCAGCGACATAGGTTCGCTGCGCGTCGGGGCCTCCGCGATCGCCTTGTCGAGCGTATCATCAAAAAATTTACGATTGGCAAGTCCCGTCATCGGGTCGGTCAGGCTTTCCGTGCGGACCGTATCCAGATTGGCTTGCAGTTGATTAATTTCACTTTTCGTGGCGATAAGCCGTTGTTCGAGCGTAACATTGGTTTCTTGCATCTCGTTGGTGGTCTGCACCAGGCTTTCGACGATGGTGCGCAAGCCCTCGCGATCCTTGACGGAATTTATCTGCTCGCTCATGCCGGCGAGATTCTCGCTATAGTCCGAGGCTGAGTCCGCCGCCACGTCTATCATCGCCATGACCTGGCCGATCTCGTCGGCAACGCGGGAACTAACCGTTTCGATGCGGTCCGTTATTCGCGCAGGAGAAAAATAGGTGCTGTATATTTTTTTGAGATCTTGCTCCGTCAAGTTGCTGCTGCGGGCAAGTATCTCGTTGATGGTCTGGTTCAGCGATGGATTATAGCCCGTGGCGTACGCATACCAGATTTCGTAATTGCGCGGCGTAGCCGCTTGGCGCAGTGCCTTGATCTGTCCGAGGGCAATTTGGGCAAAGGCCATGCTGCGTACATGGTCATCGGGCTGGGAATTCATCGTTTCTGCTCCAACCGTGCCGCCAGCGATGGCCAAGTGACGAATTTGAATAGGGAATATCGCTTCTGGATGGAAAAGCTCAACCCAACCACAATTATGAACAATAATATTCCACGATGATGAACGTGGAGTAAATAATCGTCAAAATGCCGGTTATAGCGTTATGCCTTGGCGGGGAACGGCCGCAATAGAAACGCCGGTAGATGCGACTCGGCCGCTTCGAGCCGCCCAGGGCTGTGCGCGCGCTGCTGCCGCGCTGGCTCGACGCGTGAGCCAATTGCTGCCGGACGACGTTCCTGCCTTATCGGGCCGTGCCGCTCGCGCTTGCGGTGCTCGCCGCTACGGTGACCTCTGGTTTGCTGTTCGATGGCCTCAGCGCGCGGCGGCTCATCGGCCAAGGGAATGGTCTGTCCGATCAGCTTTTCGATTGCAACGACCGCTTTGTGATCGGCCGGTGCCACGAGTGTGATGGCGGTGCCATGTTTGCCGGCACGGCCGGTACGACCAATGCGGTGCACGTAATCGTCGGGGTGATGCGGGACGTCAAAATTGAAAACATGGCTGACCTCCGGGATATCGAGCCCGCGCGCAGCGACATCGGAGGCAATAAGTAGAGTGACTTCGCCCTTGCGAAATGATTCAAGTGCCGCTGTTCGCGCCGATTGATCCAAATCGCCATGCAATGCCGTCGCGTTAAATCCATGGCGGACGAGCGAGCGGTGCAGTTGTGCGACTTCGGTCTTGCGATTGCAGAATACGATCGCGTTCTTAAACGCATCGGCGGTCTTGATCAGCCGGCGCAACGTATCGCGCTTTTCATGCGGCTCGCGGTCGGTCTTGACCAACCGTTGCGTGGTTGTAGCGACCGTTGTTGCCGGCCGCGACACTTCCACCTTCACGGGATTATGCAGGAACTGTTCGGTGATGCGCCGGATTTCCGGCGGCATGGTGGCGGTGAAGAACAGCGTCTGGCGCGTGAACGGAACCAGTTTGCAGATGCGCTCGATGTCGGGGATGAACCCCATGTCGAGCATGCGATCGGCCTCGTCAATGATAAGCAGTTCGACGCCGGTAAGCAGGAGACGCCCGCGCTCGAAATGATCTAACAGGCGGCCAGGTGTGGCGATCAACACGTCGACACCGCGCATGAGCTTGGTATCCTGGTCGTCGAACGACACGCCGCCGATGATGAGGGCGACGTTGAGCTTGTGATTGATACCATACTTGTCAAAGTGGTCTTCGACTTGCGCCGCGAGTTCGCGCGTCGGTTCAAGAATCAGCGTGCGCGGCATGCGCGCCCGGGCCCGGCCCTGCTCGAGCATGGTAAGCATGGGCAACACAAAGGCGGCAGTCTTGCCGGTGCCAGTTTGCGCGATGCCCAGCACGTCTCGCCGCGCGAGCACGTGGGGGATCGCCTGTTGCTGGATTGGGGTGGGGGTGGTGTAGCCAGCCGTCTTAACGGCTGCGAGAACCTTGTCGGACAGGCCAAGCGTAGTGAAGGGCATAAAACCTCGAATCGGGACCATCCGGAACCGCGCCGGAATGAATAGTATCGGATTTGCGCGGGGAGGACGGTCGAATCTAATATTCAACACTATTCACATTGCAACATAGGGACGAAACGTCGAATGTCAACCTGCCACGGCGCAAGAAGCTAAATTAACTGCTTCATTTGTCAGCCGAAATCAGTTCTCCGGCGGCATATATATCATGGCAGGATGCGCTGATGACTGCATTTCTGATCTTGTGGCTGACCGCCCAGGTCATTTCCGTACTCTTGGTGTGGTTCTTCTCCATTGGTCTCGGCCGGCCGGCGCTCCCCAACACGACGCCAAAGGTTGCCGTGATTGTGGCGGTGAAGAGTCACGACGACGAGTTCGATCGATTCCTCGATCGTCTATTCGCACAGGATTATCCGTTCTTCCGCGTCATTTTCGCGGTGGAATCCGCCGCCGATCCGGCGGTTTCGCCCATTGAAAGCTGGCGCGCCAAATTTCCCGATCGCATCGCAGTGGTGGTTGCTGGATATGCGCAGGACGAGGGGCAGAAGATCGCCAATTTGCGTGCGGCGCTCGCGCACATGAACATCACCGACGAAATCGTCGTATTCGCCGACGCCGATATCCGTCCATCGCGCGATTGGCTCAAGCGGCTCGTCGCGCCGCTCGTCAATGGCAAGGCCGATGTCGTCTCTGGCTTTTCCTGGCAGGTCGTCAATGATCGTTCACTGTCGTCCTTCGTCATGGCATCGATGGCGGCGACCATGGTGACCATGCCGCGGCTTCCGTTTCTCAATGCCGCCTGGGGCGGCTCGACCGCCATGCGGCGTGAGCGCTGCGAGACGCTCGATTTGACGCAGGCTTGGCGCGGGACACTGAGCGACGATCTGTACCTGACCGTTATCGCTCAGCAGGCTGGATACACCATTGCAGCACCACGCGAGATTTTACCCAGGCTCTACTTAACAACCCGAGGCTTTGCTAACGTTTCCGCCGATGCATTGCGGTGGTTGATGTTCTTCCGCATCTACATGCCTGCGACCTATGGTCTTGCGCTGTTCGGACTGACTTTTACTGCCAGCGGATGGATCGTCGCGCTCCTCGGCACGCTGGCAGTGCAGCGTACGGCGTTCGCGGCGTTGCTTGCGGCCTTTGCGCTGGCGGTATTGCGGACTGCGGGCCGCGCGGTCGTCGTGGCGCGGCTCTGGGGTAGCGCCGGGTTGGTCGAAAATCGCCTCTTTTTGTTGTTTGACCCGCTGATAACGCCGCTCGCCGCCATCCTCAATGCCGTCTACGGCTGGATCGCTCTTTTCATGCGGCGGACCACCTGGGCCGGCATTACCTACGAAATCGTCGGCCCGAAACAGGTCAGAGTGCTCTCGCGCCGCAATTCAATTTGACGATGATTATCGCGAAATGCCGGAACGCCATTCGACTTTCCGGAAAAGTCCGGTAAAATTGGCTATTGTCGCAGGGCTTGTGGGCGCTTGCGGCGGCTGGATAGATTGGCGGCACACCAACGGAGGATGTCGATGAGCAAATTCAATTTCGGCCGCACCGTGTTGGGTGCGCTTGCGCTTTCCGCTGTTCTGGCCGCAGCGCCGAATTCGGCGTCGGCCCAGGCCGACTATCCCAACAAGCCGATCCGCGTGGTCATCCCGTTTGCAGCTGGCGGTGGCAACGACATATTCGCCCGCGTGATTGGACAGAAATTTTCCGAGCTGACTGGTCAGTCATTCATTATCGAGAACAAACCTGGTGCCGGCGGCCGGATTGCTGCAGCGTATGTGATGGAACAGCCAGCCGACGGTTACACGCTGTTTGTTGGCGCCAGCGGCGTGATGGCGATCCCTCCGGCCATCTACCCAAACTTGCCCTATCATCCCACCAAGACCTTCATCCCGCTGACGATGACCGCGAACTTTCCGCTCATCATGGTGATCCCGGTAAACCATCCCGCCAAGACGGTGAAGGAGCTGGTCGAATGGGCCAAGGCGAATCCCGCCAAGTCGAACTATGGCGCTACTTCACCCGCATTCGAAATTGCCAGTGAGCTCTTGAAACTCAAGAGCGGAATGCCAGCGCAAAAGATTCCATACAAGAGCAGTCAAGAAATGGTCCTGAGCGTGATCCAGGAGCAGACCCTGTTTGTGCTCTCCGACGGTCCGCCTGCGATCCCGCAGGTCAAGGGAGGCAAGGTGCGCGCCTTGGCGGTGACCGGCTCGAAGCGCTCCCCCGAGCTCCCCGACGTGCCGAGCATGGCGGAAGCCGGTTATCCCGAGGTCAATACTCAATTGTGGAGCGGCTGGTTTGTGGCGCAGAATACACCGCCCGCTATCGCGGCAAAGCTTGAAGCAACACTGCGCAAGGCCATCGCCGATGCCGACGTCAACAGCAAGCTCAAGGCGATGGCGGTCACTCCGGGCGGTGGCTCGTCTGACGAATTCCGCAAGATGATCGATGCCGACATCCAGAACTACGTCGATGTCATCAAGGCGGCAAACCTGAAATTCGATAATTAATAGACTCGTTTCGAGTTCGACGAGTGGGTTGGGTCGCGCCGGAAATGTGCACACATTTTCGGCCGCGTTCCTATATCGGCGCCAGCCGCAAGTCCTTATAAATACAACCATCGCAACGCGAGCGGGATCGTGCGCACACAAGTCGGCATCGTCGGCGCGGGACCGGCGGGATTGATGCTCTCGCATCTGCTGCATCTCGCCGGCATCCACTCCATCATCGTGGAAAACCGCAGCCGCGCCTATTGCGAGGCGCGCGTACGCGCAGGCCTGATGGAGGATTGGGTTACAAAGCTCTTGATCGAGACCGGCGTCGGCGTCCGCATGCAGCGCGAAGGTTTGGTGCATGACGGCATCTACATGGCCTTCAACGGCGAGTTGCGGCATATCGATTTTTACAAACTCGTCGGCAAGCGCGTCACTATCTATGGCCAGCAAGAGGTGGTGAAGGATCTGATCGCGCGCCGTCTTGCCGACGGTGGCGAGATCCGCTTCGAAGTTACGGAAACCAGCATTCATGACGCCACCGCCGCACAGCCCAAAATCCGATTTCATGATCAAGGCAAAGCACAGGAGATTGAGTGCGACATCATCGCCGGTTGCGACGGCTTTCATGGGGTGTGCCGGCCGAGTATTCCCGCCGGCACGCTGCGCGGCTACGATCGCGTCTATCCCTTTGGTTGGCTCGGCATTCTGGCCAAGACGACGCCGGTGGCTGACGAGCTGATCTATTCCTATCACCAGCGCGGTTTTGCGCTGTTTTCCATGCGCGGGCCCGAGCTCGTGCGCTATTACATTCAATGCAAGCCGGACGAAAATCTCGACGACTGGCCGGATAAAAAAATCTGGGACGAGCTGGAAACGCGGCTCGGCGGCGTTCGTTTGCTTCCGCGCGGCCCGGTGCTGGAGAAACTCGTGGCACCCATGCGCAGCTATGTCACCGAGCCGATGCAGTCCGGCCGCCTGTTTCTGGCCGGCGACTCCGCCCATATCGTGCCGCCCACCGGTGCCAAGGGCATGAATCTCGCCATGGCCGACGTGCGTGTGCTCGCGCGCGCGATCGAGGCGTTTTTCAAATCCAAAAGAAACGATCTTTTGGAGAATTATTCCAAGACCTGTCTCAACCGCGTCTGGAAAGGGCAGCGCTTCTCCTGGTGGATGACGCAGATGCTGCACCGCTATGCCGATTCCAGTGACTTCGATGTCAAGCGCCAGATCGCCGAAATCGACTATGTGACGAGCTCGGTCGCCGCCATGACGTCGCTGGCGGAAAACTACGCCGGCCTGCCGATGGAGTGAGCTGACTTGCCCTGTGTGTTCTATCCCTCTCCCTTGCGAGGCGGCACGTTTTCCGCATGAAATTGACGATTGACGTATCTCGTCCATTATGTTAAATAACTGTCATGATCCTGAGCTATCGGGACAAACGGACGTCCGCCTTTGCTCAAGGCCGTTTTGTCCGCGAGTTTCAGGGCTTTGCTCGCCAAGCCTATCGGCGTCTTGAAATTCTCGACGCCGCGATGAGCTTGGACGAATTGCGAGCTTTGCGGAGCAATCGGCTCGAAGCGTTGAAGGGCGGTCGCGCTGGTCAGTTCAGCGTCCGCATCAACGAACAATGGCGGCCATGTTTTGAATGGCCGCGCTGCGCACGCGGCCCCTCGAATATTGAAATTGTCGATTATCACTAAGGAGACGATGACCATGCGACCCGCCATTCACCCTGGAGAAATCCTCGCCGAGGAGTTGAAGGAAATCGCGGTCACGCCGACCGAGCTTGCACGGCGGTTGCGCGTGCCGGCGAACCGCATCACCCAGATCGTTCAGGGCAAGCGCTCGATCACCGGCGACACCGCGCTGCGTCTCGGCCATTGGTTCGGCATGAGCGCGCAGTTCTGGCTGAATTTGCAGAGCGCGTACGATATTCGTGTTGCTGGGCAGATCGCGGGCGCGGAGATCGCGAAGCTGCCGAAGCGACGAGCTATCGTGACGAAACAAGCGGCGGTGCGTTAAGGCTCCATGACGGTCAATAACAACGACACACCCGGAGTCATCGCCCCGCCGCCGCTGATCGCTGCGGCGACAGTCGTGCTTGGCCTCGTGCTCGATTGGCTCTTCCCAATTCTTGCGCTCAGCAAATGGTTGACGTTCTGGCCGCGTGTCGCGCTCGGCGTCGTGCTCATCGTCGCGGGCGGCGCGCTCGCGCTTGCCGCCGAGCGGATGTTCAAGCGCGTCGGCACCAACGTGCCGCCGTGGAAGCCTTCGCTTGCGCTCGCGACCGGCGGCATTTTCGCGCGCCTGCGTAACCCGATGTATATCGGGGTCGCGCTCATGCTCATCGGGCTTGGGCTCGCGCTGGCGTCGGACTGGATCTTGCTGCTGTTCGTGCCCTCAGCGCTTGTCTTGCATTACGGCGTCGTGCTGCGCGAGGAACGCTATCTCGAAAAGAAGTTCGGCGACGGATACCGGCGCTACATGGCGAACGTGCCGCGCTATGGGATTTGGTGAGTTTCGGATGGATTGAGCGATAGCGAAGCCCATCCAAGGTACTGATGCAATAGGGGAAGATTTTCTTGGGGCAAAGTGGTGGATGACGTTTTTGCCGCGGTAGAATTATCCCTCGCCCCGCGATAAGCTTGCAATGCTCGGGCGACCGCGCGGGGAAAGAGCAGAGCACGGTGTGCAAGTTCTGCCGCGCCGCCCTTATCAGCGCCTCTGATTTGTGGCGCCCGAGCGCCGCAACCGATTTGCTGACGTCCAGAAAACATGTAAGGCGCAATAGCGTAGCGCATTGCGCCATCTTTTGGGTCTCGGAACATTCGGCGGAATACGCTTCGCTATTCCGCCCTACGCGCTTCAACTATTTGTTGGTAGTCAGTCTTCCGTTGTCGTCGATATATCTGCCTAGATTCAGTTGAGCTTTGTGATGCAACACAATTTCCTCATGAGGCGGAATTTTTTTGAGACAGCCGATGACGTATCGATGAGCAGTTTTATGTAGATCCGGCAGTTTTCTAACCCATCGCTTATAAACACTTCTTCCCGAAGTCCCGAAGCCACCAAAATGAAAGAACAAAGGCGGAGTCATCCTGAGTTTTGATGTCTGCGAAGAAAAGAGCAATCCGGTTGCATATCCTTCGCAATATGCGGCGTCGCTAAAATTATTGTCGCGTTGATATCTCCTTTCGAATTCGTAGTAGCCATGTGCCGTATGAATCAAACGGTACACGTCAGAATACGCCCCAGTTCGTCGCAATCTTATAATGCGACTCAGAGCATCCATCAAACCGTCCTGATACCAGGACGCAATCATGGTCTGGGGGTGGCTTCGAATACCGAAAGTGTCATGTAGCCAGAGATGCGCATCAATCACTTCTGATAGCAGGCTTTCGACATCGTCATACATATCGTCGGGACTGATACATCTGCACGATTGCGCGTGCTTCTTGAGTTGCGATATGAAGAATTCACCATCAGTTTCGATCAAATGGAGATTCATATTTTGAAGGCGAGTTCGTTCGGTATCTAAAATGGCAGGCGAAACAAAATATGCTTGTCGGTGAAAATCAGCGAGGTGTTTGCGGGTCGAATTGTAGATTTGAAGAAAGTCATCGTCTCGGAGCGAGTAGCCAATAAAGACAACCGTGCGGGTAGCAAGCAACGACTTTAGGTGTGCTCCAAGAATGCCCGTACGAAGTTTTCGCTCACACTTGCGATAGTCAGTTTTGGTTGCGACGATCGATCCAAAATTTGCGATCGTTCCATGAACCTTTAAGACTTTTCGTTTGGCCACATCCCACAAAGGGATATCCTTGTCCTCGACGAAAGCAGTGGCACCGCACTCGTCCTCGAAATAGGTGTCCCAATTCGTAGTTACGATGGTGTCGATGGGATAGAAGGTGGCAAGTTGTCGGTGGAATCTAACAGCGTCTTGGTAGAGATCTCGATGTGAATAGATGTATTCGAATCGATCGCGAATCTCCTGAATTAATGCAATTATTCCGTTCGGTCCGGCGCAAAACTCTTCCATCACGTCAGAAAACGGTCGGCTAAGGTCCTTGTTGCCGATCAGGTAGCTAGAGCATTTTCCACCTAACATGGTTCATATCCAGCGTTTCTGAAGTAGTTGGCGCATTCGTCAGGAGGAAAGGCGCTCATGAGGCTTC
>CAZNSG010000301.1:0-11796 GCA_964575715.1 uncultured Hyphomicrobiales bacterium | reverse complement strand
GGCCGGTTAAGACGACCTTGATCGGAATGCTCGGAGCTGGCGTGGGCGGACCTGATGGCGCATTCCCCACGCTCATTAGTGCGAACCAGCGTGAGCGATGGATCAGCAATCTCCGTGCGCTCGGGCGTGAAGGACACTGAGCAGACTTTCGACCAAAACGTAATAGAATTACGCCGGGGATTGTTGAGGCCAGGCACATTCGTTGATCCGCTGACTGAGGTTTTGCGCAACGGCGCTGGAATGCTGTTGGCACATTCCGTGGAGGCCGGGATTGCAGGCTTACTTGGCATCCATGCCGACAAGCTGACCGTTGAAGGACGGGCGCGGCGGGTACGCCACGGGCATCTGCCCGAGCGTGAGATCATGACCGGCATCGGACCGGTATCCCAATGCAAACTCGGCGAATCCGGCTATCGCGGGTTGACGCATATCAAAGGCTGATTCATTTGATGGATGAAACTAATAAAAGTAGGTGAGCTGCCGATCGGCAGCTGCCACAGAGCCTGTTTTAGTCAGAGCAAAATCTGTGAGGGAATTTCAGAGGTTATTTCGGCCGATCATTGTTGCGCTGTCGGCAGCGGGCCTTCTCGCCGGCATTGCGGCGCAGTTTTCCGCGTGGGGTCATTGGTCGAGTTCGATCTGGGCTGCCGCAACGCTTCCGGTCCTGCTGGTTCTGCTGATCGAAATCATCGTTAGCTTAAAACGCGGCGATGTCGGGTTGGATATCGTCGCCGCCATCTCAATGCTCGCCGCGCTCGTATTCAACGAGCACCTTGCCGCCGTGATTGTCGCGCTGATGTATGCCGGTGGCCAGTATCTTGAGAGTTTTGCCGAGCGGCGCGCAAGCCGCGAAATGACCGCTCTCCTGGCTCGGGTGCCACGAACGGCCATCCGTCACCGCAATGGCAGACTGGAAGAGGTTGACCTCGATGCAATCGAACCGGGAGATCGGCTGCTGGTCCGGCAAGGTGACGTGGTCCCGGTTGACGGGACGGTCGTTGAAGGCTTGGCGGTCTTGGATCAATCGGCTCTGACCGGCGAATCCATGCCCGTTCAGCAACGCTTCAACGACGCCGTAATGAGCGGATCGACCAATGTCGGCGCCGCATTCGATATGCTGGCATCGCGGCGCGCTGCCGAGAGCACCTATGCCGGCATCGTCCGTCTGGTCGCAGCGGCCCAGCGTTCACGCGCGCCGATGTCACGGCTGGCCGACCGGTATGCCATGGTATTCCTCGTGGCCACGATCGCGCTCGCCGGAGCTGCTTGGTTCTGGAGCGCAGATCCGATCCGAGCGGTGGCGGTGCTTGTGATTGCGACTCCATGTCCGCTCATTCTGGCGGTGCCGATCGCAATCGTGTCGGGTCTCTCGCGAGCTGCCAAGCAAGGTATTTTAATCAAAGGCGGGAAAGCGTTGGAGACGCTCGCGCAGGTGCGCACGATCGTCATCGACAAGACCGGAACGCTGACGCATGGCCGAGCCAAGATTGTGTCGAGCAGCGTCAACTCGGACGTATCGCCTGATGAGGTTCTGCGGCTGGCAGCTTCGCTCGATCAGGCCTCCAAACACATCATTGCCCAAACCATCGTGGACGAGGCGCGAGCGAGGAAGTTCGACTTGAGCGTGCCAAGCGATGTCAACGAGGCCCCGGGCGAAGGCATCGAAGGCCGCGTCGATGGCCGGCGGGTCATTGTGGGCGGCATCCGCTTTGTTGCACGGCGAATAGCTATGCCGACCGTGTCGTCGCTCGGTGTAAAAAGCGCCCCGGGAGCCATCGCCGTGGCGGTCGCGGTCGATGGAAGGGTTGCCGGCGTCCTGGTCCTTGCCGATGAATTGCGGGCCGGTACGCAAGCGCTGCTGCGCAATCTCCGGGATCTCGGTATCGAGCGGATCGTTCTTGCTACGGGTGACAGCCGCGATGTGGCCGAGCTCGTTGCCAAAGGCCTGTCCATCGATGTTGTCAGATCCGAGCTGAGCCCTGATCAGAAAACACTGATCGTTATCTCCGAGCGCAAGAACGGTCCGGTCATGATGATCGGCGATGGCGTCAATGACGCGCCGGCGCTCGCTGCCGCAGATATCGGTTTGGCCATGGGTGCGAAAGGAGCGGCGGCTTCGGCCGAGGCCGCCGATATCGTGCTGCTGGTCGATCAGCTGGACCGTGTTCTTCCGGCTATCAAGATCGCGCGGCGGTCCCGCTTTATTGCGCTCGAAAGCGTATACGCGGGTATCGGCCTGTCGGTGGCGGGAATGATCGCGGCGGCGCTTGGCTATATCACGCCAGTGCAAGGCGCCCTGTTTCAAGAGGTGATCGATGTCGCCGTCATCTTGAATGCGCTGAGAGCGCTTCATGATCGGTCGGAAGTTTTTGCCCGCTCCGCAGCGAGATCGGACGTCAACGCGACTGCATGAGTTTGATTTTGTCGCCAAGCGCCTGCCCGTTGTATCCTGGTAGCAATTTCCTCGCGGCATTATGAAGGAGCTGGCGATGCAAATTGGCATCCCGAAAGAAATCAAGGACAACGAATTTCGCGTCGGTATGATTCCCTCTGTTGTGCGCGAACTGACGGCGCGAGGCCATCGTGTCATCATGGAGACACAGGCCGGAATAGGCGCCGGCATTTCCGACGAAGAGTATATCAAGGCCGGAGCGCAGATCGCTTCCGGCGCCGATGAAGTCTTCGCGCATGCCGAACTGATTGTGAAGGTCAAGGAGCCTTTGGCAGCCGAGCGGAGCCGGCTGAGGCGCGGCCAGGTATTGTTTACCTATCTCCACCTTGCGCCAGATCCAGAGCAAACGAGAGATCTCCTGGCTTCGGGCGTCACCGCCATCGCATACGAAACCGTCACGGATGCGCAGGGAAAATTACCGTTGCTAAAGCCGATGTCGGCAGTGGCCGGCCGAATGGCCACACAAGTCGGCGCGCATTATCTCGAACGGCCGTATGGCGGGCGCGGCATATTGCTTGGTGGCGTGGAAGGCGTGGCGCAGGCGAAAGTATTTGTCATTGGCGCCGGCGTCGTCGGCACGAACGCGGCGCTCATTGCGATTGGGATGCAAGCAGAGGTGACCGTGACGGCCGCGAGCTCGACTGCCCTGCGGGCCGTGACGGAACGCTTCGGGCGAGACGTTCGCACCGTCGCGTCGACCCCTGAGACGATCGATGCCCAATGCAGAGAAGCCGACCTCGTCATTGCGACCGCGCTGGTCCCGGGCGCCGCGGCACCAAAATTAATTTCACGCGCGACCATCAAAGCAATGAAGGCGGGATCGGTCATTGTCGATGTCTCGATCGACCAGGGAGGCAATGCCGTGACTTCACACCCGACGACTCATTCACAGCCCACCTTCATCGTCGATGGCGTGATCCATTATTGCGTGGCCAACATGCCGGGTGCGGTGCCGCGCACGTCCACCTTCGCCCTCAACAATGCAACGCGGCCATTCATTCTGGCGCTTGCCGACAAGGGTTATCGACGTGCGCTCGCAGACGATGTTCATTTGCGCAACGGGCTTAATGTGAGCGCAGGGCAGCTGACCTGCCGCGCAGTGGCGGATGCCTTGGACCTGCCATATACGCCGGCCGACGAAGTTATCGGCGGTTGATGGTGCATCGCGGTTGCTTCCCGCCATTTGCGATGGCGACGCGCAGCGCCCAATTCTTGAACGCATTCTGAAAAAGCTGTCCCTAATTGGTCTATCGGATTTGATATGGCTCAAAGCAACCCGAATAAGCTCGGGTAGCCTTTCAATAAATACAGTGCCGAGCAGAGCGTCCATGAGCGCCGTTAGACTTGAAAGCCTCGACCACACGATCCAGCCTACTCACGTCTGAATGAACGATTTGGATGAGCGGCTCGGTTGGCCAACACATGCGGTCGTTTCAAGTTCGATCAAAAGGTGCCATTTCGATGGAAACGCCGGTTCAGATCGATCTACAAGGAATGAAATCAAACGAGCGCGTGCGGAGCGTCATTGCGGCCCATATTGCCGCTCTGGAAGAGCGGTTTGGCCGTGTGACCGCCTGCCGCGTCAGGCTCAAGGCGCCCAGCGAGCGCCATCGAGCCGGCGGTCTGTTCGAAGTGAATATTCATCTCGCACTTCCGAACGGCCGCGAGGTTAGCGTGGGGCGCACGCCGAAAGCCGATGAGCGGCATTCCGATCTTTCGTTTGCGATCAACGATGCATTCCACCGCGCGCGCCGCCGCCTGCAGGACAATGTGCGACGCATGCAAGGTCAGATTAAAGCACATGATGCCGCACCGCTTGGAACCGTGTCCCAGCTTGAGCCGGTCGATGGATTTGGCATGCTGACGTCGGCCGACGGACGTGAAATCTACTTCCACCGCAATAGCGTTCTCAACGATGGGTATTCAAAGCTTAAAGTCGGAACCCGGGTGATGTTCGCCGAGGAAATCGGCAACAAAGGCCCGCAGGCGAGCACGGTGAAGCTTTTGGGCAAACATGGAATGCGCTGAATGCTGACCTTGAGCGTGACACTTGTGCTGGGTATTTCAGTTTGCAACAGGTTGCCGTGAATGTCAGCGAATTAACGACCCGTGATGTCAGGCGGAGGCGTTGAAGTTATCTCGCGAATTCTCCGCAGGTTTTCTCATTATCGACTTGGTGCCGGCGCGCCTAATCGTCCTGCGTCTTTCTGCGTGTTTCGCCCAGAACTTTTCCGGATGCCGCATTCACGAGGTGCGTTCGACTGCATGCCGCACATTTGATGCCGACAAAATCATCGCGCGCTCCGCCTGCGGAGGCGTCCTCGGCGATCCATCCCTGCACACTGATGCCCACCACCGGACATCGAAAGATAACGCTTCCCATGCTCCTCCCCCGGTGCAGCGATTGCGCAATGAATTATTGAGGCAGTTTCCGAATTCAAGGCTTTGATCTACATCAATATTTCTAAGAGCCTTTTCAAACCCGGCGTTGACTTACGTCAACTTCGCAAACGCTGACCTCAGTAGATTTCGTCCTGTTGCAGCATTGCTAGGCGGGGATGGAAGAGACCATGCAGGATTACAATGTCGGCGCACAGCAGGGCCAAAGCCGCGCACTTTGGATGTCGACGATCGCCTTCACTGTATGCTTCGCGGTATGGACAATCTTCTCCATCATCGGCATTCAGATAAAAAAAGAGCTTGGGCTGAACGAAACCCAATTCGGGCTGCTTATCGGTACGCCGATTCTCACCGGCTCGTTGATCCGTCTTGCGCTGGGCATCTGGACCGACCAATACGGCGGCCGCATTGTCTATACGGCGGTAATGCTCTCGGCAGCGGTCGCGACGTGGCTGCTGACCTACGCCTATGATTACACGACCTTTCTGCTGGCCGCCCTTGGCGTCGGCGTCGCGGGCGGCTCGTTCGCAGTCGGAATCGCCTACGTGTCGCGCTGGTATCCGGTCGGCAAGCAGGGCACCGCGCTCGGCATTTTCGGCGTCGGCAATGTCGGCGCCGCGGTCACCAAGTTTCTAGCGCCGTTCGTGCTCGTTGCCTATGGCTGGCAGACGGTCGCCCAGGTGTGGGCGCTCGGCATCGCCATCATGGGCGTGGTGTTCTGGTTCGCGACCGCCGACGATCCGGTAATTCGCGCGCGCCGCGCCCGCGGCGAGAAGCTACGCAGCACCTGGCTTGAATTGGAGCCCTTGAAGAACATCCAGGTCTGGCGATTTGCTATCTACTATTTTTTCGTGTTCGGCGCGTTCGTGGCACTCTCGCTTTGGCTGCCGCGATACCTCATCGGAGTCTACGGGCTCGAGATCACGACCGCCGGCATGATCGGTGCCGCATATTCGATTCCGGCGAGCATATTCCGCGCGTATGGCGGGCATCTTTCCGACCGCTATGGCGCGCGGCGCATCATGTATTGGACATTTCTCGTCTCTGTCGTCTGCACCTTCCTGCTCTCGTATCCACCGACCGACTATGTCGTCAAAGGCATCCGGGGCCCAATCACGTTCCATCTCGAGATTGGTCTGGTCGCCTTCATGGTCATTGTCTTCGTGCTCGGCTTCTTCATGAGCCTGGGCAAGGCGGCCGTGTACAAACATATCCCGGTCTATTACCCCAACAATGTCGGCGCGGTCGGCGGCCTTGTTGGTCTGATCGGCGGTCTCGGTGGCTTTGTCTTGCCGATCGCGTTTGGTGCGCTCAACGACCTCACCGGCGTCGCGACGAGCTGCTTCATGCTGCTGTTCGCGCTCGCGTCGGTCGCACTCGTATGGATGCACATCGCCATTCGGCGCATGGAGAGCGAAGTCGCGGAAACGGAGTTGCGCAAGTTGCCGGAGCTGCCGGAAATGCAGCCGATCCACGAAGAGAAACATGTCGGCGTATTGGGACCACAGCTTATCGAGGACTGGCGGCCGGAGGACCCGGTGTTCTGGAAGGAAAAGGGGCGCGCACTCGCGCAGCGTAATCTCTGGATCTCGATCCCCGCGCTCTTGTTGTCATTTGCAGTGTGGATGGTGTGGTCGATCGTCGTCGCGAAGCTTCCCGCGGTCGGCTTCAAATTCACTACCGACCAGCTGTTCTGGCTGGCCGCGCTTCCAGGGCTGTCGGGTGCGACGCTGCGCATCTTCTATTCCTTCATGCCACCGATTTTCGGCGGACGACTCTGGACGACGCTGGCGACGTGGTCGCTGATGATACCGGCGATCGGCATTGGGCTGGCGGTGCAGAATCCCAACACGCCATATTTCATTTTTCTCGGGCTCGCGCTGCTCTGCGGCTTCGGCGGCGGCAACTTTGCCTCGTCGATGAGCAACATCAGCTTCTTTTTCCCCAAGGCGGAAAAGGGCAACGCGCTCGCGCTCAACGCCGGGCTTGGCAATCTCGGCGTCAGTGTTGTGCAATTCACAATTCCACTCGTGATCACCGCCGGCGTATTCGGCTGGCTCGGCGGCGAACCGCAAATCGCCGCCGAGGCAGGCAAACAAACGCAGCTGTGGCTGCAGAATGCGGGCTTCATCTGGGTACCATTCATCATCGCATCCGCTTTCGCGGCGTGGTTCGGCATGAATGACCTTGCGTCTATGAAGGCTTCGTTCGCCGAACAAGCGGTGATTTTTCAGCGCAAGCACAACTGGATCATGTGCTGGCTCTATACCGGCACTTTCGGTTCGTTCATCGGCTATTCGGCCGGTTTCCCGCTGCTGGCGAAGACACAGTTCCCGAATGTCGATGCGCTATCGCTCGCATTTCTTGGGCCGCTGGTCGGCGCGATCTCGCGCTCGGCCACCGGCTGGGTCTCCGACAAGTATGGCGGAGGACGCGTCACTTTCTGGGTGTTCGTGCTGATGATGGTCGGCGTGTCGGGCGTGCTCTACTTCCTCGGCGTCAAGGATCAGCCCTACGCCTTCTGGGGCTTCTTCGCGAGCTTCCTGCTGCTGTTTTTCGCGAGCGGCGTTGGCAATGCATCGACGTTCCAGATGATCCCCGCGATTATGCGCAAGGAAATACCGCGCCTCGAGCCCGGCATGAGCGCGGCCGATCGTGTGAGGCAGGCGGAGAAGGAATCCGCTGCAATTATCGGGTTCACTTCGGCGATAGCAGCTTACGGCGCATTTTTCATCCCGAAGGGCTACGGAACCTCGATCGCGCTGACTGGCGGTGCGCAGGCGGCGCTGTGGGGCTTCCTTGCCTTCTATGTGAGCTGCGTTGCCGTCACTTGGTACTACTACACGCGCCGCGGCGGCCTGCTGTGGGACGTCGAACATCGCGACATGCTGCCACCGGCGGCCGCTCAGCCGGCGCAATAAAAAGGGGCAGATCATGAGCCATTTCCTCGATCGTCTGAACTTCTTCAACCGCGTCGTCGATGACTTCTCCAATGGCCACGGTGTGGTCACCAACGAAGACCGGCGCTGGGAGGACGGCTACCGCAAGCGCTGGCAGCACGACAAGATCGTGCGCTCCACCCACGGCGCCAATTGCACGGGTTCGTGCTCGTGGAAGATCTACGTCAAGGGCGGGATCGTGACGTGGGAAACGCAACAGACCGATTATCCGCGCACGCGACCTGAGCTGCCCAATCACGAGCCGCGCGGGTGTTCTCGCGGCGCGAGCTACTCGTGGTATTTGTATTCGGGCAATCGCGTGAAATATCCGCTGGTGCGCGCGCGGCTGCTCAAGCTGTGGCGCGAGGCGAGGGCGGTGCGCACAGCCGTGGGCGCCTGGGGTTCGATCGTCGAAGACCCGAAAAAGCGCGCAGCCTATACCAGCAAGCGCGGGCTCGGCGGCTTTGTGCGCGCGACCTGGGACGAAGTCACCGAAATCATCGCGGCGGCAAACGCCTACACGGTGAAAAAGCACGGTCCCGACCGCGTCATCGGCTTCTCGCCCATCCCCGCGATGTCGATGGTTTCCTATGCCGCGGGCTCGCGTTATCTGTCGCTGCTCGGCGGCGTGAGCATGTCGTTCTACGATTGGTATTGCGATCTTCCGCCGTCATCGCCGCAGACCTGGGGCGAGCAGACCGACGTGCCGGAATCGGCCGACTGGTACAATTCGGGCTTCCTTATTCTGTGGGGATCGAATGTTCCGCAGACGCGCACGCCCGACGCCCACTTTTATACCGAAGCGCGCTACCGCGGCGCCAAGAGCGTGGTGATCTGCCCGGACTATTCGGAAGCCTCGAAATTTGCCGACCTCTGGATCTCGGTCAAACAGGGCACCGATGCCGCGCTCGCCATGGCCATGGGGCACGTCATTCTGCGCGAATTCTATTTCGACCGGCAGGCGGAGTATTTCGAAAATTACGTCCGCCAATACACCGACATGCCAATGCTGGTGCGGCTCGTTAAGCAGGGCGACACGCTCGTGCCGGATCGGCTGCTGCGCGCTTCCGACTTTGCCAACAATCTCGGTGAGACCAACAATCCCGAATGGAAGACCGTCGCCTATGACGAGACATCTGAAAGCGTCGTGGTGCCGTGCGGCTCCGTCGGTTTCCGCTGGGGCGAAAAGGGAAAGTGGAATCTGGAAGAGAAGGAATCGGACGGCCGCGACACCAACTTGCAACTGACTTTTGCCAACGACAAGGACGAATTCGCCGACGTCGCCTTCCCATATTTCGGCAATCGCGAGCACGACGCCTTCAAGGGTACCGACCATCCGAGCGTGCTGGTGCGTAAGGTGCCGGCCAAGCGCATCCAGCTCAAGGACGGCGAGGCGCTGGTCGCCTCGGTGTTCGATCTGTTTGTTGCCAATTATGGCCTCGATCGCGGCTTCGGCGGCACGCATGTCGCAAAATCCTACGATGAGAACGTGCCGTATACGCCGGCCTGGGCGGAGAAGATCACCGGCGTGCCGCGCGATCAGATCATCACGATGGCGCGCGAATTCGCCCTCAATGCCGAAAAGACCAAAGGCCGCTCGATGGTGATCATTGGCGCTGCGATGAACCATTGGTACCACGCCGACATGAACTACCGCGGCGTCATCAACATGCTGGTGATGTGCGGCTGTGTCGGTCAATCGGGCGGCGGCTGGTCGCATTATGTCGGGCAGGAGAAACTGCGCCCGCAATCGGGCTGGCTGCCTCTCGCATTTGCGCTCGACTGGAGCCGGCCGCCGCGCCAGCAGAATTCGACATCGTTCTTTTATGCCCACACCGATCAGTGGCGCTACGAAACGCTCGGAGTCGATGAGATCATCTCGCCGACGGCGCCTGCCGGTCCGTGGGATGGCGCGCTGATCGATTACAACATTCGCGCCGAGCGCATGGGCTGGCTGCCGTCCGCTCCGCAGCTCAAGCAGAACCCCCTCTCAATCGCCAAGAAGGCGGCCACCGCGAAAATGGAGCCGAAGGATTTCGTCGCCAAGGCGCTTAAATCTGGCGAGCTCCAGATGGCGTGTGAGGACCCGGACCATCCCGACAATTGGCCGCGCAATATGTTCGTGTGGCGCTCCAATCTGCTCGGCTCATCGGGCAAGGGGCATGAGTACTTTCTCAAGCATCTCCTAGGCACCACGCATGGTGTGCAGGGCAAGGATTTGGGTGAAACCGGTCGTAAGAAACCGAAAGAGGTCGCCTGGCATGACGACGCCCCGAAGGGAAAGCTCGACCTGCTGGTCACGCTCGATTTCCGCATGTCGACCACCTGCGTCTATTCCGACATCGTGCTGCCGACCGCCACCTGGTACGAGAAGAACGACCTCAACACCTCCGACATGCATCCTTTCATCCACCCGCTGACGGCGGCGGTCGATCCGGTGTGGGAATGCAAGAGCGATTGGGAGATTTACAAGGCAATCGCAAAGAAATTTTCGCAAATCGCGCCGGAAGTGCTCGGCGTCGAGCAAGATGTCGTGCTCACCCCGATCATGCACGACACGCCGGCCGAGATTGCGCAGGCGCTCGATGTCAAGGAATGGAAGAAGGGCGAAGTTGAACCGATCCCTGGCAAGACCATGCCGTCGGTCACCCTGGTGGAGCGCGACTATCCCAATCTCTACAAGCGTTTTACCGCACTCGGGCCGCTGATGGCGAAGCTCGGCAACGGCGGTAAGGGCATGGCGTGGAATACCGAGCATGAAGTCGAGTTCCTCAAGCGCCTCAATGGCGTCGTCACCGACGAAGGCCCGACCAAGGGCTTTGCCAAGATCGAGACCGACATCGATGCCTGCGAGGTGATTCTTACGCTCGCGCCGGAAACCAACGGCGAGGTCGCAGTCAAGGCTTGGGAAGCGCTTTCAAAAACAACCGGGCGCGATCACAAACATCTCGCGCTCTCGAAAGAAGACGAAAAAATTCGCTTCCGCGACGTCGTGGCGCAGCCGCGCAAGATCATCTCCTCGCCGATCTGGTCGGGGCTTGAGTCGGAAAAGGTCTGCTACAACGCCGGCTATACCAACGTGCATGAGCTGATTCCGTGGCGCACGCTGTCCGGCCGGCAGCAACTTTATCAGGATCACCTGTGGATGCGGGCGTTCGGCGAGGCGCTTTGCGTCTACCGCCCTCCGGTCGATCTCAAGGCGGTCAAGCCGATCATCGACAAGAAGCCAAACGGCGAAAAACAAGTCGTGCTCAATTTCATCACCCCGCACCAAAAGTGGGGCATCCATTCGACCTATACCGATAATCTGCTGATGCTCACGCTCTCGCGTGGCGGTCCAATCGTATGGATCAGCGAAATCGACGCCAAGAAAGCCGACATCGTCGATAACGACTGGATCGAAGCCTACAACGTCAACGGCGCACTGGTCGCGCGCGCGGTCGTTTCGCAGCGCGTGAAGGAAGGCATGTGCATGATGTATCACGCGCAGGAGAAGATCGTGAACGTGCCGGGCTCGGAGATCACCGGGCAACGCGGTGGCATCCATAATTCCGTGACGCGGACGGTGGTCAAGCCGACCCACATGATCGGCGGCTACGCCCAGCAGTCCTACGGCTTCAACTATTACGGCACGATCGGCACCAACCGCGACGAGTTTGTGATCGTCCGCAAGCTGAAGACCGTCGATTGGCTGGAACGGCCCTACGCGGAAAAGCACGGCGTCCAACTTCCAGCGGCTGAGTGAGGAGATCGCACCCATGAAAATCCGCGCTCAGATTGCGATGGTCCTGAACCTCGACAAGTGCATCGGCTGTCACACCTGCTCAGTAACCTGCAAAAATGTTTGGACCAGCCGCGAAGGAATGGAATACGCCTGGTTCAACAACGTCGAGACCAAACCGGGCATTGGCTATCCAAAGGACTGGGAGAACCAGGACCGCTGGAACGGCGGCTGGAAGCGCAAGCGCAACGGGAAGATCGAACCCAGGATTGGTAGCAAGTGGC
>CAZNSG010000300.1:0-17940 GCA_964575715.1 uncultured Hyphomicrobiales bacterium | reverse complement strand
GGCACGCTGATCGGCGCGACCGACCTCAATTTCTGGCCGATCTCGGTCGCTGGCTCGATCGGCGCGGCGCTCGGCGACTGGCTATCCTACTGGATCGGCTTGAAGCTCGAGACGCGCGTCTACCATATGTGGCCGCTCTCGCGGCATCCGGACCTGATCCCGAAAGGTGAAGCGGTGGTGAAGCGGTGGGGCGCGCTCGCGATTTTCGTCGGCCGGTTCTCCGGGCCTTTGCGCGCCTCGGTGCCGATCGTCGCCGGCATTTTTGCCATGCCGTTCTGGCGCTTCCAATTCGCCAACTGGACCTCGGCCTTTCTCTGGGCGGCGGTTCTGCTTACGCTCGGCGACGTGACATCGAAGGCGATCAAGTGGGTTTGGGGATGATACGCGCGGCACAAAAAACTCTGCCGGATGAGCCCGGCAGAGCCACTGGAGTCTGCTCGACGCGCTACTTGACGGCTGCGATGGCGGCCTGCGCCACTTGGTGATCTTGCAGCGCGGTGGCGCCGCTCACGCCGATGGCACCGATGAGCTTGCCGCCCACGACGATGGGCATGCCGCCTGCAACCGGGGTCACGCCCCGCAACGTCATCACATAGGTTTCGCCGGCCTGGAGCCGGTCCATGAACGCCTTGGTCGGGGCGCGGAACAGCGCCGAGGTCATTGCCTTGTCCTGCGCGATTTTGACCGTGGCCATGCCAGCGAGATCCGACTTTTCGAAATAGATCAAATCACCGCTTGGACCGACGACCGCGAATGTTAGGTTCCAGCCGTTCTTCTTCCCTTCAACTTCTGCGGCAGCAACGGCGGCCTTGGCCTGATCGAGCGTGATCGGCGCGCCATAGCCGGGCGGCGGTGCAGCGGGCGCTTGCGCGTGTACTTGGCTGCCGAACGCTACCGCAGCGCAGATCGCGAGCAAAGTGAGCATTGCATTGCGCATGGTGTTTACTCCCAATTGTCGTTGACGCACGGCCGGCGCGTTGGTCGCCTGCGCAAGGACCGTGCTCAAAGCAGGCGAGTTATAAGAATACGCAGCATAGCGGCGATGACTGGTCGCCTCAACGTGCTTTAATCCAAAGCGGCGCGCGGCCGAACGGCGGCAAATTGGGATGCAAATTGGAATATAATCTGCCGCTCAGTGTTTATAACTGCGGGTTGACGGACAAATCGGCCGTTTCGCCCCGGCGCAAAATGCGTTACAAGTTAATATCCATTACCGAAATACCGCTGCCAATCACAACAATCCCCGCAAGGGCACTCCAGGGAGAACCACTCATGACCGAACTCACCCGCCGCGGCATCTTGAGCGGCGCCGTCGCTGCCTCCGCCGCCACCGCGCTCACTCCGCTTGCCACATCTTCGCCCGCTCATGCCGCCGCCCCGCCTATAGGCAAGCAGGCGTCGGGTTTCTACCGCTACAAGGTAGGAACCTTCGAGATCACCGTTGCCACCGACGGAGTTGTCGTAAACCCGCTTTCTGACACTTATGTTGCGAACGCTCCGAAGGATGCCGTTAATGCAGCGCTCGCAGCGAACTATCTACCGACCGACAAGGCAACCCACTTCTACGCACCGATCGTCGTCAATACCGGTTCGAAACTTGTCGTCATCGATACCGGCCTTGGGCCGACAGTCTACCAGAACAGCAAGGGCATGGCCGGTCAGTTCCACACCAATATCGCCGCCTCCGGCATAGCCCTCGATAAGGTCGATACCGTGATCATCTCACACTTCCACGGCGATCATATCAACGGTCTGCTTGCGGCCGAAAACAAACCGGCGTTTCCGAATGCGGAAATAATGGTGCCGGCAGCGGAATGGAAGTTCTGGACCGATGAGGGCGAATTTGCCAAGGCCTCCGAAGGGTTGAAGGGGAACTTCAACAACGTCAAACGGGTGTTCGGCGCGCTTGGCAACAAGGTGACGCAGTACGAAGCCGGCAAGGAAATTGCGCCTGGCATCACGTCGGTCGCGAGCTATGGCCATACCATCGGTCACACCTCGCATATCGTTGCGTCAGGCTCGCAGCGCGTCCTGGTGCAGGCCGACATCACGGCCGGCATGGCGGTCTTGTTTATGCGAAATTCCGATTGGCAATTTGCCTTCGACATGAATAGGCCGCTCGCCCAGGAGACGCGGCGAAAGCTGTACGACATGGCAATCGCCGAGAAATTGCTGGTCCAGTCATTTCATTCGCCGTTTCCCGCGGTGGGCTATGTCGAAAAGGACGGCAATGGCTATCGCTGGATTCCAGCTCCCTGGAACCCGACGATCTAATCAACGCGATCTGATCGCCGATTGTCTCATCGAAAATCGCAGAAGGCCGCCGCAAGGCGGCCTTCTTGCATTGCTGATTTTCGCTGCAACGACTTGGCGCCAATCTCGCCCATATTGTCCTGCGAATAATTCGCAATAAAAAGAATACGCCGCACCCATGTCTCAATTCACCCAGTTCACAGTCATTTGAATCAAGACTAGTATTCGCCACTCGCGGTCGGCGCCCGGAAGTGGGAAAACGGCGCCGGCGACGCGCGCTATTTGGCGCCGCCGCTGCGACCGCTGCAACCGCGCTGACTCCGCTCGCTGCAACGCCCACCTTCGCCGCCGCTCCAATGGCCGGCAAGCAGGCGCCCGGATTCTACCGCTACAAGCTCGGCGACTTCGAAATCACATCGATCCACGACGGCGTGCATGCATTCCCGGTTGGTCCGCAATCGGTCAGAAATGCCCCGATCGAACAGGTTAACGCGGTGCTCGAAGGCAATTACATGCCGAAGGGCACGCTGATCCAAACTTACAATCCGATGCTGGTGAACACCGGTAGCAAGCTTGTGCTCATCGACACCGGCAACGGCGCTGGCCGCTATCCGAATGCCGGGCTCACGGCTGCCGCGCTGGCCGCGGCCGGCATCGATCCCAAGTCGGTTGACATCATCGTGATTTCGCATTTCCACCCCGACCACATCAATGGCATCCGTGCGGTCGACGGCAGCCTTTTCTATCCGAATGCGGAGATCAAAGTCCCAGCCGGCGAATGGGCGCATTGGATGGACGACGGCAATATGAGCCGCGCAGCACAGGGAAGTCCGCTGGCGGGAAATTTTGCGAATTGCCGCCGCGTATTCTCGTCGATTGCCGACAAGCTGACCAAATACGAAGCGGGTACGGAAGTCGCGCCCGGCATCACATCGATGGGGACGCCCGGCCATACGCCGGCCCACGTCTCCTACATCGTCGCTTCCGGATCGAAGCGTCTTGTGGTGCAGGCCGACGTCACCGGCAATCCGGCATTGTTCGTGCGCAATCCGGGCTGGCATGCCGCCGCGGACATGGATGGTCCAATGGCGGAAGCCTCGCGGCGCAAGCTTTACGATATGGCGGTTGCCGAAAAAATGCCGATCGCTGGCTTCCACTATCCATTCCCCTCGGTCGGCCATGTGGAGAAGGATGGCACCGGCTATCGCCTCGTGCCGATGACTTGGAGCCCGGTGCTCTAATTAGGATTTGCACATGACGAATCAAGAGAAGGCCGCCTGCGGGCGGCCTTCTTGTTTCGTGGCTCGTTCTTGACCGGCGGCGCGCAGAGCCCTATATCGCGTGCCCATGACCGTATCTCAGACTATGATCGTTGCATTGTCGCGCCGCCGCCCCCATCGGGGCACGGCGATCGGTCGCGTGTGATCGTCGTCGTGCCGCAGGATCTAACTCCGCGGCTCTCTTTTCTTGATCTTTTCCGCGGAGTTTGACCTCCGGTCGTTATGTTCGTTCGCGGAAAGGATTGAGCCATGTCGGATCACGGCAGCAAAGCAAAAATCGGCGTGCTCGGCGCATCCGGCTACACCGGCGCGGAGCTGGTGCGTCTCTTGCTGCGCCATCCGCGCGTGGAGATTACGCTGCTCACCGCCGATCGCCGTGCCGGCCAGGAGATGCGCAGCGTTTTTCCGCAATTCTCGCCCTATGCGCTGCCCAAACTTATCGCGATCGAAGGCATCGATTGGGGCAAGGCGGCGCTCGATCTGGCGTTCTGCGCGCTGCCGCACGCCACCACGCAGAAAGTGGTGAGCGATCTGCTCGCCAAGGCGCCACGCACCAAAGTGGTCGATCTGTCCGCCGATTTTCGGCTTGCCGACACCGGCGCATACGCGCGCTGGTACGGCCACGCGCATCATGCGCCCAAGCTGCAAGAGGAAGCGGTCTACGGCCTGGTCGAGGTGCATCGCGAAGCGATAAAAAAGGCGCGGCTGGTCGCCAATCCCGGCTGCTACACCACCTGCGCGCAACTGCCGCTCGTGCCGCTGATCAAGGCCAAAGCGATTGCGCTCGATGAGATCGTGATCGACGCCAAATCCGGCATGACCGGGGCGGGCAGGGCGGCCAAGGAGGAAATGCTATTCTCGGAAGTCTCCGAAGGCTTTCACGCCTATGGCGTCGGCCATCACCGCCACATGGCTGAGCTCGACCAGGAATTTTCCCTGGCCGCCGGCCGCGATGTGGTGGTGACGTTTACGCCGCATCTGGTGCCAATGAACCGCGGCATTCTCTCGACCATCTACGTGCGCGGCACCGGCGGCAAGACTCCCGCCGACTTGCACGCGATTCTGGCGAGCGCTTATGCGCAGGAGCCGTTCGTGCACCTATTGCCGTTCGGCGAAGTGCCCCACACGCGCCACGTGCGCGGCTCCAACATGACCTTTATCGGAATGGCCAAGGACCGCATACCCGGCCGCGCCATTATCGTTGCGGCGCTCGACAATCTCACCAAGGGCGCGTCGGGTCAGGCGGTGCAGAACATGAATCTGATGTTCGGCTTCCCCGAGACGCTCGGGCTCGATCACGTCGCGCTGTTTCCGTGACGCTTGCGCTTCCTATCGACCGAAGAACGGCAATGCCGTCAGGATTGCTGACACGCTTTATTATTTCGCGGCATTTTGGCGGCGGACTGCGTGGCGCCAGCGTAACAACCTGGCATCAGCGGTCATCAGCGTTGCATCATGCGTAATTGCGGTTGCAGCAATAAAGCGGTCCGCCGGATCGCCATGCAGGTTTTTGAGCTCGACCGCGAGAATGGCAAGGGCGCCTGTTATTGGCAACTCGCCAATGCCGGCGTCGAGAATTTTCTTCCGTACCTCATTCGCCGAATCGAGCGACCCAAGCCGTCCTTTGGTAATCAATAACGCAATCTCCCAGAAGCTGATCGCGCTTATGGTCAGTTGATTTTCCTGCAATGCGGCGATGGCCTCTTTCCGGCTGCGATTGCCGAGCGATTTGTCGTTGGTCACAAACCAAACCGCGGAATGAGTATCGAGTAGAATCACTTAAGCGCTTCCCACTCGACGTCAATCGGCGAGATGATGTCTCCCTTGATGTGCAGCCGTCCCTGCAGAAGCCCCAGGGCGTTTTTCTTTGCCGAACGGTGCGGCACGAGATCGGCGACCGGTTTGCCGTTCTTGGTAATGACGAGCTTGTCGCCGGTGCGTGCGACTTCGTCCATGAGTGCGAGGCACTTCGCTTTGAATACGGAAGCTTTTACGTGGCGGGACATCAAATCCTCATATGACTATGGTTATGACCATAGTCATATAGCGTATTTAGGCGGCTTTTGCCAGGGAAAGTGTGCGGCCACTCAGCCCTTGACCGTTACATAGCTTCCGGGCGCGTCCTCGATGGCTTTCAGCTTTCCGCCGCCGGCCTTGCGCGCCTTCATCTTGCGGGCATCGTGCGTCTTGATCCAGTCGAGCCAGTCCGGCCACCAGGAGCCCGGATGCTCCTTGGCCTTGGCGATCCAGGCCGCGAACGTGCCGCCTTTTGGTATTGCACCGGTCCAATACTGATATTTTTTCTGGTCCGGCGGGTTGATCACGCCGGCAATGTGGCCGGAACCGGAGAGCACGAATTTCATCGGCCCGCTAAAGAATTTCGCGCCGTGAAACACCGACTCGGCTGGCGCGATATGGTCCTCGCGGGTTGCGAGATTATAGATCGGCAGCCTGATCTTCGTGAGATCGAGCCGCACGCCGCCCAATTCCATATTGCCTTTGGTCAGCGCATTCTCAAGGTAGCACTTGCGCAGATAGAACGAGTGATTGGCAGCCGGCATGCGGGTCGAATCGGAATTCCAGTACAACAGATCGAACGGCATCGGCGCCTTGCCCTTGAGGTAATTGTTGACGACATAGGGCCAAATGAGATCGTTCGACCGCAATAGATTAAAGGCCGTCGCCAGCTTCCCTGCTTCGAGATAGCCGCGCTCCGCCATTCGCCGCTCAAGAGCAAGCAGCTGCTTCTCGTCGACAAACACCTTGAGATCGCCGGCGTGAGCGAAATCCACCTGCGCGGCAAACAAGGTCGCCGTAGCAATGCGCGCATCGCGCTTTTTTGCCATGTAGGCGAGCGTGATGGCAAGCAGCGTGCCGCCGACGCAATAGCCGATGGCGTTGACCTTGGTCTCGCCGGTGGCCTTCTTGATCGCATCAAGCGCCGCGAGCGGGCCAAGCTTCAAATAGTGCTCGAAACCCATCGCGGCGAGCTTTTGATCCGGATTGACCCAGGAGATCACGAACACGGTGAGCCCCTGATCGACGCACCATTTGATGAATGATTTTTCCGGCGTGAGATCGAGTACGTAGAATTTGTTGATCCAGGGCGGCACGATCAGCAGCGGGCGCTTGAGCACTTGTACTGTCGAGGGCTCGTATTGGATCAATTGCATCAGCGCGTTTTGATAGACCACCTTGCCCGGACTCAGCGCAAGATTGCGGCCGACCTCGAACGCTCCGGGCGCCGACTGGCGGATCTTGATGTCGCCGCCGCCGGCCTCGATATCCTCCGCCAGCATGTGCATGCCGCGCACGAGATTCTCGGCGTTGGATTTTAGCGTCTCGTGCAGCAACTCCGGATTGGTCAGCACGAAATTCGACGGAGAAATAGCATTGATGAATTGCCGCACATAGAACTCGGCCTTCTGCTTGGTATGCGGATCGAGGCCCTGGGCATCATCGACGAGATAGTTTGCCCAGTGCCCGCTCAGGAGATAGGCCTGCTTGAGGAAATCGAAGAACTGGTTTGACGACCATTCCGGATGGGCAAAGCGCTTGTCGCGCGGATCGGGCTGCGCGACCGGCGGTGTCTCCTCTCCGGCAAGCCGTTTGGCCGCGCTGCCCCACAGATCGAGATAGGCTTGTCCGATCCGCCTTTGCATTGCGATCGCCCGTTGCGGGTCGGTGAGCCAATATTCCGCAACCTCGCTCAATGTGCGAACGACGTCGGTGGTCTCCTCGGATAGACCATCGCGGGGCGGGCCGTCCGTGCGCGGCCGCAAGTACGCAGCCAGCGCCTTGCCGCCTGCCTCCACCACGCGGGCAAGATTATTGGCAAACGCCTCGATATCGGGCGCGCTGACCTTGCTCGGTACTTGCCGCGTGTTGTCCTTCATCGCCGATCTGCCGTCGCCAAAGTGATCGTCCAAGCGGTCGCCCAAGTGATCGTCCAAGTGATCGTCCAAGTGACAGCCCAAGCGTGTGCCGTCAATTCGCGCTTGGCCTCGTTGCATCTCCCCACATGATACAACTTCCTTGCCGGCCAAAGCGTGGCCGGCGCATTAACTAATGAAGTTGGTCATGGATCGAGTTCTTCATCCTTTAGACATATTGACGGGCTAGCGCTATTTTCCAATCAATTTATTGAATTCGCGCCGAAATTTCTTGGTCTCGGCGGAGCTGCTTGACGGTACTATGAAATTGTCGAATTGGCGCATCCTGATGATCTTGAAGCGGCATTTGCGGGTGCAAGGCGTCTTGCTCGCATGCGGATTTGTCGCAGGTCTTGCCGGCTGCTCATCTTCAGCACTGACCACTCTGAATGAGGTCTTGCCGCGCGAAGTCGCTCTGCCGGCCGACACCCCGGAGCGTTCGGCCCAGCCGCCGGCCTATCCAGCGGTCCACGACATGCCGCCCTCACGCGCGACCACAACTCTGAGCGCTGACGAGCAGATCAAACTCGAGGGCGAACTGGTCGCGGTGCGATCGCGTCAGGAAATCGCCACCGCCCCCACGCCGTCCGCCGCCAAGCGCCGACCGCCGCCCATACCCCCCGCGCCCCGCGTCATCCCGGCGGCCAGCAGCCATACCATCTATTAGCGCCGGCGCTAAACTCGTGATAAAAGAGAGGGTTGGTGCCGGACCGCCGCGATAGGGCTGGCTGGTCGCAAAGCGGTCGCAGAGATTGAACGATGGAAGATTTTTACCGCATCCGGCGCCTGCCTCCGTACGTATTCGAGGTGGTCAATCGGGCCAAGGCGACCGCACGCAACGCCGGCGCGGACATCATCGATCTTGGCATGGGCAATCCGGACCTGTCGGCGCCGGCGCACGTCATTGAAAAAGTCAAAGAGGTGCTCGGCAAGCCGCGCACCGACCGCTATTCCGCCTCCAAAGGCATTCCGGGCTTGCGCCGTGCCCAGGCCGCCTATTATGCGCGCCGCTTTGGCGTCAAGCTCAACCCCGATACCCAGATCGTCAGTACGCTTGGCTCCAAGGAGGGCTTTGCCAATGTCGCGCAGGCCATCACCGCTCCCGGCGACGTGGTGCTGGTGCCCAATCCAAGCTATCCGATCCACGCCTTCGGCTTCCTGATGGCGGGCGGCGTCATTCGCTCGGTGCCTTCGGAACCGACGACAAATTTTTTTCACACGCTTGAACGCGCAATCATTCACTCGATCCCCAAGCCGATCGCGGTGGTCGTATGTTATCCGGCCAATCCGACCGCCTATGTCGCCGATCTCGAATTCTATCGCGATCTGATCGCGTTTGCGAAGAAGCACGAAATCCTCGTGCTCTCCGATCTCGCCTATGCCGAGGTGTATTTCGACGACAAGCCGCCGCCGTCGGTCTTGCAGGTGCCGGGCGCGATGGATGTCACCGTCGAATTCACCTCCATGTCGAAGACTTATTCCATGCCCGGCTGGCGCATCGGTTTCGCGGTGGGCAACGAGCGCATCGTCTCGGCGCTGGCGCGCGTCAAATCCTATCTCGACTATGGTGCGTTCACGCCGATCCAGGTGGCGGCGACCGCGGCGCTCAACGGCCCCGACGACTGCATTTGCGAAATGCGCGAGACCTACAAGCGCCGGCGCGACGCGCTGGTAGAGAGCTTTGGACGCGCCGGCTGGCAGGTGCCGCCGCCGCGCGCCTCGATGTTCGCCTGGGCGCCGATCCCCGAGCTCTTCCGTCCGCTCGGCAGCGTCGAATTCTCCAAACTCCTGGTGGAGAATGCCGAAGTCGCGGTTTCCCCCGGCATCGGCTTTGGCGAGTATGGCGAGGGCCATGTGCGCATCGCGCTGGTGGAAAACGAGCAACGCATCCGCCAGGCCGCCCGCAATGTCCGCCGCTTCCTTGAAAGCGCGCCGGAAAAGTTGCACAACGTCGTGCCTCTCGCCACGCGGCGCTAGCAGTCTCATGAAAACTCCTAGGCCGTCATTCCGGGACGGCGCGCAGCGCCGGACCCGGAATCCAGATGCAGACACAGCGTTTGCCGCTGGATTTCAGGTTCGCGCCCATAGCGCGTCGAAGACGCGCGTAAACGCGTTTATGGGCGCGCCCCGGAATGACGGCGGAGATTTTGTCTTTTGCTTAGCAGCGTATTCTCGATAACGGACTTCTCATGGTTTCCCCCTTGAAAGTGGGTCTTGCCGGACTGGGCACGGTCGGCGCCTCGGTGGTGCGGCTGATCGATCACCAGCGTGCGGCGCTAACTGCGCGCTGCGGCCGGCCGATCGAGATTGTAGCGGTGAGCGCGCGTTCGAAGGTCAAAAAGCGCGGCATCGATTTGCGTAAATACCGCTGGGTCGCTGACCCGGAAAAGCTCGCGCGCGATCCCGCCATCGACGTGTTTGTCGAATTGATCGGCGGTGCGGGCAATCCGGCGCACGCCGCCGTGACCGCCGCGCTGAAAGCGGGAAAATCCGTCGTCACCGCCAACAAGGCGCTGCTCGCGCGCCACGGAATTGCGCTCGCGCAGTTGGCCGAAAAGCATCGCGTCGCGCTCAATTTCGAAGCGGCGGTCGGCGGCGCCATCCCGATCGTAAAGACCTTGCGCGAAGGGCTCGCGGGCAATGCGATCGTGCGCATCTATGGCATCCTCAACGGCACCTGCAACTACATCCTCACGCGCATGGAGCAGGAGAAGCTCTCCTTCGCCGATTGCCTCAAAGAAGCGCAGCGGCTTGGCTACGCGGAGGCCGATCCCTCTTTCGACATCGAAGGCCACGACACCGCGCAGAAGCTTGCCATCCTGGCGGGTCTGACGTTCGGTATCCGCGTCGATCCAAAATCGATCTATATCGAAGGCATATCTTCGATCACGCCGGCCGATCTCGAAGCCGCCGATGAACTCGGCTACCGCGTCAAGCTGCTAGGCGTCGCGGTGCGCACCGAAAAGGGCATCGAGCAGCGCGTGCACCCCACCATGGTCCCGAAGGATTCCGCTATCGCGCAAGTCATGGGCGTGACCAATGCGGTCACCATAGACGCCGAAGCCATTGCGCCGATCACGCTGGTCGGACCGGGCGCGGGCGGCATGGCGACCGCCTCCGCCGTGGTCTCAGACATCGCCGATATCGCACGCGGGATACGCGCTGCGCCATTCGGCCGGCCGGCGGCGCGGCTCACCGTCAGCCGAAGGGCGCCGATGCAGCGCCACGAGGGCGGCTACTACATTCGCCTGCTTGCGGTCGACAAGCCCGGCACGGCGGCCACCATCGCCAAGCGTCTGGCCCAACAATCGATCTCACTGGAATCCATCGTGCAGCGCCACCGCGGTCCGCTCGGCGGCGACAGCCCCAAGCGTTCCGGGCCGGTCCCGGTTATTCTCATCACCTACGCCACCACCGAAGACGCGGTGCGCCGGGCGCTCAAAGCGGTCAAGCGCGACAAGGTGATTTTGGGCGAGCCGCAATTGATCCGCATCGAAAAAAATTGAAGCACGTAGCAACCATTAACTCGCGGCGAAATGTCTGCTCCGCCCTCATCCAGAGGAGCGTCGCGCAGCGACGCGTCTCGAAGGATGCGGGCGGCCACATGGTTCGAGACGCGCAGCTTCGCTGCGCTCCTCACCATGAGGCCGATTGCGCTATTTCAAGGGCGGATTATCCGAAAGCGTAACCCGCCGGTTCATGGGGAAATGGCGGATTACGCGGAGTTTACCCTTGGGCCGCGCGAAGCGCGGACCCGAGGGCTAATCCGCCCTTCTGTAACGGGCTGAGAATGGAGTAGGAACATGTATCCTGCAAATTACTTCGGTCTGTTTCCGCCGTTTCCACGTGAAGAGACCGTGTTCGTTGCCATGAGCTTCGACCAACACTTCGAAAAGCGGTGGACTGAAGTTATTATCCCGGGGATAAGTGGTATGCTTGTGAATGGCAAGAAACTTAAGCCGGTGCGAGTCGACACTCGGCGCATCAGTGACTCGATCTTAACCGAGATACTTTCTGGTATAGGCACGTCCAGGCTATTTCTCGCGGATGTCACGACAATTGGATATCTAGACGAGCGACCAATTCGAAACGCAAACGTAATGTACGAAGTTGGGATCGCCCACGCGATACGCCTTCCGGAGGAGAATCTTCTGTTTCGGTCGGATAACGATCCTTTGCTTTTCGATGTTGCCAACGTCCGCGTGAACACCTACTCGCCAGATGAGAGACCTGACGAAGCAAGGTCGCTCATTTCCAATAGCATCATTGCAGTGTTGCGCGAATTGGATTTGCGGCGGAACTTGGCGGTGGGAAAGGCTGCGGAATCGCTTGATTTACCGAGTTGGTGGCTGCTTGCGGAGTCTCAATCTGGCAAGGGAATAGCCCATCCAAAAATGAAAACAATGGGTCAAGCCCTTGGAAATGCATCTCGTGCTGCTGCGATCCAGCGTCTGTTGGAACTCGGAGCAGTTCGGACCTCCTATCTGACGTTCACACCTGAGAAATATGAGCAAATAAAGGATTCAACGAGCGCAGACATCCTCACCTACGAGTGCACCGAGTTGGGCCGAGCAGTCTTCGCGGAAGGCATTCGCCGTATGGGCATCGATTCTCCGGGTATGATGGCCGTGCTTGAGAAGCAATTTCAGTAAGCGTAGCACGTAGGGCGGGTTAGCCGAAGGCGTAACCCGCCGGCTCATGGGGAAATGGCGGATTACTAAAGGGGGCCAACACGATGTCATCGATCACCATCCAGCCGCACCAGATGCTGGAACGCATTCTCTCGCTCGAAATCGTGCGCGTGACCGAGCGGGCGGCGGTATCGGCGGCGCGGCTGCGCGGCCGCGGCAACGAGAAGGCCGCCGATCAGGCCGCCGTCGATGCCATGCGGCGTGAGCTCAACAATCTGCCGATTGACGGCACCGTGGTGATCGGGGAGGGCGAACTCGACGAGGCGCCCATGCTGTTCATCGGCGAAAAGGTCGGCACCAAGAAAGGCCCCAAGGTCGATATCGCCGTCGATCCGCTCGAAGGCACGACGCTTTGCGCCAAGAACATGCCGGGCGCGATCGCCACCGTCGCCATGGCTGAGGCGGGCACGCTCTTGCATGCGCCCGATGTCTACATGGACAAGATCGCCATCGGCCCCGGCTATCCGAAGGGCATCATCGATCTCGACGCGCCGGCCGACGAAAATATCCGCAAGCTCGCCAAGGCCAAGGGCGTCAAACCGGAAGAAATCACCGCCCTTCTGCTCGACCGTCCGCGTCATGCCGACGCCATCGCCGCCGTGCGCAAGGCCGGCGCGGCGGTGTGCCTGATTACCGACGGCGACGTGGCGGGCGTCATTCACACCGCCGAGCCGGAAGCCACCGGCATCGATATTTATCTGGGGATCGGCGGCGCGCCCGAAGGCGTGCTGGCGGCGGCGGCGCTGCGCTGCATTGGCGGCCAGATGCAATGCCGGCTGGTGCTCGACACCGATGAGCGACGCGTGCGGGCGGCAAAAATGGGCATCAAGGACCCACGCAAGATTTATCAAATCGAAGACATGGTGCGGGGCGACTGCCTGTTCGCGGCCACCGGCGTGACCGACGGCGCCATGCTGCGCGGCGTAAAATTCCGCCATAACGTGATCGAGACCGATACGGTTATCATGCGCTCGATCACCGGCACCGTGCGCTGGATCAAGGCCGAACACCGGCAGTTCGAGAAGTTCCATCTCGATTAGAGATTGCTTTCATTGACAGCATACAAGCCTGCTCGACAGGATGCGGCGGTTTACGGCATGATGGCAAAATTCTCTGAACCCTATTCGTGACGGGCACCATGACGTTCGCCTTGGCAACAGCGCCAAAAGCGGGAACGCGGCTTTTTCTCGACGTTGCGCGTTCCGCCCGCGGCCGCGCCTGGCGCGACCGGCTCGATGAGCGCGGCGTTGCGCGCGCGCTCGCGATTGCGCAACAGCACGATATCCCCGAGCTGCTCGCGCGCATCCTCGCCGGCCGAGGCGTCGAGCCGCACGAGGTCGAGGGCTTTCTCGATCCGACACTCAAGCGCCTGATGCCCGACCCGCATGTCGTCACCGCCATGGCAGAGGCGGCCGCGCGTATCGCCGATGCCGCCGTGCGCGGCGAGAGCATCGCGATCTTCGGCGATTACGACGTCGATGGCGCGACCGCATCGGCGCTGCTGGCGCGCTTTCTGCGCCGCTGCGGCCTCGATCCGATCGTCTACATACCCGACCGCATCTTCGAAGGTTATGGCCCGAACGTTGAGGCCATTCGTACGCTGGCCGAACAGGGCGCCAAGCTGCTGATCACCGTCGATTGCGGCACCACCAGCCTCGAGCCGCTGGCCGAAGCGCGCCGGCTTGGACTTGACGTCATTGTCATTGACCACCATCAGGCCGACGAGCGTCTGCCGGACGCTTTGGTTGTCAATCCAAACCGGCTCGATGACCTCTCCAAGCTCGGCCATCTCGCCGCCGTCGGGCTGGTCTTTCTCACACTGGTCGCCGCCAACCGCGCATTGCGCACCCGCGGCTTCTGGATCGACCCGCTGCGCTCGCCACGCTTCGCTGGCGCAGCGGGCCAGCGCGCCAGCGCGGCGAGTGCCCGGCCCGAGCCGGATCTGTTGGACTTACTTGACATTGTCGCGCTCGGCACCGTCGCTGACGTGGTTCCGCTCAAGGGATTAAACCGCGCCTTCGTCGCCAAGGGTCTCATCACCATGCGCCGGCGCGAGAACGTGGGTTTGACCGCGCTCATGGATGCCGCGCGGCTTTCCGGCCCGCCCGAGCCATGGCATCTCGGTTTTCTGCTCGGGCCGCGCATCAATGCCGGCGGCCGCATCGGCCGTGCCGATCTCGGCGCGCGGCTCTTGCTCGAGGATGACCCAACCGTGGCAGCGCGCATGGCCGTCGAGCTCGACCGCCTCAATCGCGAGCGTCAGGTGATCGAACAGGCCATGCTCGCCGAAGCGGAAGCCGAGGCGATGGCGGCACTCGGGCTTGAGGAGAAAGGCGCGGTGGTAGTCACGGCCGCGGCGGGCTGGCACCCGGGCGTGGTCGGACTGATCGCCGCGCGGCTCAAAGAGCGTTACGGCCGGCCGGCTTTTGCCATCGCGCTTGAACCGGGGGGGCTTGGTACTGGCTCGGGACGCTCGATTGCCGGCGTTGATCTCGGCGCTGTGGTGCGGCGCGCGGTTGCCGCCGGTCTCTTGCTCAAAGGCGGCGGTCACGCCATGGCGGCCGGTGTGACGCTCAAGCACGCTGCGCTTGCCGGGTTCCGCGCCTTTCTCGAGGAGCAGCTTGCCGGCGCGGTCGAAGCCGCGCGGCAAGACGACGCGCTCTTGATCGATGGCGCCGTAACCGCTGGTGGCGCCAATGCGGCGTTGATTGCTGGGATGGCGCGCGCCGGGCCATTCGGTGCGGGCAATCCGGAACCGGTCATCGCATTGCCGTCGCATACGCTTGTCTATGCGGACGAAGTCGGCCAGGCACATGTTCGCGCGCGCTTGCGCTCCGGCGACGGGTCGATCATCAATGCCATTGCTTTTCGCGCATTAAATCAGCCGCTCGGCCACGCTCTTTTGCAAAACCGCGGTCAATCGGTCCATGCCGCCGGCACGCTCGTCATTGATCGCTGGAACGGCACCGAGCGCGTACAGCTCCGTCTGCTCGATCTTGCGCCGACCGATCCAGGGCAGGCGCGCATCGGTTGAACCTTCGCGATCTTAGTGGCATCCCCGCGAGGTAACCGCCATCGGCGCTGCTTCGGCGGATTGCAACGCGGCATCAAGTCCGGTTTCCATTAACGCCGTCTTGAAATCCTTGATCTTGTCGGTCCACGCCAGCGCCATGACGTCCAAGTCGGTGCGATACATGCCCCGCACCAATTTCGCGTCTGTCAGCGCCAACGACGCGGTGCCGCTGCCGTTGAGATCGACCAGCGGCCAATTGCATTCATGGCCATCGACAACGCCGTCGCCATTCAAATCCTCGGTAAACGCCGTGCCGTTCGCGCGGTTGTCAGCAAACACGGCCATCTGCTTGGCAAGTATCTTCAAATCGTCAATATCGACTTTGCCGTCGCGATTGAAATCGGCAAGCCGTGTCAGATTGTCTGGTGACAGCCTGAGCACGGCTTCGAGCGCATCGAGTCGAGGCGCTCCCTGCACGACCGGCGCATCCGGTGCTTTCGATGGCTTGATGGCGGATCTCTTAATGATGGCGGCGATTTTGGCAGGTTTCTTGCTGGGATCGAGTTCGAACAGCAGGGTCGCAAGTCCTGACGCATGGGGAGATGCCATCGATGTGCCCAGACACGCGCCGTAGGCATTGTCGCCCGGCCATAACGTGCTGAGGATGTCGACGCCTGGCGCGGCGACATGTCCGCCGATATTGGAATCTTCCAAGCGTTGTCCGCCGCGATCATATGCCTCGACGATGAGAATATTCTTCGGCCGCCGCGAGGGCGGCAGTTGCGTGGCGGCCCAGACGATGGGCGAAGACCATTTTGCATCGTATGGCGCTGCGCGGCCGCGTGAATCGTTGCCGGCGGCAGAAACAAACAGGATGGAATTTTCGTGTTTTTTCGCCAGCGATGCGAACATGATCGCTTGCGCTTCGATGGTGTCCTTCAAACCCGCGATCTTCTCGGGATCGCCCTCGGTGACCGGCCGGGCACCGAAATTATAGCCAAGGCTCACGTTGACGACGCGCAGATCGCTATGAGCAAAGCGCTCCACATAGCTCACGATGGCGAACAGCGCTTGCGAAAAGTAAGTCGTCCGTGTTTCCTCGCTTGTTGCGCCGGGATCGTCGTTCTTTATCAACAAATCCGACCACGGCACCGCATCGATCTTGGCCTGCGGAATGACGCCATCGATGCCCAATCCATTCCCGTGAACAGCTCCCGCGATTCCCGCGACGTGATTGCCGTGGGCGGTTACGCAGTTGGGGGACAGACTGGACGCCACCGGCCCAGCGCCTACTACATTTGGGCTGTCCAGTAGATTGATGGCGAGATCCTCGTGCTTGGCAAAGCCGGTGTCGATGATCGCTAATTTCGGCCGGACAAGATTGGGCTTGGCCTCGCGGTATCGTGCAACGATGGTCCACACCGGCGGCAAGCGGATCGCCTTCAAACCCCAGTTACCTTCGAGTTGCGTCGTCGGTACGCTGGCGGTCAAGCCGGCCGTACCCTGTGCATTGGTGGGGTCGTTCTTCCAGCTCCAGTTATAAACCGTTCCGTCTCTTTCCACCTTCGTATTGCTCGATTGCGGGACTGACGGTCTCGTCACCGTTGTGTCCACCGTTGCAGTCGCCACAATCGGTTCGCGGCGCAAATCCCTGATGATCTGCTGGTTGAGAATATCGCTCAACTTTTCGGCATCGCCCGAACCAGTCACAGCCACGTTCCGTTGCACCCGCAGGAGAAAATAGCTCGATCGCCCGCTCGTGATGGTGAGATTGTATTTGGCCAGCAGCACCTTGAGCTGCTGCTCGGTGAAATTCGGTTTCAGCTGAATGATATAACTATTGCGACTGGCGGCCGGGGCTTGAGCGATTTGCAGATGTTGCGAGACCGATGGCAGCTGCGGGCGCACGTCCGGCAGGACAGATTCCGCCACATCCATCCTCCCCGCGACCGAACCGCCGGAGCTCCGACGATCCGTCAGTCGCTGCGGCGAAATGCGTGTGTTGGCATTGCTAACGACGAGATCGAACGCACTCGATAAATCGCGGGCCGGCGCCGATCGTCCCTGACGGTCCGGTGCCGGCGCGGTTTTGGGGGCAATCCAATGGAGATCCTTCTTGTCGACGGTTGGAGGCGTCTGATTTTTTGACGGCGGCGGTATGAATTTTTCATCGAGCAGCTTCTTGAGCCGGTCGGATTTGGACGGAGTATTTTGCGCATGGCTGTATGAGATCGACGCCAATAACGCGACAATCGCGACCAACAAGATTCGACAAGACATGACGGCTGTCTCCTTACCGGTGCCAAGCATCGCCAAGGGTAAACAAGAACGCGCAAGCTGGAAGTGCAATTCCGCAATTGATTATGTTTTTCATGTAATTGCCTTCGAATGCGCAGAATATGAATTGACTGGCGTTCCACCTCGCGATCTGTCTTGCACACGCCAAGCATGTCCGCTTTTAGTTGCGCGAGCAAGCCGGGCCAAAGGGATGCGGCACTGCACTGTCGTTCTCCGATCTGCATTCTTTTCGCACTTTGCGTCGATCCGAAGGCGCGCCGCCCGGAAGGGCTGTTCAACGCAAAAGACGATTAACCAACAAGGGCTTGGACAAGGCCGGGCCGGCTCGGCTATCTAGTGTTCTGACTCATTCATTTGCATCCCGCGGCGAGATTAGCCAGGGCCATTGTGGCGCGGCGGTGTTTGCGGATGATGGGTTTGGCCTTTGCGGTCCATATGAAGGGTTTCGGGTGGGCATTGCGATGATTGATCCA
>CAZNSG010000299.1:0-27692 GCA_964575715.1 uncultured Hyphomicrobiales bacterium | reverse complement strand
GCCGACCTGGGTGGGCCGGACCCGGAATCCATGACCCCGGTCTGTGATGATGGATTCCGGGCTCGCCGCCATCCAAGTCGGCCTTGGCCGACTTGGACACTTAAATTCCGATCTCGGGTAAACCCGAGATCGGCGGCGCCCCGGAATGACGGTGAATTTTACAGCACCCTAAATATCCAATCGCTTCCGGATGACCGCCGCGTCGCTCGTCATCTGCTTTAAGTCGATCTCGACCGGCGCGAACGAGCAGCGCGCGAAACGCGCCCGCTCGGCGAACGGCACGGTGGCGTCGATGCCAAGTTTGGTGCGAATTCCGCCCTCGCTCACGCGCACATATTCATGCCCGCGCGCGCCCGGCACGGTGAACAGATCGCGCGAGGCTTCCATGCGGGTGGCAACTGCATATTCCACATCGAGCGGATTGCGGATGTCGATGTCGTCGTCGACCACAATGATCATGTCGAGATCCTTGAGCGCGCCGAATGCCGCCAACATGGCGTTGCGCTGCAATCCGTCGTGCTGCGGCCCCGTCTTTTTCACCGCAATGACCGCATGAAAGCGATGCAACCCGCCGGCGGTCATCTCGGCGTCGGTGACGATCGGCGCGGCTGACGCCAGCACCTTGAGCAGGCTCGCCTCCAGCACGTACTTGCGCAGCATGATGGTCTCGCGCCCGTAGCCGTTGATGGCGTGATAGATCGGCTTGCTGCGGTGCGTGACCGCGGTCACTTCGACGACGGGCATGAGTTCGGCCGGCGCCAGGTAGCCGACGAATTCGCCGAACGGCCCTTCCAGCACGGTCTCGTCGGGCAGGATGCGCCCTTCCAGCACGATCTCGCACTCGGCCGGAACCAGCAAATCTTGCGTGATCGCTTTGACCACCGGCAGCGGCCTGCCGCACAACCCGCCGGCCACCGCCAGCTCATCGGCATGCTCCGGCATTTGCGAGCCCATGGTCGCGGCGGTGTAGTGCAGCGCCAGATCGGCGCCGATGCACACCACGATCGGCAACGCCTCGCCCTTGCGTTTGGCCCGCTCCCAGGCGGTCCTTAAGTGTCGGCCCAGATCGAGCCTGATCCCGGTGCGGCGGGGACCTGCGAGCTGCAACCGGTGGTAAGACGCGTTATAGATGCCGGTATCGGGATCGCGCGCGATCACGATGCCGGCCGTGATGAAGCGCCCGTTATCGCCCGCGGTGTGCTGCAGCACCGGCAGCATGCGCGCAAGATCGAACCCGTCGACATGAACATGTTCCTGCGCCGGCGCCTTCTCCACCATCACCGGCGCCTTGGGATCGCCCATCGCGCGGGCGACGAAATCGCGCAAAGTTCGGAAATCGACACCGAACGCCGCTTCGCAATTGGCCTGGCATGAAATCAGATTGCCCACCACCGGCACGTCGTAGCCGTCCACCTTGGAAAACAGCACCGCCGGCCCGCCGTCGAGCTGCTTCATGATGCCGGCGACTTCGAGCAGCGGATCGACCTCGGCCGTATAGGCCGCCAAGCGCCCCTGCGCCGCCATGCGGTCAAGGGAGGTTCGGAAGCGCGTGTCCAAAACACCGTAATTTGTGACGCCGTAATTCGACATGATCGGCTCTCTTTTGCGGAGTCAGGGTTTCGCCTAGCCCAGCAAACCCGAAAGCCGTCTTGATGTGAAGCGCAACAATGCAGGACAGATGTGCAATCCATGCCCGCGCGTCAGATCGAAGCTGGAAAAGAGGCGCCCAGAGTTGCGGATCAGCGCAGCGCGGCGGTCTGCATTCCGAAATTCACGGTCGCCATGAACTGCACGGCCTTGCCCGAGAACGCACCGGCGGTCATGCCGTCGTACAGATCGGCCGAAAACGTCATCATCATCGCCGATCTTGGCTTCTGCATGAGTGGTCCCAGCTGGCGGGGATCGAACTGGTTGAACTGCGTCGATGTCATGAAGTGATACATGCTCGGCGCCAGCACCACGGCGCGCAGCCATGGATTATCGCCTCGCGCAGTAGCTCTCGCCGGTGGATTCCTGGAGGCGTTGTTCGATGACGATGGTGCCGGCGGCTTTGGCTCGGGCGGGATTGTCGCGCTGGTGCGCTGAACGTTCTGCAATGCCGTGGATGGCGCGGGCTGGTAACGCGCCGTCGCTGCATAGGCCAGCGCTAGATCGGGCGAAACACGGTCGATCTTTTGTGCGGTGGGCCAGGGGGCGAAGATGCTGGCCGTGCTGATTGGATCGGCGCCGGTGTACCTCGCCGTCGGTGGGGCGGGAGCGGCGGATGCTTTGGCGATCTGGTAAGTCGCCGGCGGGCTCGGCGCGCGCGCCGCGGTCTTGGCGTCAGGCACCGTCAGATTGGCCGGACGCGCCACGGGCGTCGGCGGCGGCAGGCTCGGTCCGCTGCTTGCTTCCTCCACGTGGTGCGCGTCGAACAGCTTGGCGACCATGCTGCCCTTGGGCGCGAAAGCCGGCCGCAGAACGGCGCCGCGCTCGATATCGGCAAGCGCGAGCGTGTAACCGGCAAGCGGCTGGCCATCGGCGGGAAGATGCGCTGTGCGTTCGTTCGGGAAGATGCGGACCAGCTCGTCCCGCGTCATGCGCGGCCAATGGCGAACATTTCCGGTGTCAAGATGGACGAAGCGCGAGCCCGAGCTCGGATAATAGCCAACCCCGCCGCCCTGCAGCCGCAATGCAGCGACCCGCACCTCCTCGATCGGCACACCCGGAATAAAAAAATCCATGGCATTGCCGCTGATGTGATGGGAAAACATCGCGACGCCATTGCTGCGCGCGCGCAGCATGGCGTTGGTCTCGGACGCGCGGAAGCCGCAAATGACATGGATTGGTCCCTTTGCGCTGACTTCGCGATGGACCTCCCACATCAGGTCGAACAGCTGCGGGTTCATATTGACTTGCTCCTCGCGGCGCCAGTCGCGCAGGAACCAATTGAGCTTTTGCAGCGCGGCGTCGTCGTAGCGGCCGTTGCGCTTGAACGTGACAGTGATGTCTTCGTTGGTGTGGACGTGGTGCAGCGTGATGGTACGGCGATCGCCGACGGCATTGGCCAGCTGCAGGCTCTGCCAGCCGAGCACGAGCGCAATCGCACCAAGACCAAGTTTTAGACCAAGTTCAAAACCAAGTTTGCGCGCGGCGCGAGACGGGCTGACCCCAATACCTGACTTGCGTCCGGTGCGTACTGCCACTTGCGATCTCGCCCCTACAGAATCACATGAACGCGCATCACCCCGCCGCGGCCTTGGGCCACGAGACAAGGCTAACGCAGTGTTACCGGGATTGATTAATGCGCACTTAGCGTTCTCGCCCCCGACTTAAGCGGTCTAGGCGGCAACTATGGCCAAAAATGGCCCGGGCAGGCCAGAAAATCCCGTTTTATGGCAAACAAGATGGGGGAAAGATTGGCTGTTGGAAAAGGGATAACAATTAATAAACGCAGCAGGTCGGCCAAAAAAATGCCCCGGAGGCGATCCGGGGCATGTATCGATTCGATCTTGCGATTTTTAGCGGAATATGCGGCCGAAGATCGAGAACGGGTTATCCGATGAAGACCGTCTGCTTCCGTAGTCCCAGCTCCCGCCGCCGTCTCTTGGCACGTTTTCAAGCCGCGCAAAATCCGAGGGCGACGGCCTGTAATTGGGATCGGCCGGCCGCTCGATCACCACGTCGGCGACCCGGCGCTCGCTGCCTTTCATCGCGCTGATGAGCTTGGAGTCGAGGCCATAGAGATCGTCGCGCAGCTGCAGTTTACCGCTGTCGTCGACAAACGTCGTCTGGTAGGTGATGTGGACCGGAATATGCACGGCGAAATCGATCTGATGCTCGCTGTCGCTGTACAGTTTGCGGATGCGCTCCTGGGTGTAGTTCGCGTTCGGCACGGCATATGACAGCAGCACTTCGGCGTATTTCACGGGATTCTCCACCCGCATGCAGCCATGGCTGTAGGCACGGCGATCATGCGCGAAGTAGTGCTTTTCCGACGTGTCGTGCTGATACACCAGGAATTTGTTGGGGAAGTTGAATCGAATACGCCCAAGCGCGTTCTTGTCCCCTGGCGGCTGGTACACCCGGATGCCGTCGCGCCCCTGCTCGACCTTCAATCCTTGTTTGGCAAAGATGCCAGGATCGGAAGTCTCATAGATCGGCAGCAGCTCGTTGTAGACGATCGACTGCGGCACGTTCCATACCGGGTTGACGGTGATGAACTTCATCGTCTCGGTCAATAGCGGCGTCGCCTGCGACGGCTTGCCGACCACGACTTTCGTGTCCCACGCGACCGCGCCTTCGTTCCACACCCGCAGCGTAAAGTTCGGAATATTGAGCACCACATGGATCTTACCCAGCTCGCGCGGCACCCACCGCCAGCGCTCCATGTTGGCGAGCACGATGTTGATCAATCCGTCGCGGCCGGGGCCATTGAGAGCATCGATGGTGGGATTGCCGACCTGGCCATCGGCCTTGAGGCCAGAAAGCGCCTGGAACTTCGTGGCGGCTTCGGCCAGTTCCTTGTCGAAATTGGTATCGTCTTTCGCGGCCAATCCGAGCTTTTCGCGCAACAGCGGGACGCGCGGATCCTGCATCATAACCACCGGCTCTTCAGCCGGTTTTTCCTTGTCTTTTGCGGTCTTGCTCTTGTCCTTGGCGTTCTTGGACTTATCGCCTGGCTTGTCGTTGCCGTATTTCAGCAACGGACCATAGGGGATGCGTGCAGGGCCGCCATCCGCCTTCTGCGCGCGCAATTCGGCGAGCTTGGCCTTGAGCGCCCGGTACTGAGGCTGCTGCGGGTTCAACGAATTGAGCGCACTGGCAACGTCGCTTGCGTCGGCGAGCCGATTGAGAACTTCGGTCGCGTCGTAGTTTTCCTTGTAGAAAATGGCAGCGCTGATGCGCGACCAGTGCACCCGCCCGTTCAGGGCGTGGCGCGCATAGCTCAGCAACGTCGCGGTGAATTTGAGCTCGGTCTCGGCCTGTCCTTCCAGGCTGGTCGCGGTGAAATTCGGGAAGGAATAATCGGCGGGCTCAAGACCATCCGCGGTGATCGTCGTGATATGCGAAAGCACAGCCTGGGCGCGGCTGCCTTGCTTGCCTTGCTCGATCCAGAGCGGCACGTAGTTGCGCTTCTGATAGAACGCCTCGACGAATTGGCGTTCGCCCTTGCGGCTAAGAATACGGTCGGATTTGCTGGCAGCGCCCAACAGCTCGCGCAGTTTGTCGCTCACCGTGGGATCGGTGGCGGACGGAGCCGTGTTGCTTTCGGCGCTTTTGTTGTTCGCGGGCGCGCTGGCCTGCGCCAATTTCTGGGCGCGGGTGACAGCACCATTTTCGATTGAGGCTTGAGCGAGAGCACTTGCGAGGTCGGACCCGGTTGAGGTCACAGGCGCCGCCTGGACACCCATCGCAGTCGTGAGCGCAATGGCGCTACCGGTCAAAAAGCCAACACTAGATTTGCGACGCATCAATCCTCTCCTCCGGCGACCTTGGCATCGATCAGTCAGCAACAAGCTGTCATTTTGGCGTTAAGAGAGTTTATCAAACGCCGGCCAATGCGACAGCCTAGCAAACATAACTCATGAAAACGTGAAGTCCAAAATCGTGCAGTCAAAATCGTAAATTCCATGCAATAGCCATCCGTCATGTCGCATATTTACGACATTTTCGGGCTGCCGTCGACCCGTATCGCGCCAATCCGGCGCGGGGGGCAACAGGAGATTAGTCGCATTTACGTGATTTTAGCTACAATGTTACCGGTCGTTACCGGACTGCCACAGGGGTCTCGGGCTCGGAGTCGGTGTGCTCATTCAGGCCCAGGCTTTCTAGCTTCCGATAGAGGGTTGATCGCCCGATTCGCAGCCGCCGGGCGACCTCCGACATCTGCCCGCGGTAATGCGATATGGCAAAGCGGATGACTTCGATTTCGAGCTCCTCGATCGGACGAACCTCTCCTTGAGCATCGAGCAGGCAGAGCGAATCCGGCGCAGTCGTCACCACATGCATGCCCGCAAAGTCCGGCGCCAGTCCGGGTTTGACATCGATCAACGGCCCTGCCGCATACGCGCCTGCCGGCATCGGTGCCCCTGCCGCCAGGTCCGGAGAGGCATGCGATTCGGCAAGCATGCCGCCCGCGACCTGTGCCGCGATCTGCGGGAACTCGGCGACCCCGATGCAATCGCTCTCCGCCAACACCACGGCGCGGAAGACGGCGTTCTCCAGCTGGCGCACGTTGCCCGGCCAGCGGTAGGCGCCGAGCAGCCCGAGAGCCTCGCTGCTGACCAGGCGGATGCGCTTGCCTTCTTCGGCGGCGATGCGTGCGAGGAAATGCCGCACCAGGTCCGCGATGTCTTCCGGCCGCGTGCGCAGCGGCGGCACCGCGATCGGGAAAACGTGCAGACGGTAGAACAGATCCTCGCGGAAGCGGCCGACCTTCACGTCCGCGATCAGATTGCGATTGGTCGCTGAAATGAGTCGCACGTCGACCTTGATCGTTTTTCGCGCGCCCACGGGCTCGACCTCGCCCTCCTGGATTGCGCGCAGCAGCTTGACTTGCGCGGCCAGCGGCAGTTCCCCGACCTCATCGAGGAACAACGTTCCGCCCGAGGCCTCGACGAACTTGCCAGCGTGCCGCTCGGTTGCGCCGGTGCACGCGCCCTTCTCGTGGCCGAACAGAATCGATTCAACGAGATTTTCGGGGATCGCGCCGCAATTGACGGCGACGAAGGGTTTCGCTCGGCGCTCGCCCGAGCCGTGAATGGCGCGCGCGATCAGCTCCTTGCCGACGCCCGACTCGCCCTCGATCAGCACCGGAATGGCGGATGCCGCGGCTTTCTCGGCTGAACGCAACACGATCCGCATGGCCGCGTTCTGCGTGACAATGTCCTTGAACGTGAGCGTCCCGCTCTGGCTGCGCTTAATGCGGGTGATCTCGCCCGCGAGCGCGTGGGTTGCCAGCGCATTGCGCAAGGAAACTTGCAGGCGCTCGGCGCCCACCGGCTTGACCACGAAGTCGGCTGCGCCCGCGCGCATGGCCGAGATCACATTGTCGATGCCGCCATGCGCGGTCTGCACGATGACCGGCACGCTCGATCCCACTGCGCGCAGGCGCGCCAGCACGCCAAGACCGTCGAGATCGGGCATGACAAGGTCAAGCACGACGCAATCGATGCGCTCGGGGGAGGGGCCGATCAGCAGCGCGGCCGCCGCCTCGCCGCTTTCGGCCAGCACCGGCTCGTAGCCGAACTTGCGCACCATGTTGTCGAGCAGACGCCGCTGCACCGGATCGTCATCGACGATGAGAACGCGCTCGACCATGGCTACTCCCCGCACGCTGTACCGGATCGGGGCACTTTGGCCGAACTGGCTTAATGGGCCATTAAGTCGGCGCGTTGATTTATGGTGTACGATTCCTTACCGTTGTAAAAGCGTTTGCCGATGCAAGGTGAGGGGCTTCGTCGCGAGCCTGGCCCGCCCCGGCGGCAACATCGCCAAGCGCGGGGTAAGCTCGCACGACTAGGCTCGCGCGGTTCTCACGCGCGGTAGGGCACTCCGCCGCGCGCCCGTTCCACACGCGCATTGGTTGCCGCCCGGCGTTGCGCGCGCAGCACCAGTTTGACCAACTCCACAATGACGAGCAGCGTGGCGGAGACGCCCGTCACGACCAGCCAATCGGTCGCCGACAGCGCAACCGTATGGAACGCCGTCTGCAGGAACGGGACGTAGATCACCAGTACGTGCGTGAACAGCGACAACGCCACCGCGAGGAGCAGCCATTTGTTGTCGAAGAACCCACTGAAGGCGCTGCGCCAAGTCGAGCGGCAGTTGTACACGTTGAAGAGCTGGAACATCATCAGCGTCGTAAAGGCCATGGTACGTGCGTAGGTCTCGTCGGCCATGTTCGGTTCGGTGCCCTTCGCGAACAGCGTGAACAGCCCGCCGGGATAATAGGCATCGAGCACGGCGAGCGTTCCGACCATCATCACCAGACCGACGCCGCCGCGGTACCACCAGTCCGCCATCGTGAGCACGCCGGTGCCACGCGCTCGCGGCTCCCGCTCCATGACGTCGGGGTCTTTCGGGTCGACACCGAGCGCCAACGCGGGCGGCCCATCGGTGCTCAGGTTGATCCAAAGGAGTTGCGCAGCGAGCAGCGGCAGGAACAGCCCGGGCTCCGCCGAGGTGAGGCCGAGCACGCCCGCAAACATCACGCCTGCGAACATCGTGAGCAATTCGCCGGCGTTCGAGGACAAGAGATAGATCAGATACTTGCGGATGTTTGCGTAGACTCCGCGCCCTTCCTCGATGGCTTTGACGATGCTGGCGAAGTTGTCGTCGGTCAGCACCATGTCGGCCGCCTCCTTCGAGACGTCAGTGCCGGTGATGCCCATGGCGATGCCGATATTGGCGGTCTTGAGCGCGGGCGCGTCATTGATGCCGTCGCCGGTCATGGCGACGATGTGGCCCTTACGCTGGAGCGCCTGGACGATGCGCAGCTTGTGTTCGGGATCGACGCGGGCGAACACGCGCACTTGCTCGACGATTGCATCGAGATCGGCATCATCCATGGTCCGCATCTCGACGCCGGTGACGGTCCGCGCCCCCGGCTCGAAGATTTCCAGCTCGCGGGCGATCGCCTCAGCGGTCGCCGGGTGGTCGCCGGTGATCATCACCGAGCGGATGTGCGCCCGCTTGGCGACGGCGACAGCGACCTTCGCCTCTGCCCGCGGCGGGTCGATCATGCCGACCAGGCCGAGCAGCACGAGCTCGTCTTCGATGCTGTCCGGCAGCTTGATCGTCGATGTGCGATTGGCGATGGCAGCCTGCGGATCGACACCCAAGGAGGCGGCCGGCACGGTGCGCGTGGCGATTGCCAGCGTGCGCAGCGCCTGGGCCGCGAGCGCGTCGTTGCGCTGCGAGATGTCCGCGCGGCCGTCCTCGCCAAGCGGGACGATTTTGCCGCCCTGCCACAAGTAACGACTGTTCGCCAGCAGAACTTCGGGCGCGCCCTTGACGAAGACCCGCAGTTCACTCGGATTCTCGCGATCGACATGGATGGTGGTGTGGCGCTTGCGCTCGGATGTGAAGGGGATTTCCGCGATGCGGGGAAAGCGATCGAGGTCGGCGGCGGAAATGCCGAACTTGCGCGCCGCGACCACCAGCGCACCTTCGGTCGGGTCGCCCTGCACACGCCAACGCCCTTCGCGGTTAACGAGTTCCGCATCGTTGGCAAGCGCTGCCGCGCGCAATGTCTGCACGATGGACTCGCGTTGCGGCGACGTCTCCGCGAGCTTTTTGCCATCGACGGTGAAGTCCCCCTCGGGGATGTAGCCGCTACCGCCGACGTCGACGAGCACCTCGGCTGTCATGATCGCACGCACGGTCATCTCGTTACGTGTCAGTGTGCCGGTCTTGTCGGAGCAGATCACGGTCGCGGCGCCTAGGGTTTCGACCGCCGGCAGCTTGCGCACGATGGCATGGGCCGCCGCCATGCGCCGCACGCCCAGGCTCAACCCCACGGTCACGATCGCCGGCAGCGCTTCGGGGATCGCGGCGACGGCGAGCGCCACCGCAAACAGGAACAGGCTGAGCACGATGTTGAGCGTGAAGGCGGAAGTGCTGAACAGGCCGGCTGCGAATACGACAGCGCAGATTCCCAGCATGATAATGGTCAGCCGTTTGCCGGTGCGGTCGAGCTCCTGTTGCAGCGGCGTCGGCTGCTTTTCGGCGGCTTCTAGCAGCCCCGCGATGCGGCCGACCTCGGTCCCCATTCCGGTCGCGACGACGATGGCCCGGCCGCGCCCGTAGGTGGCGACCGTGCCCGAGTACAGCATGTTGCGGCGGTCGCCGATCCCGACGTCCCCGGCGATAGGGTTGACGTCCTTCGACACCGGCACGCTTTCGCCGGTGAGCGGGGCCTCGTCGGCCTGCAAGTTCGCAAGCTCGATGATCCGGGAATCCGCCGGGATTTTGTCGCCGGCTTCCACCAGCACGATGTCGCCGGGCACGATCTCGTGGGTCGCGACGCGCTGGCGGTCGCCGTCGCGCACCACCGTAGCTTCCGGGGCGGCCAGCGCCATCAGCGCCCGCACCGACTTTTCGGCCCGCGCTTCCTGGATGAAGCCCAGCATCGCGTTGAGTACGACGATCGCCATGATGACGATCGCCTCGTAGGGCAGGGCGGTCTCGCGCGGGTCCTGCAGCAGCCACTCGATCATCGAGATGACGACGGCGACGAGCAGGATAATCACCAGGAAGTTCTGGAACTGCTCGATCAGCCGCGTCCACCAGGGTGTTTCCGGCGCGCTCTTCAGCTGGTTCGGCCCGTACTGCTCAAGGCGCCGTTGCACCTCGGCCCGGCTCAAGCCGCGCGCAACATCGGAGCCGAGCGCGGTGACTACGGCTTCCGCCGGTTCGCTGTGGGGAACTATGGAAATATTCGCGGCGCGTGTGGCGCTATCGTGAACCGCGGGATGCTCCCGCTTCGAAGCCTCAACATTTTTCAGCTTTTGTTGTACGTTCATGATGCAGTCCTCATACAGGCGCGATACCGCCGGTGCGGCAGTGATGGTTCAAGTCGAATGGATGGTTCTCGCGGCGCTTCCGGCGCTCGCGAGAGCGCACCACGATCGGAGAAATGAATGCGTCGCCAGCGCGACGCGCGCTGCAAGACAACTGACACAAAGCGGCCACTCCACGAGATGTCCAGTCCGACATCGCAGCTTGTCGAGCTGCCAGAGGGGCCCGGTCTGGTCGTTTTAAGCTTCTATTGGGTCGCCGTTGCGAGCCCGAACAATTGCACCACTTGCATTGGCTCGCTCAGCGCCCCCGCGGCAAATCCCAAGAACGCAAGCGCGCCGGCGACGTCCCAAAGAGTAATTCCATCCGAATTGCGCGCGGTCCCGCTGCACCAGGCGAGCAGCGCCGCGGCACCCGCGCCGGCAAGCGATACCAGACCGAACATCGGCAGGACTTGGGCAGCCGGCAGCAGCCAGACCAGCACGGCAATCGGCGCCACTGCCAGTATTGTTAGGATTGCCAGCAGGCCAAGCGAGGTGGGGGCCTCAACGCCAAGCCGATCCCCCTGATCGCGCGCTATTCTCCAATGTGCCATCCGACGCTCCATTTTTTCGAAGTCCGTCGAGCCAATTTTCTCGACGTTATCGAAACAAATCCCGTCCAGGTATCCGGAGCGATCGGGTGGTAGTTCTACGGGGTGGCACGCCCCAGCCGAAGGGCTTGCCTAACCAGCACGGCGACGCTCTCGGCCTGCATCTTTTCCATGATCTCGGCGCGGTAGCTCTCGACCGTCCGCGTGCTGATCTTGAGCTTTGCCGCGATGGATTGGCTGGTATAACCGGCCGCGACCAGGTCGAAAATCTCGACTTGGCGCGGCGTCAACCGCGCAAATTGCGCCGCCAGCGCTTCGCTCGATCTTTCCAGAGTTTGTTGCTCGAACAGACGCGCCAATCCGCGATTGATCGCCGCGACGAGTTGCACATCGTCGATCGGCTTTTCGATGAAGTCCTCCGCTCCCGCCTTGATCGCGGCTACCGCCATCGAGACATCGGCGTGGCCGGAGATGAGGACCACCGGTAGCGGAACCTTGCGGCGCGCGAGCTCGCGCGTGAGCTCGATGCCGTCCGTACCGGGCATCCGGACATCGGCCACGACGCAGCCGGGGCGCGATCGATCGAGCCCTTGGAGAAAGATGTCGGCGGATTCGTAGGTCTTGACCGAGAAGCCGAAGACGCTGAGCATTTCGCCGAGCGCATGGCGAACCGATTCCTGGTCGTCGATGACGAAGATTGTAGGCGTGGCCATGGTCATCCCGCCTGCGATGTGTTGAGCGGGAGCAAAAACCGGAATTCGGTCGCGCCCGCCTGCCCCGAATGCAGCCATACGCGCCCGCCGTGCGACTCAACTATCGCCGCACAGATCGAAAGACCAAGACCAAGTCCCGCTGATTTTGACGTCGTCAGCGGAGCGAACAGGCGGTCCGCAAGCTCGTCGCGGATGCCAGGCCCGTTGTCCCAGATGCTGATTTCGATTCGCGCCGGCCCATCGAACCGTGCCGCAGCGATCTTGATCCGGCCGTCAAGCTGACGTGCCCCGGTGATCGCCTCGATCGCATTGTGCACGAAATTGAGCACCACTTGCTGCAACTGGACACGGTCGCCGTAGACTGCCGGCAGATCGTCGGCCGCATCGAGTTCAATGGTAATTCCATGCGCGGAGGCCTGCGCGCGCACCAGCGATAACGCATCGCTCAGCATGTTTCGCACATCGAGGGTGCTGACATGGGGTCGACCGCGCCGCAGGAATTCGCGCATGTGACTGACCACGCTGCCGGCGTGATCGATATGCGCAATCAGCGTTGCCAGATTGCCGGCCGCGCGCGGCAGGTCCGGATCGGGCGTGCCCAGGATATGCTGGGCGGACCGGGCGAGCGCGCGCGCCGCCGTCATCGGCTGGTTGATCTCGTGCGCCAGCGCGGAGGCCATTCCGCTCACCAGATTGTGGCGCGCCGCCTCGGCAGCTTCCGCCTCCTTCTGCTTGAGCCGGGCCTCGGCTTCCTGGACCAGTCGATCGGCGTTCTTACGTTCGCTGACGACCACTCCTACGATCAGTCCGGTCGCGGTGAGGACCAGCATGAGGATCTGGAATTCGGTGAACGCGCGGGCATCGAAGCCATACAAGTGCATGATTCCAACCAGCCCGAACTGGGTGAGAGCTAGACCCACGCAGGCGCCGTCGAGGCCGTAGCGCACGGCGGCCAGCACCACCGGCAGAAACAGCAGGTAAAAGAACTTCGATCCGTCCACGGTCTGGGCTGCACCGATGATCCAAAGCGACCCCGCGATAAGCGCGGCATAGAGCAGAAGCTCCGGCACCAAGATGTGAAACGGACGCACTGCCGCGGGGCGACTGCCCGATACAAGGCGCAGCGTGAGCGGCGTCATGACCACCATGCCAAGGATGTCTCCGACGAGAAACGGGCCGAAAGCGACGAGGACATCGCTCGATTCGATTTGCGCGTCCAGCAGCAGGAGCAGTGAGAGGAGAAACGCGGCGAGGACCGCACCGCAAACGCCGGCAACGAGCAGGATAACCACGTCCCTCAAGTGATAAAGTCTGACGTCGAGTCGCAGGGGCTTGCGTGCGACGGTTGCAACCGCGCCGTAGACGATCGCGAAAATGGCGGCGATGCCGAGAATGATCGGCCATTGCAGCTTGGTTTGCAGGACCGTGGTTTCGGCGATGACGACGCCTGCGAACAACACGGCGCCGTAGCGTGGACCGCCCAGCACCATCAGGGCGAAGACGACGCCCAGGCCTGGATTCCAGGGCGTGATCGGCACGCCCTTGTATTCATGGATGAAGCTGATCCATTCCAGCACGACGTAGGCGAGGAGGAAGGCTCCTGCTGCGGCCGCCTGGAGGGGGAGACTCCGCGACCCTAGCCGCGTGAGCATTCCTCCCAGCTCCAGCGTGCGTGGGACGGAACCTACCATGCGATCGAGTGGCGTCATGGTTGTGATCGTTCGAACTGGTCTGCGGGCGTCGGGCAAATTCCGGGATGTTGTCCTTGCCTCAAACTGCTCATAGATCATCTCATGGATCAGCTCATGGATCATCTCATGGATCAAATGTGTCAATATAGAAAGGTGCGGCCAATACGTGGGAATCCCGAAAGGGGGTTCAGGATACGGCTAAAACCATAACATCTGTTCGAATGGTTGGCTGGTAGCAAGAAAATGGAGAACTTTCTCGGCGAGAACCATCTGTTCATCCATTGCAGAAGGCGGCAAGGCTGTTTCAACTAACGCCAGCCCCGAGACTCCGCCCTTGGCATAATAGCGGCGCATGTATGTCGCCGCCGCAATTCCGATGGCTAAATTTTAACCGGCCCGGTGGCGCAGCGCAGTTGATCTGCGCGCGATGGCAAGCGATATGTTCTGCTAATTCTCTTCCAAGCCACACGCACGCGTCAGGAACGAATCCCGCATGTCCTCGTCCACACGCGCAGCACCACGGCGCGCTGCCAAATCTGCTAGCAAGCCCGCGAGCAAGCCGCGCGCCCGGACCAATCTCGGCGCCTTGCCGGAGTGGAATCTCGCCGACCTCTATCCCGCTCTCGGCGCGCCGGAGGTCAAACGCGATCTCGCAAGGTCCGATGCCGAATGCATGGATTTCGAGCGCGCTTATAAGGGTAAGCTCGCCGCGCTTGCCGGCGGCTCCGAGGCTGGCCGCGCGCTCGTAGCGGCCGTCAAGCGCTACGAAGCCATCGATGATCTGCTGGGCCGATTGATGTCCTTTGCCGGCCTGCTGCACGCCGGCAACAGCACCGATCCAGCCATCGCAAAATTCTACGGCGACATGCAGGAGCGCATCACGGCGGCGTCCTCGCATCTGCTGTTCTTCGTGCTCGAACTCAATCGGATCGACGACAAGTTGCTGGACGCGGCCATGGCCGATCCGGCGCTCGGTCATTACCGGCCATGGATTGAGGACATCCGCAAGGACAAGCCCTACCAGCTCGAGGACCGCGTCGAGCAGCTGTTCCACGAGAAGTCCGTCACCGGCTATGCCGCCTGGAACCGGCTGTTCGACGAGACCATGGTCTCCTTGCGCTTTACGGTCGCCGGCAAGCAGCTCGCGATCGAGCCAACGCTCAGTCTGCTGGTGAGTACCAAAGCGAACGAGCGCAATGCCGCATCCGAGGCGCTCGCCAAGACTTTCAAGCAGCACCTGCGGCTGTTCGCGCTGATCACCAATACGCTCGCCAAGGACAAGGAGATATCCGATCGCTGGCGTGGCTTTCCCGATGTCGCCGCCTCCCGTCATTTGGCCAACCGCGTCGAGCCGGAAGTGGTGGAGGCGCTGGTATCGGCCGTGCGCGCGGCCTATCCGCGGCTCTCGCACCGCTATTACGCGCTCAAGGCACGCTGGTTCGGAAAAAAACGTCTCCCGCACTGGGATCGTAACGCGCCGCTCCCGCAGGTGCCGATGCGCACCATCGCCTGGCCGGATGCCAGGGACACCGTGCTCGCTGCCTATGATGCGTTCTCGCCTAAGATGGCGGCGATCGCCGAAGGTTTTTTCAAACATCGCTGGATCGACGCACCGACCCGCCCGGGCAAGGCGCCCGGCGCGTTTGCGCATCCTACCGTGCCCTCGGCGCATCCTTACGTGCTGCTCAACTATCAGGGCAAACCGCGCGACGTGATGACGCTCGCCCACGAGCTCGGCCATGGCGTGCATCAGGTGCTCGCCGGCCCGAACGGTCCGCTGATGGCGCCGACGCCGCTCACGCTTGCCGAAACCGCAAGCGTGTTTGGCGAGATGCTCACCTTCAAGAAACTGCTCGCCGAAACCACCGAGCGCAGGCAGCGCAAGGCCATGCTCGCCGCCAAGGTCGAGGACATGATCAACACCGTGGTGAGGCAAATCGCGTTCTACACGTTTGAACGCCAGCTCCACATTGAGCGCCGCAAAGGCGAACTCACCGCCGAGCAGATCGGCAAGCTCTGGCTGCAAGTGCAGCACGAGAGCCTCGGCCCTGCCATCGAACTAAAGCCCGGCTATGAGACGTTTTGGAGCTACATCCCGCACTTCGTCCATTCGCCGTTCTACGTCTATGCCTATGCCTTCGGCGATTGCCTGGTGAACTCGCTCTATGCGGTCTACGAGCGCGCGTCTGAAGGATTTGTCGATCGCTATCTTGCGATGCTCTCGGCCGGCGGCACGAAGCATCATTCCGAACTGCTCGCCCCCTTCGGACTCGACGCCCGCGATCCAAAATTCTGGCAGGGCGGCTTGGGCGTGATCGAGCGGATGATTGGGGAGCTGGAGGGGTTGGAAGGCTGATATGAGCCTGTGCGGGCGCCTGTGACGCCCTGGCCTTATCGCGGCGTCAACGACAGATCGACGACCAGCGGCCGATGGTCGGAGCCGAGATCTGGGCCGAGGTGGGTCCGGACCGTTGTGAACTCACGCGTCGAAAGTATGTTGTCGATAAGAAACAGCGGAAGCGGCCAGTGCGTCGGCCAGGTCGCGAGGAAGGTGGCATGCCGGTGTAGGCGGGTCGCATGACCCAGCTTGGCGAGTTTCCATGAAAAGGGCGTGAGATTGAAATCTCCGGCGACGATGTGCGGACCGGGTCGATCTGCCATATGGGCGATCAGCCGGTCGACATGTTGGACCTGCTCATCAGAATCCAACGGCATAGCAACATGCGTGCCGGTAACGTGGAAGTCGGTTCCGTTACTAGAAAAGCGCGCCCATACCAGCAACGGCGTGCGGCCTTGCGCGTCGATACGACCGCTCTCCAACCAAGGCTGTTTCGAGAGCAGCGCCTGACCGAAACAGTCGTTGGGAAACTGCAAGATATGCGGATAGCTTCGCCGCAGGAGTGCGAAGAGAGGCTCCGTGCGCGCGCAGGTGACTTCCTGAAACACAACAATGTCCGCGCCGGTCTGTTCCACATAGGCTGCGATCTCTTCGAAACGATTGTTCCAATCCCACAAGTTGAAGGTGGCAATTCGTACAAAAACCGCCGACGTTGTCGCATTCGGCGCGGCGTGGACAAGCCGCAACAGCAGCAGCACCGATACGATGGAAAACAGAATTCCGCACGCCCACTGCAATCGGCGATGACTGACGGCAAGCGCTATCGTCGCCATCGCAGCCGTGCCGACCCAAACAAAGGGTCTGAAGTGATTTGTGATCTCCCAGAAGGGAACCCACGGCGCCAGCAGACCGCCGACCGTGACGGCGCCGCCGAGCAATATCCCAAGCCATAATATTTTTTCTGTCAGGGAGTGGATCATGTGTGGGTCAAGCTCGAACTGACTCTGTGATATCGTGGATGATTGGGGAGCAGGAGTGGTTAGAGTAATTCATAAGCTTTTACAATTGCTTACAGAGGTAATACAATTGTTGAACAATACCAAAAACAATGTTATACGTTTTGTATAACATTGGAGATTCGGTCATGAACGAGACACCGCGCGAACTGGAAATCGAGGGCTACCTCCTTCAGATCAAAAAAATTGGCAATTCGGTCGGACTAATCCTTCCGAAGGATTTGCTCGCGCGCCTCAAGCTCAAGGAAGGCGATAAACTTCATGTCGTTGAGCAGACCGAACGTGGCATCAAGCTGAGCCCGTATGATCCCAAGCATGCCAAAGCAATGGAGATCGCGCGGCGCTCATTCCGGAAGTACGCCGACACATACAAGGCGTTGGCCAAATGAGCGAGCCGCAATGGCTCGACACTACCATCATGCTTGATGTTCATGCCGAGCAATTGGCTCTATTCGGCGGAGCGGACGGAGTTCGCGATCTCGGGTTACTTGAGTCCGCGCTGGCAAGGCCGGTCAACAAATTCAGTTACGGCGAGACTGATCTCGCAGCACTTGCGGCCGCCTATGCATTTGGGATTGCGCGCAATCATGCATTCGTGGACGGCAACAAACGAGCGGCTTTCGCGTCGATCATCGTGTTTCTCGGTCTCAATGGGATTGACTTCGATGTCCCGCCCGAGGAAGCCACAGCGATAATTCTCAGTCTCGCCTCCGGTGAGATTAATGAAGAAGGTCTCGCGCGCTGGATACGCGACAATTGGCCGAAATAACGAAAAGAGAACCGTCATGCTCAAAGGAAAAGTTGCGCTCGTCACCGGATCGACTTCCGGCATTGGTCTTGGCATCGCGCGCGCGTTGGCAGGCAGCGGCGCCGATCTCGTGCTCAACGGCTTTGGCGAGGCCGCCGAGATCGAAAAATTGCGCCGCGGGTTGGCCGACGAGTTCAAGATCAAGACGATCTACGCGCCTGCCGACATGAGCAAGCCCGCCGAAATCTATGCCATGGTGAAGCAGGCGCTCACTGAGCTCGGCCGCATCGACGTGCTGGTCAACAACGCCGGCATCCAGCACGTGGCGCCGATCCAGGATTTTCCCATCGATCGCTGGGACGCGGTCATCGCCGTCAATCTCTCGGCATCGTTCCACGCCATCCGCGCCGCGCTCCCCGACATGCTCAAGCGCAACTGGGGCCGCGTCATCAATATCGCCAGCGCGCATGGCCTGGTGGCAAGCGTGCAGAAGGTCGCCTATATCGCCGCCAAGCACGGCCTGGTCGGAATGACCAAGGTCGTGGCGCTGGAAACGGCCAAAACCGGCGTGACCTGCAACGCCATCTGCCCGGGTTGGGTGCTCACCCCGCTCGTGCAGAAACAGGTCGACGCGCGTGCCGCCGCGAGCCATATCCCGCTCGATCAGGCCAAGCTCGAACTGCTGTCGGAGAAACAACCGTCGCAGGAGTTTGTGACGCCCGAACAGCTTGGCGCGCTCGCGCTATTTCTTTGTTCGGAAGGCGCCGCGCAAATGCGCGGCGCGGCGTTGTCCGTGGACGGCGGCTGGACCGCGCAATAACCGCCCGCGGCCCGCCGCGCACGGACCGCTACTTAATGCGCGAGAGCATGATCCCGAAAAAGCCTGCCCCCGGACTTGATCCGGGGGTGGGAACCGGTTTTCGGACAAGATCATGCTCAAATGAGCTAAACTATACGCAATGCCGCCGCCCGACCGCGAAGCCAACCGCTTCTCCGCCCGCGCCCGCCGCTATGCCCGCGTCGGCGCCAATGTGGGTGGCGTTGCCGCGCGCATGGCGGGCGCGCGCCTGTTCGGCTTCAGCCTCGACCGCGCCAAGAACGCGGCCGAACTGGCCGCGGCGCTGGGCGGCCTCAAAGGGCCGATCATGAAGGTGGCGCAGTTGCTCGCCACCATCCCGGAAGCGCTGCCGCCCGAATACATCGCCGAACTCACCAAATTGCAGAGCCAGGCGCCGCCCATGGGCTGGGCCTTCGTCAAGCGGCGCATGCAGGCCGAACTCGGTCCCGATTGGCAGCAGAAGTTCGAGACGTTCGAACACCACCCGGCCGCCGCCGCTTCGCTCGGCCAAGTGCATCGCGCCTGTGCGCTTGATGGCGCCGAACTTGCGTGCAAGCTGCAATATGCCGACATGCAGTCGGCGGTCGAGGCTGATCTTAAGCAGCTCGCGTTCCTGTTCGCCATTCGCCGCCGGTTTGATCCCGCCATCGACACCAGCGAGATCATCAAGGAGATCGGCGCGCGCATGCGCGAGGAGCTCGACTACAAGCGTGAGGCCAAGCATGTGGCGCTCTACCGCGATATGCTTAAAGCGAGCGCCGCGATCCGTGTGCCGAATGTCTGGCCCGCGCTTTCGACCGGCCGGTTGCTCACGCTCGATTGGCTCGAAGGCCGCCGCCTGCTCGATTACAAGGATGAATCGCTCAACGTGCGCAATCGTCTCGCCGGCGCCATGTTTACCGCCTGGTGGTTTCCCTTCAGCCGCTATGGCGTCATCCATGGCGACCCGCATCTGGGCAACTACACCGTCTTTGAGGAAAAGCGCAAAGCCGCCGGCATCAATCTGCTCGATTACGGCTGCATTCGCATTTTTCCGCCGAAATTCGTCGGCGGCGTGGTCGATCTCTATAACGGTCTGCGCAAGGGCGACAACGACTTGGTGGTCCACGCCTATGAGACTTGGGGCTTCCGCAAACTCTCGCGCGAATTGATCGAAATTCTCAACATCTGGGCGCGCTTTATCTATGGCCCGCTGATGGACGACCGCGTGCGCTCCATCGCCGACGGCGTCAAGCCCGGCGAGTACGGCCGCCGCGAGGCGTTTGAAGTGCACCAGGCGCTGCGAAAAAGGGGCCCGGTGACGGTGCCGCGCGAATTCGTGTTGATGGATCGCGCCGCGATCGGGCTCGGCGGCGTCTTTCTACATCTGCGCGCCGAGCTCAATTTCCATCGCCTGTTCGCCGAGACAATGGAAAAATTCTCGGTCGCGCGCGTCGCCGAGCGGCAGGCGCAGGCGCTAGATCGTGCTGGCCTTGCCGCGACAATCTGATATTTTTTTACGCGGTCATGCTGGCCGCAGCGCTCGCATGTTATACTGGTGCCGATCTGTCTGATTAGATGTGGAGGATAGGCTTGATTAAATCCCACGTGCGTCCCATCCGGGGACAGCTACAACCGGGCGACCTGGAGTCGATTTGATGCTCGTGCGACTGGCCTGCGCTCTTGCACTCGGTTTCGCCGTTTTTGCTTACGGCCCTGCGCGCGCCAATTGCGCCGCTGAAATCAGCAGGCTGATGTCGAAGGATACCGAGCAAATGCTCAGCCGCTACAATCAGGTCACCCGCCGCATCGAGCGGGAAGGGCCCACCCCCAACCTGCGCGCTGAGGAATGCCGCATCGCCAAGCAGCTCGAGCCGCAGCTCGCTGGTCAGATTGCCGCGTTGAAGCAGTCGAACTGCCGGCGCGACCCGAGCGTCGCCACCATGCTGGCCGATATCGTGCGCGGGCACGAAGAAGACCTCGCGGTTGTGCGCAAGCTGACGGCGCAGGCTGAGTGCAGATAAGCCGCCAGCCCCGGCCAACGCGCCAGTATCGCGGAATGAGATATGATACGGAATCCGGTTGAATACTTCGGTGTCATCACCGGGCCGGCGCACGCAAGTCGGCCTTGGCCGACTTGCGCATCGAATAGTGCCGATCTCGGGTAAACCCGAGATCGGTGCGCCGAGACCCGGTGATCCATGACGAGATTCAGCAAATGACGGGCTTACGAAAGGCCATCTATTTCCGAACATCACCATGGATTGCACCGGAACTCGGACTTGTCCGAGTTCCGCACTGTTAAGCGACACAAGTCGGGTAAACCCGACTTGTGGTGTCTTGACCCGGCAATGACGAGAGAGCTGATCAACCGGTTCCCGTATGACGTCGTTGCGCGGCATTGCCTGGTCCAAACGATTCCGCTAAAGGGATTCCGCAGAAGGCATGTGAGATCGTCTGGCCTGCGATTTGACGAAAGGACCGCTTCATGTCTGCTCATGGTACCCCGGAATATTCGACCGCGACCGGCAATGATTATACCGAGCACGAGTCGACCTACCGGGGCTTCACGTTTCTGGTCTTGGTCGGCATTATTCTGGTCATCAATATTTGCCTGGGGCTGACGGTTGGCGGGGTGCGGGGCAATTGGTGGTTTGGAGGACCTTTCATCTTCATTGCTAGCCTAGCAGCGCCCATCAGTTTGGCGGCCAATTCGAAACCACCAAGTATCATCGTGCTGGTGCTTGGGCTCCTGGGTCTCGCGTTTGCGTAATCGCGTAGGGCGCGCCTCGCTCCCTTGAGGGCTGCGCTGTCATTTCGGACAATTTGGGTCTGGAGACGAGGCGAATGCGTATTGCCATAACGCGTGAAACCGAATCGAACGAACCGCGCGTCGCAGCGACACCCGACACCGTCAAGAAATTGATCGGCCTCGGCGCCGAAGTCGCGGTCGAGCCCGGGGCGGGCGAGCGCTCGGGCATTCTCGATGCCGATTTTTCGGCCGCCGGGGCCGTCGTTGGCAAGGATGCGGCCAAGGGCGCCGATGTCATGCTCAAAGTGCGCCGGCCAACCGCCGCCGAGCTCAAAGCCTACAAGAAGGGCGCGCTCGTCATCGCGATAATGGACCCTTACGGCAACGAAGCCGCCCTCAAGGCCATGGCGGACGCCGGCGTCGTCGCCTTCGCCATGGAGCTGATGCCGCGCATCACGCGCGCGCAGTCGATGGACGTACTCTCCAGCCAAGCCAATCTCGCCGGCTACCGCGCCGTGATCGACGCCGCCGCCGAGTACGGCCGCGCCTTCCCGATGATGATGACCGCGGCCGGCACCGTGCCGGCGGCCAAGGTTTTCGTGATGGGCGTCGGCGTTGCCGGCCTCCAGGCCATCGCCACCGCGCGCCGCCTCGGCGCCATCGTCACCGCGACCGACGTGCGCCCTGCCGTCAAGGAGCAGGTGCAGAGCTTAGGAGCGAAGTTCATTGCGGTCGAGGACGAGGAATTCAAGCAGGCCGAGACCGCCGCCGGCTACGCCAAGGAAATGTCGAAAGAGTATCAGGCCAAGCAGGCCGCACTCGTCGCCGAGCACATCAAGAAACAGGACATCGTGATCACCACCGCATTGATCCCCGGCCGGCCGGCGCCGCGCCTGGTCAGCAAGGCGATGGTGGCGTCCATGCGTCCCGGCTCGGTGATCGTCGATTTGGCGGTCGAGCGCGGCGGCAATGTCGAAGGCGCCAAGGCCGGCGAAGTTGCCGAAATCAATGGCGTAAAAATTGTCGGCCATCTCAACGTATCCGGCCGGCTCCCGGCGTCGGCTTCCGCGCTTTATGCCAAGAACCTGCTCACCTTTCTCGAAATCATGATCGACAAGAATACCAAATCCCTTGCTGTCAACTGGGACGACGAGATCGTCAAAGGCACGGCGCTAACCCGCGACGGCGCGGTGATCCACCCGAGCTTTGCCGCCAAGAGCGCGGCGTAGGATGATGAAAAGCTGCGCCACACTCCGGTTCACCTCTCCCCGTTGGGGAGAGGTCGCCCGCCGCAGCGAAGCGCAGGCGGTCGGGAGAGGGGAGCTATGACTATCGATAGTCCTATTCCCCCTCTCCCGGCTCGGCCCTTCGCGCCTCGCCGATCTCTCCCCAACGGGGAGAGGTGAAGAAAGAAAGGAGTTCCTTCATGACTGAAACCGCAATCGACGCCGTCGACCCATTTGTGTTCCGCCTCTCCATTTTCGTGCTCGCGGTGTTCGTCGGCTATTACGTGGTGTGGTCGGTGACGCCCGCGCTGCACACACCATTAATGTCGGTGACCAACGCCATCTCCTCGGTCATCGTGGTGGGCGCGCTGCTCTCGGTCGGCGTGACGCTTGTCGCCAACGATAGCGGCCCGATCTGGGCGCGCGCGCTCGGATTTGTCGCGCTCGTCTTTGCCTCGGTCAATATCTTCGGCGGCTTCCTGGTCACCCAGCGCATGCTGAGCATGTACCGGAAAAAGAAATAGCGAGCGATGCCGGCACTTCACATCCCGTGTCCCGGATGCGGCGCAGCGCACCCGAAGTCGGGTATACCCGACTTCGGGCTACCCCGATTTAGGTGTCGCAAGTCGAATATATCCGACTTGCGATGCGGTGCGCCGCTGATCCGGGACCGCCACAGACTGGAACGATCCCGGGTCTGCAGCGCACCACTTCGTGCTGCGCTGCGCCCGGGACACGCTATCGAGGCCACGCTATGACCGCCGACATTGCTGCGCTGCTCTATCTCGTCGCCGGGGTGCTCTTCATCCTGGCGCTGCGCGGGCTTTCGAGCCCGGAGTCGAGCCAGCGCGGCAATTGGTGCGGCATCGCCGGCATGACCATCGCCGTGCTGACCACGCTTGCCGCGCAGCCGCCGAGCGGCTGGGGCGCGTGGCTGCTGGTGGTGCTCGGCCTTGGTCTGGGCGGCGGCATCGGCGCGGTGATCGCGCGGCGCGTTCCGATGACCGCCATGCCGGAGCTGGTCGCGGCGTTCCACTCGCTGGTCGGCATGGCGGCGGTGCTGGTGGCGGCGGGCGCGCTCTATGCGCCGAGCGCGTTCGACATCGGCACGGTCGGCAAGATTTATAAGGCGAGCCTGGTGGAAATGTCGCTTGGTGTTGCCATCGGCGCGGTCACGTTCACCGGCTCGGTGATCGCCTTCCTCAAACTTTCCGGCCGCATGAGCGGCGCGCCGATCATTCTGCCGCTGCGCCATGTCATCAATATCGCGCTCGCCGCCGGCATCGTCGCCACCATCGTCTGGTTTGCGCGCAGCGAAAGCTATCTGGCGTTCTGGCTGCTCGCGTTCGCCGCTTTTGCCTTTGGCGTGCTCATCATCATCCCGATCGGCGGCGCCGACATGCCGGTGGTGATCTCCATGCTCAACTCCTACTCGGGGTGGGCGGCGGCCGGCATCGGATTTACGCTCGGCAATTCCGCGCTCATCATCACCGGCGCGCTGGTCGGCTCTTCCGGCGCGATCCTGTCCTACATCATGTGCAAAGGAATGAACCGCAGCTTCATCTCGGTCATCCTCGGCGGCTTCGGCGGCGAAGTGGCGGGGCCCGCCGCCGGCAAGGAGCAGCGGCCGGTCAAGCAGGGCTCGGCCGACGACGCCGCCTTTGTGATGAAGAACGCCGGCAAGGTCATCATCGTGCCGGGCTACGGCATGGCGGTGGCGCAGGCCCAGCATGCACTGCGTGAAATGGCCGACAAGCTCAAAGCCGCGGGCGTCGAGGTCAAATACGCCATCCATCCGGTGGCCGGCCGCATGCCCGGACATATGAACGTGCTGCTGGCCGAAGCCAACGTGCCTTATGATGAGGTGTTCGAACTCGAAGACATCAACTCCGAATTCGCCCAGGCCGATGTTGTCTACGTGATCGGCGCCAACGACGTCACCAACCCGGCCGCCAAGGAAGACCCCGCTTCACCGATCTTCGGCATGCCGGTACTGGAAGTGTGGAAGGCCAACACGGTGATGTTTTCCAAGCGCTCGCTCTCCTCCGGCTACGCCGGCATCGACAACACGCTGTTCTACCGCGACAACACCATGATGCTGTTCGGCGACGCCAAGAAGATGACCGACGAGATCGTCAAGGCGCTTTGACCGGCGCGCGAGCACATATAAATTACGCAATATTTTCAAGACCTTGTGCAGAGATGCCGCAATTGTCAAATTTTGATGGCAGATGTTGCAACATGACGTCAAATGACCTATATTGTTGCTAAAATAGCGATATGGTGGCAGACCATGACAAACATCGCCGCGAAGAAAGCTACGACGATCCGAATTGATCCGGGGGTGAAGAAGCGCCTGTCCAGGCTGAGTATCCTGACAGACAAATCCATCAACGAACTCACGAACGAAGCGCTCAAGAAATATATTGAAAGCCGCTCTTTGGAGCTGGAGAAAGAGCTTGAGTCGACGCTCGAAATCTTGCGCGCTGCACGGGAGAACGATCCCGGCTTCGAACTCGGAATTGCCGCGTTCGCCAATGCCGAGGCCGCGTTGAAACATGACCCCGTTGAAGGAAAAGTCATCACTAAGTTGACCCCGGCCCAAAAGAAGGCGCTGGGGATGTTGGATGAGTGACTGGGACGACAACAGCCCTCAGCTTTATGCAAATTTGGCGCGCATCCTTGCTTACGCAAGCGAGGATGCGCGTCGTCGCGTCGAGCCGACGCTGGACGCTACGCTGAAGTGGCATAAGGACCTCATGCACGGCCTGAATGTGCCGGACAAGAAATATGTTGGCCGATTCCGCGGATTGCCTGGCCTTGAGGGCTGTCAAGTCGGGATCGCCGGTTATCTTGGTGTCCGCGCCGATCTCGTTCCTGGCCAGCTGAAAGCGTTCGAACAAGAACTCCAACGCAGGGTGAAATTGCTCGACGCGCAAATCATGCCCGGCCCGTATCCGAGTGGTAAAGACCTATCCGATGTTCTGAAGTTATGCGCCTGGGCTCATGCCGAGTGGATACGAATTCATCCGTTCGCGAACGGCAATGGCCGCACAGCACGCGTATGGGCCAATTACATCGCGGCACGATACGGCTTGCCGCCTTTCGTCCGTCTGCGTCCACGGCCCGGTGGCGACTTTGGCGATTATAGTACGGCCGGCGCAGCGGCGATGGAAGGATACTGGGAATCAACCTTCTTGGTCTTCCTGCAAATGTATCTAGAATACGAGCCATAGAACTGCTTTCTGCTAGCCGCTGCAAACAATAAATATTTTCAGACCGGCTTCACCACGCGCTTGTTCTGCTCGGCGATCTCGAGCAGCGTCATCGTTCCGCGCACTTTTTCGTTCATCGCCGGCGCGACGCCGGTCTTGGCCCAGATCACGTCGATCGACCCGTCGAAGCTGCGCAATTCATCAAGTTCAATGCGAACTGTGCCGCCATTGCTCCGCAAGGCAAAGGGCGTAAAACCCGCGTCATGCAAACGCGCGGTCATCTCAACGGTCGAGAGCGCGCCGGCCCGGCTCAGCTCGGGTGAATATTCGGCGATCACCACATCGGTGCGCGCCAAGCTCGCGCGCGCGCCTTCGATCACCGCCGGTTCATAGCCCTCGACGTCGATCTTGAGCGCGCAGATTGCCCGGCCGCCGAAATTCATGCCGGCCAGCGCACTGTCGAGGTCCATGAGCGGCACATTTCTCGACCCATAGCCATGATCCACGGCGGCCGAATGCCGGCCGAAGTTCGAACTCTTGTAGCGGAACAACCGCGCGATCCCAGGCTTGGCGCCGACCGCGCAGGCGCTCACGATCGCCTTGTCGATCTTGTTGGCCGAGAGATTTCGGTCGAGCAGCCAGGCGTTGAACGGATCGGGCTCGAAGGCGATCACGGCCTCGATTGTTTGATGCTGAGCCGCGTGCAGCGCATGCCAGCCGACGTTCGCGCCGACATCGATAAAGAGACCCGGCCGGGCGGTGGCGAGATAGTCCGCCAGCCAGAGCGTCAGCAGCGGCTCGTGCGAGCCGTATTTCGCAATATGGCGCCCGATTGTATCGCGATGATGAACGTAGAAAATCAGCTTCGAAGCGCTTGCGCGCACGCCAAACACCGGCCGCCAAGGCACGAGCCAGGCCAGAAGGAACTTAAGCGTCCCCAGCGGACGGGGCAGGGGTGGCAACACGCCTAATCCCCCGTCGGCGAGATGCGGAACTCGATCACCTCGGGCAGCGCGCGCAAATGCTGCGACAGGCTCTCGGCGTTCTTGGGGTCGCGGCTCTTGAGCACCATGCGGTACTCGAACAGCTCGCCGCCGTCGGCCAGCCGCGACGACAGATTGGCGATCGAGAAACCGTGCGTTCCGACCAGCTTGCGCAAGTCCTCTTCGTTCATCACTTTTTCGCGCTCAAAGCTCAACACGTGATGGGCGTAGAATTCGCTCGGCAGCTTGCTCTCGATGAAGCGAAACAGCGACAGGATCGCGAGCGTGGCCAGCGCGCCGAGCACGGCCGCAAACCAGAAGCCGACCCCAATCAAGATGCCGATCGCCGCCGTCACCCAGATCGACGCGGCCGTGGTCAGACCGCGCACCGTCAGCCCCTCCTTGAAGATCACGCCGGCGCCGAGAAAGCCGATGCCGGTCATGATGCCTTGCGCCATGCGCGTCGGGTCGGTCTGGATGGCGTCGGCCGGCAGCGCCACCATCCATCGGTTTTGGTAGACGGTCACGATCATCAGCAGCGCGGAGGCGAGGCACACCAGCGCATGGGTGCGAAAGCCGGCGGGCCGGCCGTGAAACGTGCGCTCAAAACCGATGGCTGCGCCGATCACGACCGCGCCCAGCACGCGCACGACGATGATGAATTCTTCGTGAGTGAGCATGCCGCTAGTCTAGGGAGCGCCGCCCCGCCCCGCAAACGTGCTGGCGGCGTTTCACACAAGCGGCGGTGAGGTAGATCGGTTTTCGCTTAGGTTGATGCATGCAGCGCGCACCCTCTCCCCGCTTGCGGGGAGAGGGTGGCGAGCAGCAAAGCTGCGAGCCGGGTGAGGGGGCGTTGCCGCGAGTCTGAGCGCGCAGAAACGCCCCCACACCCTCCTGCCTTCGCCTCGCTTTGCTCGGCTTCGGCAAGCGACCTCTCCCCGCAAGCGGGCTAAGGTGTGCACACATCTTCATCGTGTACCGGCGAGCCAATGGACGAATTCACTCTACCTCATGCTGAGGAGCGCCCCATAGCAGGCGCAGCCTGCGTATACATGCTGCGATGGGCGCGTCTCGAAGCATGGCCCCAAGCTCCGAGCG
>CAZNSG010000298.1:0-5114 GCA_964575715.1 uncultured Hyphomicrobiales bacterium | reverse complement strand
CTCGTCGGAGAGATGGAGGACGGACATGGCTTTCAGCCACTCTTCTGGAATGTCGGCCTCGATCGCCTCGCTCATCAGATCGAGGCCCTTGAAGACATGGCCGAACACTTGGTCAAACCTATCGAGGTGGCGCTCGTCTTTGACCAGCGCCGTGCGCGCGAGATAATAGAAATCCTCCACCCGCCGGGAGGCCAAGTCGGCATCCATCGCTTCCATGAGCGTGAGATATTCGCGCAGCGTTACCGGCACGCCGGCGGATTTGAGCGCATGAAAGAAGGCGACAAACATAGTTCACCGCCGGGCGGGAACATCGCCTCGCGTCCGGGCCGACGGTTGCGCCTGTGTGTCGCGGCTTCCCGAAGCCGCTCGCGCCGCGAGAGTTTCGCAGCGCTTATTTTCAGAGTCGATCTGCGCAATGATGGTTTGGTTTTGCTTCGAATGCTCTTGGATTTCTTGGTCCAGAATCGCCAGTTTATACCGCACGACTTCTCCGTGGCTTACGCCAAGGGTTTTGCGCTCTGCCCGCAAACCCGCGAGCTTCGTCCGTTGACCGCGCGATTGCTCCGTCAACTGAACGACATTTTGCTGGCAAGATTCCAGTTGATTGGCAAGACCAGCCTGCGGCGTTGCGGAAGCTCCCTGCGCATGGGCGGCAATATGGGCGGGCATATGGGCGAGCATTGCCCCGCCGAGTACCGAAAAAACAAAAACCCCGACAAAAAACTTTTTCATGCTCCGACCTCTATTACATCGTACCACCGGCCGGCAACGTGTCACGGGGACGCGGGGACGCGGGTCATGGGAACGCGGGAGGATTTCGGCACATTGAAGAAGTTAACCAGAACGACCGCGGCGCCGCAGCAGGATTTTTCCGCCGCGAAGCCGCAGTCAAGTCGCCAGCAACGAGCTTGGCTGTTAATATTTGCTCTTCGACCCGGCCTCCTTCAGATCGAGCGCGCGCAGCTGCTTGCGATACACGTTCCACTGCGCCGGCGCCGCCGCCGCCGCCTGGCTGGCAAACATGTCGTACTGGGCCGACAAATCCGTCAGCGCCGGCGAGGAATTTCCGCCATTTGCCACATACGCCTTGATATCCGCGACGTTTTCCTGAAACAGCATGGTCGCCTCGTCGCGCCTGCCCTGGTCGCGCAACTGGACGGCTTGCTGCGCGCGCGCGCGGGTAGCCTGCTCGACCACGGAACCCATCACTGTCTGGTCCACGCTGGCCTTCACCTCCTGCGTGGAGGCGCTAAAGCGTCCCCGAATGCTGGCGTTGAGCGTCTGCTTGGCGCCGGTCTCCGGTATGGTGTAGGCGACGCGCACGCGCCCGAAATCGCGCTCCGCTGCCGCCACTTTGCCGTCCAGCTCGACCTCCACCAGGATATAGTGCTCGGTATCCTGATAGATTTGGTTCATTTGGAATTTTGCGTGTGCCGGCGCGATCTCACCCTCACGGCTGACCGCACGCACAACCCGCGCGCCCGGCTGCAGATCGACATCGATCGAGACCGTCTGCGCACAAGCGGCAAGAACGTCGTCGAATTCCTTATTGAATATCTTGATCAGATCGTCGGGCGCCGCCGCGAACGCGTGATTACCGTCGCCCGCGCGCGCGAGCTGCAGCATCAGATCCTCATTGTAATCCTTGCCGAGTCCGATTGTACTGACCGAAATCCCCTCTTTGAGCAGTGCGCGGCCAAGCTGGGCAAAATTCTCCGCCTTGCTCGGGCCGACATTGGCCAGCCCGTCAGACAGCAGCACCACCCGGTTGAGCCGCCGTGCGTCCATGTTCTTGCGCACCTCGCCCGCGCCCTCGCTGACACCGGCGTAGATCGCGGTGCTGCCGCGTGCGCCGACCTGTTGGATGCGGTCGATGAAAAACCTGCGATCGGTTACCTTCTGCGCCGGCACCAGCACATCGATCTTGTCGTCAAAGATGACGACCGATGCGAAATCGTTTCCTTCCAGCCGATTGACCGCCATGATCGCCGCTTCGCGCGCCTGCGCGATGCGCGCGCCCGCCATCGAACCCGAGCGATCGATGACGAAGGCGACATTGACCGGCGTGCGATTGCTGGTGCGTTCCGGTTTGCAGCCGTTGAGGCCGATGCGCAGGAAGTTGCGCTGCTTTTCGCCGGCTAGCATCACGGGCTGGGCCAGGCGCGCATCGAGTGTGATCGGTTTGTCGGCGGCGGGTGTGATGGTGGGAAACAGGCAGCCGGAAAACGCCGCCAGGAATCCCGCGATGGTGCGCAGCATCATGGTCAGTCTCCCCTGAAGGACCGCATTGAGCCGGCACCATGTTCCGGACGAGACTTGGCAAAAGTGCGGACGAACGGTGTCGGGGAAGGGCCAAATGTGTCGGTATTGGGGTGCCTCAGGCACATTTTTGCTCCGCCGTTGACAATATCATACCAACGGCAGCAATCACTGACCCATCTCCGTCACCCTGAGGCGCTCGGCCACCGATCTCGGGTTTACCCGAGATCGGTGGCCGAGCCTCGAAGGGCGACGGCCCGGCCGTTGCAGTATCGGGGCCGTTCATCCTTCGAGGCTCGCTTCGCTCGCGCCTCAGGATGACTGGGAAAGTGAGTCATCCATTCTCGCCGCTGGTATCACGCCACGCCGAGCTTCTTCTGCAAACTTGTCGATGAGGTGGTGTACTGGAACACCAGCTTCTTGTCCGGGTAGACGTAGCGGTGCACCTTCTGCGCCATCAGCGCGGCCTCGTGGAATCCGCAAAGAATCAGTTTGAGTTTCCCCGGATAGGTGTTGATGTCGCCGATGGCGAAAATGCCCGGCACGCTGGTCTCATACGTCGCGGTGTCGACCGGAATCAATTCGCCTGCCATCTTGAGGCCCCAGTTCGCCACCGGCCCGAGCTTCATGGTGAGCCCGAAAAACGGCAGCATGGCATCGCAGGCCACCGGGAACGTCGCGCCGTCGGCGCCTTTGACAATCGCGGCCTTCAACTTTCCACCCTCGCCTTCCAGCGCGGACACCTGGCCGAGCACGAAGTCGATCTTCTTTTCGTTCGCCAGCGCCATCATCTTGTTGACGCTGTCGGGCGCGGCGCGAAACTCGGCGCGCCGGTGCAGCAGCGTGAGGCGGGAGGCAAGCGGCGCGAGATTGAGCGTCCAATCGAGCGCGCTATCGCCGCCGCCGACGATCAGAATGCGCTGGCCGCGGAACGCCTCCATCTTGCGCACCGCGTAGAATACCGACGTACCCTCGTAGGCCTCGATGCCGGGCATCGGCGGACGCTTGGGCTGGAACGAGCCGCCGCCCGCCGCGATCACCACCACTTTGGCCTCGAACAGCTTGCCGCTGTCGGTTCTGACGCGAAACAGCGGCTCGCCGGCGCGCTCAATCGTCTCCACCATGTCGTTGAGATGAAACTGCGCGCCGAACGGCTTGATCTGCGTCATCAGCGCGTCGACCAGCCCCTGCGCCGAGGTCTTGGGAATCCCCGGAATGTCGTAGATCGGTTTTTCCGGATACAGCTCGGCGCATTGGCCGCCGACCTTGTCGAGGATGTCGACCAGGTGCGCCTTGATGTCGAGCAGCCCCAGCTCGAACACCGCGAACAGCCCAACGGGCCCGGCACCGATGATCAGCACATCGGTCTTGATGGGTTCGCTCATGGGCGCTTGTCTAGAGCATGATCCCGAAAAGTGGAACCCGGTTTTCGGATTAAGATCATGCGCAAATTAGATGCCGCAGGTGGCGTCGAAAAGGGGTCATCGCAGCTCTCACAATTGGTCATTCCGGTCGCGCCGCGTGAGCGGCGCGGGCCGGAATCCATAACCACCCGCCGTGATTATGGATTCCGGGCTCGCGGGCTTCGCACCCAAGTCGGCTGTAGCCGACTTGGACAGTATCACTTGCCGATCTCGGGTAAACCCGAGATCGGTGGCCCCGGAATGACCAACTAAGAGAGTTGGGATAATTTGCATACCGATCCTGCGCGCGGCGCTTGCTGCCGGCGAACAAATCCGGCTAAGGCAGCCCCTGGAGAAATTTTCGTGAACGAACACCCGTCCCAGCGCCCGCGCAAAGCCACGCCGCAGCTTGCCGACTACCCGCACCGGAGCGCCGATACGATCCGTTATGCCGACCTTGACCCGCAGGGTCATGTCAACAACGCGGTGTTCGCCACCTATTTCGAGACCGGCCGGGTTGCCATGTTCCGCAACCCCGATCTTGGCATCGGCGTACCCGATGGCACCTTCATCCTGGTCCGCGCCGAGATCGATTTCATGCGCGAATTGCGCTGGCCGGGCACGGTGGAGATCGGCACCGCCTTGGCCGAATTCGGCCGCACCTCGTTCAAGGTTACCCAGGCGATCTTCAACGACAACGCCTGCGCCGCCAGCGGACGTTTCACCATGGTGCTGGTCGACAAAATATCGCGCCGTCCGCGCCCCCTGCCCGCGGACGTGATCGCACGCCTGAGCCAATGGAAATACCGGGGCGAGAGCATGATCCCGAAAAGTGGGCACCGGTTTTCGGAATAGATCATGCTCAAGTGAAAGAATGGTCGATTACGCCTGCCGCTCGGGCGTGCGCACGATCAGGCCGTCGAGTTCCTCCGTTACCTTGATCTGGCAGGACAGCCGCGAGTTCGGCCGCACGTCGTAGCCGAGATCACAGCATTTTCAGTCAGTTGCATCACAAACTCACAACATGTGACCAAACAAGCACAGTAAATATAATTTTACTCGCAAAAGTTGTAGCCGCTTAAACAACAGCTAAGATCGGCAGCATCAAGGCGACGAGCAATCGAGCAAAGATATTCAGCCTGCCGTAGCGCGCGATCAGTGTGTAGCGCCGTAGTGTGAGATCTTAGTCATGCGTGCATGTGTCAGCATTCGGGCAATTCTATTCTTGGTATTTGGATGTTCGATTCAAAGTGGGTGTGCGATTCCAAATTTTATGAACGAGGAATTAGTCAGCGTAGCCGAAGTTGTCGAGAGCTATCGCCGAATCTTGGTGACGGACGGGGTCAGGCGGCAGCGGGTTGAGTTTGCGATTTGATAACTTCGACTCCGTCGTTGAACTTTACACCCATGACGATCTTGGGCAACTGGTTGTAACCGCGCAGGCGCTGCCAG
>CAZNSG010000297.1:0-12983 GCA_964575715.1 uncultured Hyphomicrobiales bacterium | reverse complement strand
CCGGCTTGCGTTGCGGTCGGCACATCGGGGAACAAAGAGGAGCGCGCGGGCGCCGCGACCGCGAGCGCGCGCAAGGTGCCGGATTTAAGATGGCTGATGGCGGGCGCGAGCACATTGAACGCCGGCGGCACATGGTTGCCGATGAGATCGGTGGTGAGCGGTCCGGTGCCTTTGTAGGTCACGATGGCGAAGTCGATGCCGGCCATGACCTTGAACAGCTCGGCGGCAAGATAGCTGCTGGTGCCGGGCGGGGGCGTGCCGATATTGAGCTTGCCGGGATTTTGCTTGGCCTGCGCGATAACGTCGGCGAGCGATTTTGCCGGAAACGAGGGGTGCGACATCAGCACAATGGGCGTCGATGAGATCAGCCCGATCGGCGCCAGATCCTTGCGCGAATCGTAGCCGGGATTGGCGTAGAGCGTGGGATTGATCGCCACCGATCCGGTGGTGGCCATGACCAGCGTGTAGCCGTCGGGCGCGGCCTTGGCCACCGCGCGCGTGCCGATCACGCCGGCGGCGCCGCCGCGATTGTCGATCACCACCTGCTGGCCGAGAGCGATTGAGAGCTTTTCCGCAACGAGGCGGCCGATGGCATCCACGCCGCCGCCGGCCGGGAACGGCACGACCAGCGTGATCGGGCGCGAGGGATATTCTTGCGCGGAGGCAGACGCGGCAAAGATCGTCGAAAACGAAATCGCAAACGTCGCGGCCAACAAAGATCGTACGCGTGGCATGTGGCTCCCTGTCTTCTGCACCTCTCCCCGCGCGCGGGCTAAGGCATGCACACATCTTCATAGCGTACTGGCGAACTCAATTCACTGGCCTCATGCTGAGGAGCGCCCGAAGGGCGCGTCTCGAAGCATGGCGACAAGCTCCAAGTGCGCAGCCATCCTTCGAGACGGGCGCATCGCAGCCAAGTGTACACAGGCTGCGCCTGCTATGGCGCCCTCCTCAGGATGAGGTCGGAACAAGTTGTTCGCTCGGCACACTGCTCCAAAAAAGATGTGTGCATGCCTTAGCCCGCAAGCGGGGAGAGGGAAAGCATCACTCAACCTTCAAATTGAGTTTCTTGATCAGCGCCGCCCATTTCTTCTCTTCCTGGTCGATGTCGGCGGCGTATTCAGCGGACGTGCTGGTCATCGGATCGCCGCCCTCGGCGTGGATGCGCTTCTTCACTTCGTCGGTATTGACCAGCGCGATCAGTTCCTTGTTGAGCCGGTCGATGATGGCTTTCGGCGTACCGGCGGGCGCGAGCAAGCCGTAATGCAGCACGGCGGCGAAACCCGGCAGGCCGGTTTCGGCGACGGTCGGAATGTCCGGCAGCTGGCTGAAACGCGTGGGACCGGTCACCGCAAGCGCGCGCAGCTTGCCGGCCTGCAGATTGCCAAGCGCGGGCGGCAGCACGCCGAAAGCTACCGGCACATGCCCGCCGATGAGGTCGTTCATCAAGGGTCCGGTGCCGCGATAGGGCACCAGCGTCACATCCACGCCGGCCATGGACTTGAACAGCTCGGCGCAGAGATATGAGCCGGTGCCGATGGCGGATGTGCCAAGATTAATCTTGCCGGGATCCTTCTTGGCGAGCGCGATGAATTCCGCCACCATCTTGGGCGCGAACGAGGGATGCGCGATCAGCGCCACCGGCATGGACGCGATCAATCCGATCGGCGCAAAATCCTTGCGCGGCTCGTAGCCGGCATTGGCATAGAGCGACGGGTTGATCGACATCGTGCCGGTGTGGCCGAGCAGCAGCGTATAGCCGTCGGGTTCGGCCTTGGCGACCGCGCGGGTGCCAAGATTACCGCCGGCACCGCCGCGATTGTCCACAATCACCTGGTATTTGAGCGCAACCGAGAGTTTCTCGGCGACCACGCGGGCCAGGACATCGACGCCGCCGCTCGGCGGATACGGCACCACAATGGTGACCGTCCGGTTCGGATAGTCCTGCGCGGACGCCGGCGCAGTTCCTGCGAATGGAGCGACCAAAGCCAGCACCACCGCGAACACACTCAATCTCTTCATGACAATTTCCCCGAGGTCATCCGAAAACAGCACCGCCGGCCCTCAGCACGAGAGCCGGCGGATGCATCTTAAGCGATCACGAACCAATGATCGGCAAGTTCCTGATCGGCAACTCAATGAACGCTGGCGCCGGCTTGACTTTGCAGTCGCGCGATTTCGTCCTTCACCAGCAACTTTCGACGTTTCAGCTCCGCGATCTTCAGATCGTCGGCTGAGGGATGCATCTGAGCTTCAGCGATTTCTTCCTCCAGCGCACGGTGCCGCTTTTCCAATTCTACAAGATGCGCGTGAATGGCCATATGGGATATCTCCTGGTCAGATTGATGCCTGACTTTTCGACTGGGGAAGTCTGCCACGAGGTCGGCGTCGTGTCGATTACCCCGTCTTGTGCACCGCAGCAAATCCCCATCATATTCCCATTATCGTACAGACGGCATTAACCGTGCGCTTGAACGGGCGTTGCGGAGGCGCGATAATTGCCTACGTTTTTGGGACGCCGGCGGCAAAAACGTAAATCCAGGCTGGCGTGAGCTCGATCAAGAGCGGGCCGCGAAAGTCATGCGAATTCAAGATTTTGTGTTGATACCAGGCTCTGCGCCGGAGCGCGAGAATCCCGCCAAGGCGGGTTCCATAGTCCCGGGCGCGGCGGCGGCGATGATGCAAGAGGAAGAACGCGAACTCAAGGCGCAACTGGCGCGTCTGAGGCAAGAACATCGCGACCTCGATGCCGCCATCGAGGCACTGCACAATGCACCGAGTGCTGACTTGCTGCAGGTCCAGCGCCTGAAAAAACGCAAGCTGGTGCTGCGCGACCGCATCATGGCGATCGAGGACCTGCTCACGCCCGATATTATTGCGTAATGTGGTGTCCCGGATGCGGTGCAGCGCGCAATCCGCGTGTCCCGGGCGCAGCGCAGCACGAAGCGCGATAGCGCGGAGTGCTGCGCCGCGCCCGGGAAACGTCGCGTCGCGCTGCGCCGCGTCCGGGGCACAGAGGCGCTCGCGCTGTCCGACCAAAAGCTCGCCAAGCGGCTCGATGCCTGGCGCGCGCGGCAGACCAAAAGCGTGGCGCAAGCGGCCCAAAAACTAAAGCTGAATAATATTGATCGTCCGGTTTTCGATCTCGCCGCGGACATGGGCGTAAAGACGAGGATTGCGGCCGGAGAGGATCTGCAAGGCGGCCAGCACCGCGTTGGCAGGTTCAAGAACCGTCATCACCGGAACCGTGCTCGGCGCGCGCAATGACGACCAGATATCGTCGGGAAATTCTTTGATGCTGGCTGGCACCGTAATGACGGGAACCGTCGACATGGCCGAGAGCGTCGGACCGGCGCCGTTTGAGCGCCCGATGTAGGCGATCACGACCGCGTCCGGGACCTCCTGCAACAGGCGATGAAAAATGCCGGCGGCGGCCACCGGCTCCTTGTGCACGGAGCAGGTCACCACGGTCATCAGGTCCGTCAGGTTGCCAAGGGCTTGCACAAAAGCATCCGGATTGTCCTTTTCCGAGCCACGCCAGAGAATGATGCGCTGGCGGGGCATATGGAAATGGCTGGTGATTTCCGCGACACGCCGGTACTTCGCCGCAACGTCGTCGAGCGCACCGCCATCGCGATACACTTGCTTGTCGATGTAGGAGCCGCTCTCGACCACGCGCCAAGAATCGTTGTCGATGACGTCTGCAAGCAATAGGTTGCGTTTGGAATCAAATCCAAACTCAACCTTGAAATCGACGAGAGTTCCGCCTTCGAGTTGCCAGGCCTTTTCGAGCACGAGGAAGGCGTGGCGTGCGATGCGACGCAAGTCGGGGAAAATTTTCCACTCCTCGTCGTCGCCAAAGACCTCCGACGCCGAAAGGATGAGAAACGGTTCCTGTCCATGCACCGGCTGCGCCGGGTTGAACAGCTGAATCTGTGAGGCGTCTTTCGCGTAAATCAGCAGCGGATCGTCACAAATGAGTGACTTTCCTTTCCAGTTTCGGTCCTTGGTCTTGAGGAAGAATTCGACGATCAGCTGCGGAAACAGCTGTCCTTTCGAGAAGTGCGGATTACGCTTGAGATAGGAGCCGTGGGCTTCACGGCGGACCACCACCTCATAGGGGAGCATCGTACACTTTGGCGCGACGAACGAAGTCGCGCTGTCTTGCTCGACGAAGGCGACAGGCAGACCGCAGGCTTTCAGCAATCGGAAGACATTGGATGTGGTCGCGGTGGCAAGCCGCCCCTTGTCCGGGATGATGTCGTGTTTCGCGCCATCGCCGGCTGTGATGTCGTCCTTTGAAATAACGCTCACCAGATCGGAACCGCTATCGATCGAATGGATTTTTTTTGTCTTACCCTCGGTAACAAAGGCGCCAAGAGGATGCTTCGCGGTAAGGCGTTCTGACATTTTCGCGTCCACGGCCTGTTTCCATTTCAACTTCGGGTTGGCGGGAAAAATAATCTTTAGACACCATACTATCTAGAGCATAGAGGAGCCAATGAGCATTGTGGACTTCTCCACGGCTCTAGCGGTCTGCTGAAAAACCCTCGATGGTCATTCCGGGACGGCGCGGAGCGCCGGACCCGGAATCCAGAAACACGCGCAAAACATGCATCTGGATTCCGGGTTCGCGCCTTCGGCGCGCCCCGGAATGACAGCCGTGGAGTATTTCAGCAGACTGCTAGACGATTTTTATTCGTACGAAGAACGGCTGGCGATGCCGCGCACCCGTCGGCCAATGTGCAGGCCGCAAGCTGGGGCATGTGACAGAAATTTTCGGGGCATAGCCGCAACCCTATCTCTAGCGAATGATCGGCTTGATTGGAAACACGTTTCCCGGGCGTGGCACGCGCTGACAAGTTTACGCAGTCTGCGCAAGCTTGACTGCGTTGCGGAACCATAAGCGCGTTTACGCGCGTCTTTGACGCGCTATGGTGGAGCGGTGCGCCGCAGACCCGGGATCGTTCCAGTCTGTGGCGGTCCCGGATCAGCGGTGCACCGCATCCGGGACACGTATATCGACCTTTTCGGGATCATGCTCTTTGCTTGAGCATGATCTTGTCCGAAAACCGGTACCCACTTTTCGGGATCATGCGCTGATAGACTCTTAACCGCTTTTCTGCTAGAGCCGCACGACTCAAGCGCCCGGCCATTGCAGGGCTTTTTGATCCGAAACCCGACCCGGAACAACATAGGAGCAAGCGTGCAGGTTCTCGTCCGTGACAATAATGTCGACCAGGCCCTCAAAGCGCTGAAGAAAAAGATGCAGCGCGAGGGCATCTTCCGCGAAATGAAGCTTCGCGGCCATTATGAAAAACCATCGGAGAAAAAGGCCAGGGAGAAGGCGGAAGCCGTACGGCGCGCGCGCAAACTTGCGCGCAAGCGCCTGCAGCGCGAGGGCCTGCTGCCGATGAAGCCGAAGGTGTTGACCGGACCTGGCGCCGGTCCCGGCGGACGGGGCGGCCCCGGAGGCGGCGGCCGCGGCGGTTTTGGACGCTGAACGCCGTAGATAACGTTCGATTTATCCAAGGCGCGGGCTGGGGGAAAACCTCACCCCGCGCTAATGTTTTGCGGATTGACCGATATCGTTGCAAGTTCGCCGCATTTGTCCGGATGTATAATACCAACGGCACTGGAGATTAACCGTCATCCTGAGGTGCGAGCCGCGTCAGCGGCGAGCCTCGAAGGGTGCACGGCAACCGATCTTGGGTTTACCCAAGATCGGCATATTATCTGCGTAAGTCGGGTAAACCCGACTTACTTATCTGCGTAAGTCGGATAAACCCGACTTACGATGCCGTCGCCCTTCGAGGCCCTCGCTTCGCGAGGGCACCTCAGGGTGACGGTGAGAATGAGTCATTCTCCGGGAACGTTGGTATAAGTTTTGAGCAGGCGGCGAGGCCGAGGCGGCGCATGCACGAGAAGAAAATTCGCGCGCGGGCGAATTGCCCTGCGCTCCTGCTGGCGGCAATAAACCTGCTCGCAGCCAGCCTGCTCGCAGCAAGTCTGCTCGCAGCCTGTCAGACTCCGAATTTTTCGGCAACGCCCGCAGCCGAGAGCGAAGACAGCCGCGTCGCCGCTTCGCCCGCCAATATCGCCTCGCTGAGCGAGGTGGTGGCGCGCAATCCGAACGACCCGCAAGCCTTCAACATGCGCGGCGCGGTGTACGGCCAGGGCGGCCGCTACCAGGAGGCGCTGGCCGATTTCAACAAGGCGATCGGCCTCGATCCCAATTATGCCCAGGCCTTTTCCAATCGCGGCCTGATCTACCGCCAGACCAACCGGCTCGATCTGGCGTTCGCCGACTACAACAAGGCGATCGCGCTCGATGCCAATTACGCCGCCGCCTATCTCGGACGCGGCATCGTCTATCGGCTGCGGCGGCAGGCGCTCAATGCGTTTAACGATTTCAACAAGGCGATCGCGCTGCGGCCCGACAGCGCGCAAGGCTATTACAATCGCGGCCTGCTCTATCAGGGCCAGCGCCAGCATCAGTTCGCCATCGACGATTTTTCGACCGCCATCGGGCTCTCGCCGAACGAGGCCGAGCCGTTCATCGCGCGCGGCCAGAGCTACATGGCGGTGCGCGATTACAAGGCGGCGGTGAGCGATCTCGACAACGCGGTGGCGGTGGAGCCGAACAACCTGGCGGCCTGGACCAGCCGCGGGCTGGCCTATGAACGGCTCGGCGACAAAGAGCGGGCGGCCGGGTCCTACGCCAAGGCGCTCGGAATCAACAAGGACTACGAGCCGGCCGCGACCGGCTTCCGCCGCGTCGGCGGGCAGCTGGGGCAGAGCTACGAGACCAATTGAGGGAAGCAACCGTAGGGTGGGCAAAGGCGCGGACTTGTCCGCCGAAACCCACAGGGCGAAGGCGGAAGCGCCGTGCCCACGTCAATCAGGTCGCGTCGCATCGAGTTGTCACCGTGCGAGATTATGAAACGGTGGGCACGCTTCGCTTTGCCCACCCTACGCTACTTTGCCCGCGCCACGCCTGCTGGTACAGTGATTTCATGACCAAGTTGCTCGACCAGGCCATCGCAAAGGTGCGAGAACTGCCAGAGGCGGAGCAGGATTCGCTCGCTCGCGTTCTGCTCGCGATGGCGGAAGCGGACGCATCGGCTTTCCCGCTCGACGCCGCGACCGAGGCTGCGATCCGCGAGGGTCTTGCGCAAGCCGAGCGCGGCGAATTCGTTGCCGATGAAGTCGTTGCGGAGGCGAATAAACGCCACGGCCTATGAGGGTTCGCTATACGCCGCGCGCGTTCGCCGATCGCGAGGTCATTTTCGAATACATCGATCGACGCAACCCGCGTGCGGCGCGGGAGGTCAAGGCATTTATTGTCAAACGGATTGCCCAACTTGGCGACGCTCCGGTCCGCCATCGGTTGATCTCCCGGCTCGGAGTGCATGCGCTCTATCTCGGCCGCTACCCCTACATCGTTTACTACCGCGCCGGCCGCGATGAAATTTCAATCGTCCACATCCGTCACGCCGCGCGCCGCGTGTGGGAAGGAGAATAGAGATCGAATGCGCCGGATATTTTTCTGGGGGCTTGCGCTCCTGGGTCGCCGCAAGACGTAAAGAGAAAAAATTCAAGAAGTTAAGACCGTCCGGGCGAGCGCGCAATTCGATCCGCGGCAGGACGGAACCGCCCGCCCGATCAAGCCGCGGCTTTGACATCGGTGTCCAGCATGCCATCCCGCAACTGGTAGATACGATCAAAACGGTCAAAAATCTTCTCGTCGTGAGTGACCGCGATGATCGCCGCTTCCTGCTCGGCGGCAAGCTTGCGCAGCAGATCCATGACGATTCCGGCGCGCTTGGAATCGAGCGCCGCGGTCGGCTCGTCGGCGAGAATGATGCGCGGCCGGTTGGCGAGCGCGCGGGCAATGGCGACGCGCTGCGCCTCGCCGCCTGAAAGTTTCGCCGGAAATGCCGCTTTGCGGTGCCCGACTTCAAGATAGTCGAGCAATTCCACGGCGCGGGATCGCGCCTGTGCCGTACCAAAGCCCGCGAGTTGCAAGGCGACGGCGACATTGTCGGTCGCATCGAGGAACGGCAGGAGATTGTGGAATTGGAAGATGAAGCCGATCTTCTCCAGCCTGATCTTTCTGAGGTCCGAGCGTAGCCAACGGCCGTCATAGACAACGTCGCCATCGAGGCTCATCCAGCCAGACGATGGTTCGAGGATGCAGCCGATCACGTTCAACAGTGTCGTCTTGCCGGAGCCCGAGGGGCCGAGCAGCGCGACGACCTGCCCAGGGTAAACCTCAAGCGATACTTCGCGCAGGGCATCGACCCGCACCTCGCCCTCGCCGAAGTGCTTCGAGATGTTGCGGACGCTGACCAGCGGCCGGCTCGGATCGGTCGGCGCCATCGCTAACCTCCAAGCGCGGTGGCCGGGTCGACCTTGAGCGCCGCGCGCACGCCAAGGGCGCTCGATAGCAGGCAGACCACGAACACGATGCTGGCAAGGATCACGATGTTGTCGGGCTCGAGCACAACGCGGCGCGGGAAGTAGTCCTTGATCGCGGCAATGAGCAGCGCGCCGATGGTGAAGCCGATGAAGCCGAGCGCCAGTGCCTGCTGCACGATCATGCCGATGATGGTGCGGTCGGGCGCGCCGATGAGTTTCAAGGTGGCGATCTGCCTGATCTTCTCCATGGTCATGGTGTAGATGATGAGCGCGATAATGACGGCGGACACGACCAGCAAGAGCGAGGTGAAGAGGCCGATCTGGCGGCGCGCGCGATCGACGAGGGAGCGGGTGAGGATCAATTCCTGTCCTTCCTGCGTGATGGCCGCCAGATGCTTCCAGCGGCGCACCGCTTCGGCGACGCTGTCGGGCGACACGTTCGGCAGCACGCGGGCCACCACGGTGTTGACGGTGTCGCGGCTCGCCCCGCCGGTGCCGCGCGCGAGCTGCACGCGGGCGGCGGGCGGCGCAAGGTCGAATTGCAGCTTCTGGGCGTCGAGCAGCGTGATGTAGACCGCCGGATCGCCGCCCGAGTTGACCTGATGCTCGGTGAGGCCCACGACGGTGAAGATGCTGCGGCCAAGGGGCACGCGGTCGCCGAGCACGAGCCCAGCACTGCGGTCGGCGACCAGTTCGAAATGGCTGCGCCCGATACCGCGCCCGGCGATGAGATTGGGCGGACCGCCCGGCCGGCCGCCGGGCTCGAAGCCGATGACATAGAGGCGCAGTTTCTTACCCCGGTGGTCGGCTTCGACCGTCTGGTACGTGATACTGCCGGCGGCGGCGACGCCGGAGAGGCGCGCGATCACCTCGCGGGTGTCACCGGGGATGCGCGAGGCCTCGGCGAAGGGGCCGCGTGAATTGGCTTCGACTACCCAAAGGTCGATAGAAGGCGCGCGCACGATGGTGAGCGCATCGACGACGAGGCCGCGATAGATGCCGATCATCGCCAGAACCACGCCGAGCAGCAGGCCGAGGCCGACGCAGGTCAACAGGAAGCGGCCGAGGTTGTGGCGCACATCGCGGTAGGCGAGGTTCATTTGCCGGACTCAGCGACAATGCGGACCCTGCGACCTTCGCCGAAGCCGGCGCTGTTTTCGATCGCCACTTGCGCGCCGTCCGGCAGGCCATCCACGATTTCGAGACGCGCGTCCTCGGTACGATGACGGAAGCTGACAACGCGGCGTTGCAGCCGTCCGCCTTCGACGGTCCAGACCGTTCCTTTCCTGCCATCGAAGCCTTGCACCGCCGAGTCCGGCACGAGCAGCGCCTTTTCAAGGGTCGCGACCTTGATGCGCACCTCGGCCTGCTCACCCAAATGAAATTGCGGAGGGCATTGCTCGCATTTGACATACACGCGCCGTTCCTCGGTCACGCGGTCGCTTTCGATGGCGACGCGCACCACGCGCGCTTGGAAGGTCTGCTGCGGCAGCGACCGCAGGCGGACTTCCGCCGGTTGACCTACCTCGATGAATCCCGCGCGCGATTCGTCGATGTAGGCCAGCGCCCAAACGGAATTACGATCGATCAAGGTAAAGATCGGATCGCCGGACCTGATCACCGTCCCAAGTTCCTTTTGACGATCGACGATCATGGCATCGAACGGCGCCCGCAAGGCGTGCTGCTCGACGACGGCGCTCTCGAACTGGAGTTGCGCCCGCCCGTCGGCCAGTTGGGCTTTTGCAACCTCCACATCGCTCAAGGCGACGGCCAAATCGCCCTTGGCTACGTCCTCGTCGCGCTGCGCTTCCTCGGCGCCTTGCGCCGAAACCACATCCCGGCTTGCAAGTTCCTGTTTTCGCCGGTTCGCCCCTTGCTTCTGTGCCAGGACCGCGCGCGCTTTCTCGACATTGGCTTCGGCCTTCTTGATGCTGGCTTCGAAACTCGACAACGCGGCCTTGGCCTTGACCGCCTTGGCGGTCTGCGCGGTGGCTTGCAAGCGGGCGAGGACGTCGCCTTGCTTGACCATGTCGCCATGATCGGCATTGAGCTCGATCAGTGCGCCGCCGACTTCAAAGCCAATCTTGGAAAGCAACCTGGCTTCCACCGTGCCAAGGCCGAATACGCGCACCTCCACGTCCGTTTGCAGCGTGGCGGTGCGAACCGCGATCGCACCGCCAACGCGCCAGACGTAAAGGCCGCCCAACACAATTCCAGCGCCAATCAACACGATGGCGATTTTGGCTGTGCGCGAGTATTTCTCTATTTGAAACATGGCTCAGAAGACCCAATTGACCGCAATTATGCGACCTTCTAGGCCATCCGATGCTTGGAGGTTTTGATCTAGGGCAAAGGGCAGCCGGTCGACGGCGAAGCGAAAACTTGCTGATTGATTCCAACGCTGATGGTGAGTCTATGGCCCAGCGCAGCCTACCGCACAGCCTCCGCGATAAACGGCCTTGCAACGGCCAGCGCGCCGAAGGCGTCGAGGTCGTTGTGGCCGCCGCCGGAAATGCGCACCATGCGCTTGGGTTCGTTGGCGAGCTCGAACAGCCGTTCTCCATAAGCAATTGGCACCACGTTATCGTTGCTGCCGTGCAGGATCAGCACCGGCGCCGTCACTCGTGCAATGCGCTCATCGGAACGGAATTGATCCTTCATCAACAGGCGCACCGGCATGAACCAATAGACCGATGCGCCGATGTCGGCGGCCGAGGTGAAGGGCGCTTCGAGCACCAGGCGGGCAACTTTTTGCGCGGCGGCGAGCGCGATCGCCACGCCGGCGCCGAGCGATTCGCCCCAGAGCACGATGCGCTCCGGCGGATAGCGCGCGGCGGCGAAGGCATAGGCCGCATCGGCATCGGCGAGCAGTCCGGCTTCGGTCGGCGTGCCGCTCGAGCCGCCATAGCCGCGATAGCTGAGCGCGAGGAGGCCGGTGCCGTTCGCGGTGAGCGCGCGGAAGCGCTCCACGCGATAGCGCAGCGCGCCGCCATTGCCGTGAAAATAGAGCACCACCGGGTTGTTGCCGCGCGGCGGCACATGCCAGGCGATGACGCGCTCGCCATCCGCCGTGTCGAGCATGATTTCCTCGGCGGCGGCAAAGCCGGCGGCGGCCGGCGCCGTGCGCAGGTTTTGGGGAAAATACATCAGCTTGCGCTGGGTGAGATACATCAGCGCGGTCAGCCCGCCGAAGGCCACGAGCGCGATCAGTGCCGATTTGAGCAAGGTCATGTCCCTAACTACAGCAGTTTCCGGTAACTTTGAATTATCATGCATCGACGTTTCTTCACCTCTCCCCGCTTGCGGGCTAAGGTGTGCACACATCTTTTCGAGCCGTTTACTGAGCAAGTATCTGTCATCCCCTCGCATACGATCGGACTTGCTCCGACCTCATCCTGAAAGTCTGGCTCGAAAAAGAAGTTGAGTGATTTCAATCCGTTGTGATTCAGTCGTGGTTGCGAACTACGACGGAGGCACAACATGTGTTGGACTGAAATCACCCGCAAGCAATATCAGCGCGATGGGCTGCGCTATGCAAGCGACATGACGGATGAAGAATAGGCATTGATCGCGCCGTTCATGCCGGAGCCCTGCCGGCTCGGGCGCCCGCGGACGGTCGATCTGCGCGCTGTGGTGGCCGCGATCTTCTATATTCTTGCCACCGCCTGTCAGTGGCGAGCATTGCCGAAGGACTTTCCGGCGCGCTCGACTGTGCAGCGCTACTTCTATCGCTGGCGCAAGGACGGAACGTGGCATTGGATCAACGATCGTTTGGTGAGGCGTCTGCGCGAGACGCAAGGGCGCGAGGCCACTCCCACGGCTGGGATCATCGATAGCCAGAGCGCGAAGACCACGGAAAGTGGCGGTCCACGCGGATTTGATATGGCCAAGAAGATCAAAGGACGTAAGCGTCACATCGTCACTGACACGGAAGGTTCTTTGCTGGCGGTGCAAGTCCACGCGGCGAATGTCCAGGACTGTCACGGTGCCGTGCCCCTGCTCAAATTGCTTGGCCGAAAGTTCCCAAAGCTGCGCCACATCTTCGCCGACCGCGTCTACCGGGGAGATCAACTGATCAACGCACTCGCTGAGTGCGGCAAATGGACAATCGAGATCGTCAAACGTCCCGATGGCGCCAAAGGGTTCCAAGTCCAGCCGCGCAGATGGGTTGTCGAACGCACTTTTGCGTGGTTCGGACGCAAGCGTCGCCTCGCCAAGGACTTCGAAGCCTCCATCGCCAGTGCCGAGGCTTGGGTCACTATCGCCAGCGTGTGCGTGCTCTCACGCCGCCTCGCAAGAGCTTGAAATGATAGATATCATTCCGAGTCAGACTCTGAGGAGCCCGCCGTAGCCCGACTTGTCCGCCGAAGCTCGAAGAGCGAAGGCGGAAGGGCGAAGGCGTGGCGTCTCGAAGGATGGCCGCGCGCTCGGAGCTTGGGGCCATGCTTCGAGACGCGCCCATCGCAGCATGTATACGCAGGCTGCGCCTGCTATGGGGCGCTCCTCAGCATGAGGTAGAGTGAATTCGTCCATTGGCTCGCCGGTACACGATGAAGATGTGT
>CAZNSG010000296.1:0-38144 GCA_964575715.1 uncultured Hyphomicrobiales bacterium | reverse complement strand
CAAAGCCTACAAAAGCTTCGCTATGATCGGTCACGACTCGCCCTCCTTGCGTTGAGGCTCTGCCCGGTCCATCCGGGTAACCCTCGCAACCGCATCGAGGGTGAGTCGCCTCATCAAAGGAAGGACATACGGTCTCGCTTGCTGAATCATTCTCCGAACAGAATCCTGCAATGGATTCATAACATAAGTTTTTCGGCAACGGTGCGCGACAGAATTTCTCACACCTTCTGCTGCCAGCGTCCCTGCTCGTCCGGCTGCCAATAGGTGACGTCGAACCCTTGCGCCTTCGCATCGCTCCAGCGCGCGCGCGCGGCGGCGACCGCGTCCTCGTCCTCGCCGTCGAACAGCAGCACGATGCGCGCATAGCTCGCAGCATCCGCGGGCACCGCCGTGCCATCGATGAGGAACCGCACATTGGCGCCGTTGGGATTGTCCTCGCCGGTGGTGAGCAGCACCGGCTGCGCCGCCGCCTCGCTCTCCTTGGCGGTGCCGTGCGGCAGAAAACCGTCGTCGCGATAGGTCCACAAGTAAGCGTCGAGCGCCTCGATGCGCTCTTCGCTTCCCGCCTGCACCACCACGCGCCAGCCGCGCTCCAGCGATTTTTCAAGCAGCGCCGGCAGCACCTTTTCGATCGGCTGGCGGTGCAGATGATAGAAGAGAAGTTCCGTCATGGCGCGTCTCGACGTTGGCCTATGCTATAGCCGATTCCCGAAATGCTGGTATTGCATTCATAACGTTTTCCGGATATATTTCCGGATATAAATGGGGATTGCGGCCATGGCAAATTCGCAGCGAAAAGCCATTTCTAATTATCGTCGCAAGCTGAAACGGCAAGGATTCGTTCGGCTTGAGGTTCACGTCCACAAGAATGACGCCGCACTCGTCCGCGGCGTCGCGCTGGCGCTTGCCGACCCCGGGCGGGAAAAGAAAGCGCGCGCGCTGTTGCGGGAACGGTTTTGCGGCGGCAAGGTGAAAGGACTCAAGGCTCTGCTTGCTTCGGCGCCGCTCGAAGGCATTGATCTTTCCCGCCCGCGCGATTTCGGACGGGATGTTGAGCTATGAACTACTTGATCGATACCAACGTCATTTCCGAGGTTCGCAAGGGTGCTCGCTGCAATCCACATGTCGCTGCCTGGTACGCCTCGATCGACGACGGCGAGCTTTATCTCAGCGTTCTGGTGCTAGGCGAAATCCGCAAGGGCATTGAGCGCGCGCGGCTGAGCAACCCCGCCCAATCCCGCGCGCTCGAAAAGTGGCTTGCCGCCGTTGAAAAATCCTTCGTCGCCCGCATACTTCCCGTCGATCAAACCGTTGCCGACGAATGGGGACGTATGAGCGCCAAGCGTCCCGTGCCGACGATTGACGCGTTGTTGGCGGCAACGGCCAGAGTCCATCGCGTAACGCTGGTGACGCGCAATGTTGCCGATGTCGTCGATCTCGGCGCCGACGTCATCAATCCGTTCACGCCGGCGGCTTCCGCTGCGTGAACGCTTCGGCGATTACACGGGACGGCCCTTCATTAACTTCTCATAATACTCCGCCACCAGCCGTACGCGAAGCAGGCTCAACGTTCGATCTGCCACGGCCGCCGCGCGGTGTGGCGGATGTGGACGATCCACACGTCATCGCCATCGACTTGATAATAGACCTTGTAAGGATAGCGCACGAGCGTCAACTCATAAACACCGGGCTCGTCGGTCATTGGTGCAATGAATGGAAATTCGCCAAGCAGCGCAATTCGCCGCTCGATCGCCGCTTTTACGGAACGCGCGCCAGCGGGCGAACGTTCGCCCAGATAGGAAATAATCGCAGCGAAGTCGGTGCGTGCGCGAATCGTATAGCGAACTTTCAACCGCCGTGGCGCTTGAAGAACGCGGCCATATCTTCGTCGCTTACGAACTCTCCTCGCCTCGCTTGCGCGACTCCTTCACGGATAGCCGCACGCGTCACATCATCGAGTCGCACCGGACTGGTGTTTTTCGCAGCTAGCGACAATAGGAGTTCTGCCGCCTCGTCTTGATCGGCCTCCGGCAACTCGCGCAACTTGGCGATCGCTGTTTCCAGCAATTTTGTCATTGCACGCTCCGTTCGTTAGCTTGCCTGATAACGTCCGCTATTTCGATCGCGTCCGGCAAGGTAGCGGCCCTTGTGATCGCCAGTTCCAGCGTTTTGACCATAGTTACATCATAACATATTTCGCTAATCGCACGCGATTTCACCCCTCATAATACTCCGCCACTAAGCACTTCAAGCGCAAGCGACACATTTACTATTTTGGCCCGCCGATAAACAGCCAGACAAAATTAGGCCAAGTTGCGCCGCTTATTGGCATGCATGACCGTAATCGGCTCGCCCATAGCTTCACGTTTGGATCGAATCTGTGCGCGCTGAGCCAACCCCATCCGCTCATGCAATACGCCCAGCACCGTGATCGCAGTCTCAACCTCTTGCAGCGTCGTGGCCCAGTCGCGCTCCTCGCTATCCCGCTCACGATCCAATACCTCTGACGGGCTGAGCATGCGCTCGAGGCGATCGCGCACAAATAGAAGAGCGACCGACACTCCACCCATGACGGCGAGAGCATAAAGCGAAATAAAGTCATAGAGCGAGAACTGAGGCGCGATGAGCCGGGCAACGCCAATGAACGACGCAAATAGCCAGCTCGATGTGCTGACCGCACCCAAAATGGCCGCGACTGTCGCAGCGAAACGCGGGTTGCGTTGAACAGTTGTGAGCATCGGAAATGCCAGAAGATGGAGAAGGACTCCGTTCACCGTGAGCACCGTCACGACCAGAATCTTGGTGAGAAGTTTTGGTTTTGTGAGCAGCACGGCAAGATCGGTTCCAATATCCATGATCACCATGGGAATTCCGGTCACCCACAAGCCCAGCAAAAGCCATTTGATTGCGTTTGCGGTTGACGACAACGCCTCCGCATCGATTTGGCTCGACAACAGCAACCGCATGTCCTCTCTAAGAATCGCGGCCATGGCCAACGCAAAGAAAATAACGTGACCAAACAACAAAACTTGGCAAATGATGATTGATATCTCCACCGCACTCACTCCTGCTGGTTGCTGATGTTCAATTCAAGACGCGGGAGCTGTCTGGCGGCTTCATCGCGCGGCAACATAAACAATGCCGAACTAAATATGGGTTAGTAAGTTGGAGAGAATAAGACGCGATACCAAGTCAAATGCATGGCAATCTCATGTACAAAATAAAAAATAAATTTTCCCCGATTTTCGCGCGCAATTAAGTTGATCGGAAAAACTTCCGACACACAGCAGAGATCATAATTTCATTTTCACGTTTCGTAATACTCCGCCACCAGCCGCTCCAGCAGCTGCACGCCGAAACCCGACGACCAGCTCTTGTTGGTATCGGTCTGCGGCGAGCCCAGCGCCGTGCCGGCGATATCGAGATGCGCCCACGGCGTCTTGTCGGCGACGAAGCGCTGCAGGAACTGCGCCGCCGTGATCGCGCCGGCCCATCGCCCGGCGCCGGCGTTCTTGACGTCGGCGAATTTGGAATCCATCAGCTTGTCGTATTCCGGCGCGAGCGGCATGCGCCACACCAGCTCGCCGCTTTCCACGCCGGCCTTGATCAGATGTTCGGCCAGCTTCTCGTCGTTGGCGAACAGCCCCGCGTGCTCGTGGCCGAGCGCGACGATGATCGCGCCGGTGAGCGTCGCCAGATCGACCATGAACTTCGGCTTGTGCTTCTTGGCCACGTACCACAGCACGTCCGCCAGCACGAGCCGGCCTTCCGCGTCGGTATTGATGATCTCGATGGTCTGCCCCGACATCGACGTGACGATGTCGCCCGGCCGCTGCGCCTTGCCGCCGGGCATGTTCTCCACGATACCGATGGCGCCGATGACGTTGACGCGCGCCTTGCGAGCGGCGAGCGCATGCAGCAAGCCCACCACGGCGGCCGCGCCCGCCATGTCGCCTTTCATGTCTTCCATGCCCGCCGCGCCCTTGAGCGAAATGCCGCCGGTGTCGAAGCACACGCCCTTGCCGATGAAAGCGAGCGGCGCGGCCCCCTTCTTGCCGCCGTTCCAGCGCATCACAACGAGCCGGCTGTCGTGCGCCGAACCCTGGCCGACACCGAGCAGCGCATGCATGCCGAGCTTCTTCATCGCCGGCACGTCGAGCACCTCGACCGTAACGCCGAGCTTTTTGAGGCTGCCGCAGCGGCGGGCGAATTCCTCAGGGTAGAGCACGTTCGCCGGCTCATTGATGAGATCGCGCGCGACCACGACCCCTTCCGCCAGCGCCTCGCGCGCCGCAAACGCCTTGCGCGCCGCCGCCACATTGCCGACCGCGAGCGCGATGTTCGTCTTTGCCGGCGGCTCTTCGCCTTCCTTGCGCTTGGTCTTGTAGCGCTCGAAGACGTAGCTGCGCAGCCGCGCGCCAAAGGCCATGTCAGCCGCTTGCTCGGGCTTGACCGCCCCGCCTGCGAGCTCGGCGATAATGGTGGCGTCGGCCGCCGCATTGGGAATCTTGCCGCGCGCTATGCCGCCGAGCTTGACGAAATCCTGCGCCTTGAGCTTGCCGGCCTTGCCCACCCCCACGACCACCAGCCGGGGGACGGTGAGCCCCGCGGGCGCCACGATTTCAAGCGCACTGCCGCTCTTGCCGGTGAACCGCTCGGTGGCGGCGGCGCGCTTGAGCAGGTCTCCAGACGGGGCAAGCGCGTTACGGCTCACCCGCCCGAGCTTCAAGCCCGCTTCGCACAATACGATGAGGACCCCCTTGGCCGGGGCCGAAAATGGAGCAAAATCAAGCTTCGGGGCGTCGGACATGGGCATTTCCTCGTTCTCGGGCCGTTGCACTTGTGCCCTTATGGCGCGGCCTCTGCGCTCCTGCAAAGCATGGCTGGGATATCACCGAAGCTTTCCGGACCTTGTTTGGCCCCGCCTCATGCATCCGCCTTTAACCATTTATTGTGCATGTTCAACGGCTTTGCCATGGCGAAGCCATTTTGTGGGCCGAATAAGGCAATACTGTAAGGCGAGGGGGCCGCCTCGAGAATCACCGCGCCGGACTTGCACGGTCTGCGGGGCGGGAGTGGTTTGGCCGCAAAGGGGACCGTACATCCGGATGGGGTCGATCGGCAGCTACATTTTCCGCACCACCATGGGCGCATTCCTCGTGGTGCTCATCAGCCTGACCGCCGTCATCTGGGTGACACAGGCGTTGCGCGACTTCGACCTGATGACCAGTCAGGGCCAAACCGTTTTGGTGTTCATCGGCATCACCGCGCTTATCATTCCGCTGCTTGTCCTGGTGATCGCCCCGCTCGCGCTCGTGGCTGCGATCGCTCACGTGCTCAACAAACTCGGCAACGATTCCGAAATCATCGTGATGAACGCTGCCGGCATGGCGCCGCATCGGCTTTTTCTGCCGTTCCTGGCAGTGGCGACCGCGGTATCGATCCTCGTTGCGGCAATCAGCGTTTATTTTGCGCCGCAAGGGTTGCGGATGCTGCGTCATTGGCTGACTGAGGTGCGCACCGATCTCGTCACCAATATTGTGCAGCCGGGCCGCTTCGTACAAATCGAACGCGGACTCACATTCCATATTCGCGCCCGCCAGCCGAACGGCCAGCTGGTCGATATCATGCTCGACGACCGGCGCAGCGACAAGGAACGCATCACGCTGGTCGCCGAGCATGGCCATATTGAGAAAAGCACGCACGGCAACTTTCTGGTGTTAGAGAACGGCACCATGCAGCGCCAGGAGACCGGCCGGCGAGATCCGGAGATCGTGGAGTTCAGCCACAACTTGTTTGACCTCTCGCAGTTTGCGAGTGGCCCGCAAACCATCAACTATTCGGTGCGCGAACGCTATCTGTGGGAGCTGATGTGGCCCAATCCCGACGACCCGGTGTACCAATCTCAGGCCGGCCAATTCCGCGCCGAACTTCACGATCGCATCCTCGCGCCGCTCTATCCCTTCGCCTTCGTGGTGATCACCTATGTCTTTCTCGGCGCCCCGCGCACCACACGGCAGAGCCGCGGCTGGTCGCTCCTCGGCGCGGTGGGCGGGGTGGCATTACTCCGCCTGATCGGATTTGCCTGCACCGTCTTCGGCGTCAAGTTCCCGATCGTGCTGGCGTTTGAGTACATCGCGGTGCTGCTGACTTTGGTGATCGGATATTTCGCCATTTCACGCTGCGTCATTATCGAGCCGCCGGCCTACCTGCTCAATGCGGCCAACGCGGTGGCGGAGCGCTTCGCGCGCCGCGCCGTGGCAACGTGAGGGCGCGCGCCATGATGTCAGGCACGCTGACACGATATTTCGGACTGCGCTTTCTGGGCGCGGTCATTGCCGTTTTCGCGGGAGTTTTCGCGCTGATTGCGCTCATCGACTACATCGAATTGATGCGGCGCAATTCCGATGTGCCCAACGTCTCCGCGCTGCTGGTCGCAAAAGCCTCGTTCTACCGCGTGCCGCAAGTGGCCGAGCGGATCATACCGTTCTGCGTGCTGGTCGGCGCGATGATGTGCTACCTGAGCCTCTCGCGCCGGCTCGAGCTTGTGATCGCGCGCGCGGCCGGAATTTCGGCCTGGCAGTTCATCATGCCTGCGATCATTGTCGCGCTGCTCTTCGGCGTGATCGCAACGACCGTCTACAACCCGATCGCTGCGGTCATGTACGAACGATCCAAGCATCTGGAAGCGGAAATCTCCGGCGTACGCCAACCCGGCGTGCAATCGACCAGCGGCGGCTTCTGGGTGCGCCAGCTGAGCGTGAGCGGCCCATCGATCATCAATGCGGTGAGTAGCCGAGACCAGGGCATCGTGCTCGACACCGTCTCGGTCATCACCTTTGACGCGGCGGGCCGCTTCCTGGAGCGCATCGAGGCCAAGTCGGCCGTGCTCGAAAAAGGTCATTGGCGGCTCGACGATGCTCGAATCTATTCGTTGAATTCGCCGCCGCGCGATCGCGACACGTACCTTCTGAGCACCAATCTGACACCCGAGCAGGTGCGCGAGAGCTTCTCGACGCCGGAAACCGTGCCGTTCTGGCAACTCCCGCTCTACATCGACATGGCCGAGCACGCCGGGCTCGCCGCCGCCGGTTACCGGTTGCAGTATCAAAAACTTCTATCGCGGCCGTTCATGCTGGTCGCAATGGTGCTTCTGGCCGCCGCCTTCAGCCTGCGGTTTTTTCGTTTCGGCGGTGTCCAGAAGATGGTTTTGGGTGGCGTAACATCAGGCTTTCTGCTTTACGTCATATCAAAGGTGACCGACGATTTGAGCAAGGCCGAACTGATGTATCCGGCGGCTGCCGCTTGGTTGCCTGTGGCTGTCGGCGGCCTGACTGGGTTCGTCGCATTGTTATATTCGGAGGATGGGTGATGGCCGGTTCGACCAGCGCTCATCGGCTGCTGTTCGCGCGACCCACTGGCGCCACCCTGGCGATGCTGGCGGGCGTGGCCTTGTTTGTCGTGGGCGGACTGCACGATACCGCGCCGGCTTTCGCACAGAGCGGAAACGTGCTGCGTTTTCCTGACCGGCCCAAGCCGGCCGAGCCGGCCGGCGCAGCAGTGCGACGCCAGAGCAAAGGCGCGCCGATGCTGCTGCAAGCGCGGGAAATCCAATACAACTACAGCACCCGCCGCGTCGCCGCTGTCGGCAATGTGCAGATTTACTATGGCGGCTCGACGTTGGAGAGTGACAGGGTCGAATACGACGAGACGACCAAGCGCCTTCACGCCGAAGGCAACGTGCGGCTGACCGAGGTTGACGGCAAGATCACCTACGGTCAAATCATGAATCTGAGCGACGATTTCCGCGACGGCTTCGTCGACTCGCTGCGCCTTGACGCACCCGATCAGACGCGTTTCGCCGCCGCCCGCGCCGACCGCACGAGCGGCAAGTTCACGGTCTTCCAGAGCGGCGTCTATACCGCCTGCGAGCCGTGCAAGGACGATCCCAAGAAGCCGCCATTCTGGCAGGTCAAGGCGGCGCGGATCATCCACAACGAGGGCGAGAAGATGATCTATTTCGAGCACGCGCGGCTCGAATTCATGGGCGTGCCAACCCTGTACATGCCCTACTTCTCGGCGCCTGATCCGACCGTGAAGCGCAAGACCGGCTGGCTCATGCCGATCTTCTCGACCAGCTCGAAATACGGTTTTGCGGCCAAGACGCCGTACTATTGGGCGCTCGCGCCCGATCGCGACGTGACGTTCTCGCCGATGCTCACATCCAAGCAAGGCCTGCTGATGGAGACCGAGTACCGTCAACGGCTTGAAAACGGCGCATTCATGGTCCGCGGCGGCGGCATATACCAGCGCGACAAGGATTACTTCCAGCGCAGCGACGGCAGCTCCACACCCGGCTACACCAATTGGCGCGGCAGCCTGGAGACGTCAGGCCAGTTCGCGCTCTCTGAGAAATGGCATTGGGGCTGGGACGGCGTACTGCCTTCCGACAAGACCTATTTTCAGGACTACAACCTTCCGGGCAATCGCAACAATCTCGATCCGCTCCTCGCAACCGGCGCGACCGAAGGCATCTCGCAGCTCTATGTCACCGGCCAGGGCAACCGCAGCTACTTCGATGCGCGCACCATCTACTACTATGGCTTCTCCGAAGCAGATTCCCAGCGCCAGCTTCCTGTCGTCCACCCGGTGCTGGATTACACCTACACCTTCGGCCACCCCGTGCTCGGCGGCGAGCTCGGATACAACATCAACTTCACCAGTCTCAGCCGCGGCCAGGCCAGCTTCGATCCGATCACGCAAACCGCATCTCTCAATAGCCTTTGCCTGCCGACGTCCGCCGATCCATTCGCGAGAATTCCGGCCAATTGCCTGCTGCGCGGCACACCGGGAACCTATTCGCGCCTCTCCGCGGAGACGCGCTGGCGGCACACCATCACTGACTCCATCGGACAAATGTTCACGCCATTTGTAACGATGCGCGGCGACTTTGCTACGCTCTCCGTCAAGGCCGACCCTGGCGTCTCGAACTACCTCTCGCCCGGCGACAGCACCGAATTCCGCGGAATGCCCACCGCCGGCGTCGAATACCGCTATCCCTTCATCAACGTGCAATCCTGGGGCACGCAGACGCTTGAGCCGGTCGCCCAGCTCATCGTTCGGCCGGACGAGCCGCGGATCGGAAGATTGCCCAATGAGGACTCCCAGAGTCTGATCTTCGACGACAGCAACTTGTTTCGCGAGAACAAGTTCACCGGCTGGGACCGCATCGAAGGCGGCGGCCGCGCAAACGTCGGCGTGCAATACACCGCGCAAGCCAACCGCGGCGGCTTTGTCAACGCGATGTTCGGCCAGTCCTATCAGCTGTTCGGCCTCAACTCGTTTGCCGTTGGCGACGCCACCAATACCGGGCTCGGCAGCGGTCTTGACACTGCGCGCTCCGACTATGTGGCGCGGGTCTCGTTCCAGCCCGATCGGACATACACGTTCACGACGCGCTACCGCTTCGATGAATCAAGCTTCGTGATCCGCCGCTTCGAAGCCGAGAGCCGGGCCAATTATGACCGCTGGATGGTCTCGTTGCTCTACGGCAGCTACGCCGCCCAGCCAGAGCTTGGCTTCCTCACGCGGCGCGAGGGCATCCTGGGCACGACTTCGGTCAAGCTCAACGCCAACTGGACGGCCATGGGCGGGGTTCGATACGATCTCGATTCCCATCAGGTAGCCCAGACCATGCTTGGCATCGGATATATCGACGATTGTTTCATCCTCGCGCTCAACTACATCAAGAGCTATGTTTACAGCGGAAATCCGACGATCGACCAACGGATAATGCTGCAGCTGAGTTTGCGCACGCTCGGAACCACGGCTGTTAGCCAGTCTGTTGCAGGCCAGAGCAGCCCTTAATTTTCGCGCTGCTGTCACGACATTTGAGAGACGATGGATAACGCCATGCTGAACATGTCCGCCCTTGCAACCGCCTGCCGCCGTGGCATCGCGGCTGCCGTGGTTGCCGGCTTGGCATGGGTGGCGCTGAGTTCGGACGCCGCGGCCCAACAGGTCATCATGGTGGTCAACGGCGATCCGATCACCGCCTTCGACGTCGAACAGCGGACGCGTTTTCTTCAACTGGCGACCAAAAAGACCCCAAGCCGCCAGGAAGTGATCGACGAGCTGATCGACGAGAAGATCAAGCTGCAGTTGCCGAAGCGATTCGATTTCGGAGGCAGTACTCTCGACACCGATACCGACAACGCCTTCAACCGAATGGCCCGGGGCATGCGCCAGTCTCCGAAGGAATTCACCGCCCAGCTCGCCAATGCCGGCGTGCAGCCCGGCACGCTCAAATCGCGCATCAAGGCTGAGATCATCTGGACCCAAGTCATCCGAGGCAAGTTTCAGTCGAGTTTTCAATTCAACGAAACCGAGATTATCAAGGAGCTTGAAACCAGCAAGCAGGAGGACCAGAGCGGCTTCGACTATACACTGCGGCCGATCCTCTTCCATGTGCCGTCCAAATCGCCTCAAGCGACGATTGAAGCGCGCCGGCGCGAGGCTGAAGCTTTGCGCACACGCTTCGAGAATTGCCTTGAAGGCATTCCCTTCGCGCGCGCGTTGCGCGATATCAGCGTGCGCGATCAGGTCACGCGCAGCTCAGCCGATCTGCCGCCGCCATTGCGCGAGATCTTGGAAAAGACCGAAGTTGGCCGGCTGACGCAGCCCGAAGTAACGCAGCAGGGCATCGAACTCTATGCGCTCTGCTCGAAGAAACCATCAAACGCCGACAATACGCCCGGCAAGCGCGCGGCGCGCGAGGAACTCTATTCCAAGCAGTTCCAGATCAAGTCCAAGCAGTATATTAAGGAACTGCGTTCCCAAGCCTATATCGTGTACAAGTGAGCCGATGCTGCGACCTCTGGCGCTCACCCTCGGCGAGCCCGCCGGCATCGGATCCGACATCACGCTCGCCGCATGGCTACGCCGCGCCGAGCTTGCATTGCCGCCGTTCTACCTGCTCGGCGATCCGCAACATCTCAAGCGACGCGCCGCTCAGCTCTCGCTCGACGTGCCGCTTGCGCAAGTAGATCCCGCGCGAGCCGGTGCTGCGTTCGCAACGGCGCTTCCGGTGGTGGCGATCGGCGTTGCCGCCACCGCCGAACCCGGCAAGCCCGATGCCACCAGCGCGCCGGCAGCGATCGCCGCAATCCGCCGCGCCGTCGCCGACGTGCTTGGCGGCACGGCGTCCGCCATCGTCACCAATCCCGTGGCCAAGAACGTGCTCTACCGCTCCGGCTTCTCCGAGCCCGGCCATACCGAATTCCTGGCCAAGCTCGCGGCTGAGTTGACCGGTGTCACTGCCATGCCGGTGATGCTGCTGTGGTCGCCGGAGCTCGCGGTCGTGCCCGTAACCATCCATCTGCCGCTGTCCGAAGTGCCCAAGCGCCTTTCCACCGATCTCATCGTCGAAACCGGACGCGTGGTGGCACACGACCTCAAGCGCCGTTTCGGAATTGCGCGTCCGCGGCTTGCCGTGGCCGGTCTCAATCCACATGCCGGCGAGGAGGGCGCGCTCGGCGATGAGGATCGCACCCTGGTGGCGCCTGCCGTGGCGCGGCTTGCGGCCGATGGCATCGACGTGCGCGGCCCCTTGCCCGCCGACACCATGTTCCATGCCGCCGCGCGCAAAACCTATGACGCCGCGCTCTGCATGTATCACGACCAGGCGCTGATCCCGATCAAGACGCTTGCCTTTGATCACGCGGTCAATGTCACGCTCGGCCTGCCCTTCGTGCGCACCTCGCCCGATCACGGCACGGCGTTCGATATCGCCGGCAGCGGGCGGGCCGATCCGTCGAGCCTGATCGCGGCGTTGAAACTGGCGGCACGGCTCTGCATCCAATGAGCGCGCTCGACGATCTGCCGCCGTTGCGTGAGGTGATCCGGCGCCACGCGCTGGCCGCCAAGAAATCGTTGGGTCAGAATTTTCTGCTCGACCTCAACCTCACCGCGCGCATCGCGCGCGCCGCAGGTCCCCTCGACGGCGTCACCGTGCTCGAAGTCGGTCCCGGACCCGGCGGCCTCACCCGCGCATTGCTGGCCAACGGCACGCGCAAGGTGATCGCAATCGAGCGCGATCGGCGCGCGCTCGCAGCACTCGATGAAATCGCCCAGCATTATCCCGGACGCCTGTTGGTCATCGGCGGCGACGCGCTCGGCTTCGATCCATCTCCCCACCTCGACGGCGGTCCGGCGCGCGTCGTCGCCAATCTGCCCTACAACATCGCAACCGCATTGCTGATTGGCTGGCTCACCGCCGAGCCCTGGCCGCCCTGGTACGACCGCCTGGTGCTGATGTTCCAGCGTGAAGTGGCCGAGCGCATTGTCGCTCCGCCCGGCGGCAAGCCATACGGCCGGCTTTCCGTGCTCACGCAATGGCGCGCGCAGGCAAAAATATTGTTCGATATCAATCCCTCCGCCTTCGTGCCGCCGCCGAAGGTCGTCTCATCCCTGGTCGAATTCGTACCGCGCGCGTCTCCGCTCGCATGTGACCGCCGCACGCTCGAGCGCATCACCGAATCAGCCTTCGGCCAGCGCCGCAAGATGCTCCGCCAAAGCCTCAAATCTCTTGGCGTCGATCCCCTGCCGCTGCTCGCCGCCGCCGGCCTCGATCCCACCGCGCGCGCCGAGCAAATTCCGGTTGCGGGATTTGTCGCGCTCGCAAATGCTCTCTTCTCCCTCTCCCCGCTTGCGGGGAGAGGGTGGCGAGGACCGAAGGTCCGAGCCGGGTGAGGGGGCATTTCCAAGCGCTCAGACTCGCGGTGACGCCCCCTCACCCGCCCGCCGTCGCTTCGCTAGCGCTCAGCTTAGGCGGGCGACCTCTCCCCGCGCGGCGGGGTAAAACGTTTGCTCTCCCTCAAATGTATTTATGATACCCGCATGACCAAGCTCCGCCGCCTCTCATTGACCGCCTACCAAGCGCCGCTGTGCGAAACCGTCGTCGAATGCCCCGCGCCGCGCGGCAGCGAAGTGCTCATTCGCATCGAGCGCTGCGGCGTGTGTCATTCCGATCTGCACATGCAGGACGGATATTTCGCGCTTGGCGGCGACAAGCGGCTCGACGTGCGTGCCGGACGCAATCTGCCGTTCACTCTGGGCCATGAGATCGCCGGCGTGATCGAGCGCGCCGGACCCGGCGCCGCCGGCGCAACGCCCGGTGCCAGGATCGCGGTCTACCCTTGGATCGGCTGCGGCACCTGCGTCGCCTGCCGCATGGAGGAAGAAAATCTCTGCACCGCGCCGCGCCATCTCGGCATCAACGCCGATGGCGGTTTTGCCAGCCATGTACTCGTGCCGCACCCGCGCTATCTCATCGACTATGCGCCGCTCTCCCCCGCGTTTGCCGGCACGCTGATGTGCTCGGGGCTGACCGCCTATGCGGCGCTTAAACGTATAACCGGCCATGCCACGCGCGGACCGGTGCTGCTCTTGGGCCTGGGCGGCGTCGGCATGATGGGCTTAAGCCTCGCGCGCGCGCTGTTTGCGCAGGCGCCGCTGGTGGCCGATATCGATGCGCAAAAGCGCGCGGCCGCGCTCGCCGCGGGTGCCGCGGCCGCGTTCGATCCCGCCGACGCGGACGCGCGCAAGGCGATCATGCAAGCCACCGGCGGTATTTTCGCCGCCTGCGATTTTGTCGGCTCGGAGCGCTCGCTGCAATTCGCCACCGGCGTGCTCACGCGCGGCGGCAAGGTCGTGGTCAGCGGCCTGCTCGGCGGCGACTTCACCACGCCCGCCGCCATGTTCGCGCTCAAAGCCATGACCATCGAGGGCATCCTCACCGGCACGCTTGCGCAGGCGCGCGAGGTGGTCGCGCTCGCGCGCGCAGGGAAAATCGCGTCCCCGCCGATCAGCGAGCGGCCGCTGTCCGCGGCGCAATCTGCGCTCGACGATCTGCGCGCCGGCCACGTACTGGGCCGCCTGGTGCTGACGGCGTGATGATCTCCCCTCCCCCCGCGAAGCGGCGGGGAGGGGTCGGGGGTGGGGGGACCTGGAATCAGAAATCAGTGATCAGTAATCAGAAAATTTTGAACTTCGGATCGCTGTCTTCTGATTACTGACCTCTGATCCCCCCACCCCGCCACGCCTTCGCCCTTCGGGCGGAGTTTACCATCGGGCCGGCCTTTGGCCGGACCCGTTGGGCGGGCGACCCTCCCCACCACGCGCTTTGCGCGCGGGGGAGGGAAAATTGAATCGACGCCGCAAGAATCAAAGCTTCGCCTGCAAGCCGCGCACAAACCCCGACAGCCCGGTCTGCCGCTCGCGCTTGAGCCGCTCGGCGGCCAGAATCGCGCGCACCTCGGCGAAGGCATGATCGAGATCGCGGTTGATAATAACGTAGTCGTATTCCGCCCAGTGGCTCATTTCGCCGGCCGCTTTTTCCATGCGCGCGGCAATCACTTTGTTCGAGTCCTGGGCACGGCTCTTCAGGCGCCGCTTGAGTTCAGGGATCGACGGCGGCAGCACGAAGACGCTGATGAGATCGTCGCGCGCCTGCTCGCGCAATTGCTGGGTTCCCTGCCAGTCGATGTCGAACAACACGTCGTGCCCTTTGGCCAAGGCTTTTTCGACCGGCGTGCGCGGAGTGCCGTAAGAATATCCAAACACCTTGGCGGACTCTAAGAACGCTTTGGCGCACATCATCTTGCTAAAGCGCGCTGGCGTGACGAAATGGTAATGCCGTCCGTTGATCTCTCCTGGCCGGCGCGGCCGCGTCGTCATCGAAATCGACAGGGTCACGCCGCGCTCCGCTTCCAGCAGCATGCGCGAGATTGTGGTCTTGCCGGCGCCGGAGGGCGAGGACAAGACAAGCATCAGACCGCGCCGCGTGATCGTTCGCCGCGCTGTTTTTTGTTTCGATCCACGCTTCATCGCTCAAACCAATTTCACGTCATTCCGGGGCGCCCGCCGTAGCTCGCAAAGCGAGCAAAGGCGTGGCGAGCCCGGAATCCATAATCACAGACCGGGATTATGGATTCCGGACCCGCGCCCACCCAGGTCGGCTTCAGCCGACCTGGGCTCTTGAATCGCCGATCTCGGGTAAACCCGAGATCGGTGGCGCGTCCCGGAATGACGAAGCGCTTTAATATCGTCATTCCAAATTCTGCACCTGCTCGCGGAACTGCTCGACCACCGATTTCAGTTCCAGCCCGATGTTGGTCAGCTCCACGTCGCTGGCCTTGGCGCAGAGCGTATTCGATTCCCGGTTGAATTCCTGCGCCAGAAAATCGAGCTTGCGACCGATCGGCCCGCCCTCGGCCAAGAGCTTGCGCACCTGCGCCACATGGGCGGTGAGGCGATCGAGTTCCTCGCGGATATCGGCCTTGCTGGCGAGCATCACCGCTTCCTGGTGCAGCCGCTCGGGATCGAAGCGCGTGGAGGCGTCGAGCAAGGTCGCCACCTGCTCGGCCAGCCGCGCCTTGATCGCCTCTGGCTTGCGGCCTGGCGCTGCCTCCGCGCGCGCGGTCAGCGTTGCGATCTCGGCAAGCCGCGCCGCGAGCACGCGGCCGAGCGCCTCGCCCTCGTGGCGGCGCATCTGCTTGAGGTCTATGAGCGCCTGCGCAAAGCCCGCGATCACGGCGGCCTCCGCGGCGCGGCGCTCGTCTTCATTCTCCTCGGCCTCGGTGACTTCGATCACGCCTTTGAGCGCGAGAATGCCGTCGAGCGTGGGCGGCGCCACCGCGACCTTGCCGGCAAACTCTTTCAGCGTCGTGAGCAGGGCGGTGAGCACCGGCTCGTTGACGCGCGCCACCGGCGCCACGCCTTCGCGCTTAACGATAAGATTGCCAAACACCGCGCCGCGCGCGAGCGCCTCCGCCGTGCGCGTCCGCGCCGGCGCTTCGATGGCGTCCCAGCCCGGCGGCAGGCGCAGCTTGAGATCTAAACCCTTGGAATTGACCGATTTGATTTCCCACGACCAGGCATAGGTGCCGGCGACGCCATGGCCCCGCGCGAATCCGGTCATGCTTGCGAGCGCCATCGGCGAATCCCGTGCGGTGGTGGCCAAAAAGTGCGCGACCTTAACGGCGCAAGCGCACCCTCACAAGGGCACACAAACCCGTAGGTCGGGTTAGATCTACTGCGTCAGAAATATTGAAGCTGGCCGCAAATGCTGGATCGCCGGTATTAATTCCCGGCCATGGTTCGAGACGCGCAGCTACGCTGCGCTCCTCACCATGAGGGTGGTGTTTGCTGCTCGCGCCCATGAGTAGTGCGCCTGCTGACCTCATCCTGCTACGCGTGCCGACCTCATCCTGAGGAGCGCCCACCGATGTCGGGATTACCCGACATCGGCATACTAAATGCGCAAGTCGGCTATAGCCGACTTGCGTGGGCGCGTCTCGAAGGATGGCCGCGAGGACGACCGCAGAATTTTTGACGCAGTAGAATTAGCGCGGCCACATCGCTCGGTTGATCTTGCTTTGACAATTAATCCGCGCGTAACCCGACGTCTTTACCGCGAATGTCGGGTTAGCGCGGACCGATTGTCACTACAAACTCAACTGACCGACCTGGCCGCGCTAACCCGACCTACACGCTACCGCGCGGCCGGCGTAGGCGCCGCGGGGGCACGCGCGGGCGCGGCACCGGCCCGCGCCGGATTGGCCGCCGCTTCGAGCGCCCGCAGCCGCGCGACGTTTTTCTGGTGCTGTTCGTAGTTTTCGGAAAACGCATGGCCGCCGCTGCCGTCGGCGACGAAGAACAGCTCCTTGGTGCGCGCCGGGTTGGCCACCGCCTCGAGCGCGGCGCGGCCGGGATTGGCGATCGGGCCGGGCGGCAGTCCCTCGATCACATAGGTATTGTACGGCGTGGGCATCTCGATCTCGCTGCGCATGATCGGCCGGCCGAGCGTGCCCTTGCCGCCGACCAGGCCATAGATGATGGTCGGATCGGATTGCAATTTCATCTTTTGTTTCAAACGGTTGACGAACACAGCGGCGACCCGCGTGCGCTCTTCCGGCTTGCCGGTTTCCTTCTCGACGATGGAGGCAAGCGTGACCAGCTGCTCGACGCTGCGCAGCGGCAGATCGGGCATGCGGCGATCCCAGATTTCCTGCACCAGGCGGCGCTGCTGCGACTGCATGCGCTGGATCATCTGCTCGCGCGTCATGCCGCGGGTGAACTTGTAGGTTTCCGGCAGCAGCGTGCCTTCGCGCGGAATTTCGCGGATGTTGCCGCCCAGCACATCGTTCTCCGAAAGCCGGGCAATGATCTGCTCCGAGGTCAGCCCCTCCGGCACCGTGAAGGCATGCTGGATCACCTTGCCCGCCATGATGGTCTCGACGACTTCGCGCAGGCTGACACGCGGCGCGAACTGGTACTCGCCGTATTTGAGATCCTCGCGCGCTTTGAGTACGATCACGCCGCCGATGAACAGCCACGACTGATCGATCACGCCTTCGCGCTCCAGCAATTCGGCGATGTCGCGCACGCCGGAATTGCGCGGGATGACGACGATCTTTTCCTGCGCCAGCGGGCCGGCCATCTCGAAACGCTGTTTGCCGACAACGAAGGTGACGCCGCCTACCAGCAGGAGCAGCAGCACAAACGAGAACAGCGCACTGCCAGCGATGACGAATGGATTGCGCCTGCGTCTGTTGTCCCGCATTGGCAACGATACCTTTTCCGGTTCGATCGCGGTGCGCGGACTGCGCGGAGCAATGCGCCTGAGTTCCGCCGTCGCCGAACCATCTTGCGAGTGGGGTGCCCGCGGCCGATCGGACTCATTTACATTTAAATGAGTCGTTCGCCCGCTCGCGGGCGAACGCACCGCAACGTAATCCTGCACCGGCTGGCTGACCGGACCCGGCCATCGCGGATCCTTGCCATTGCCGCCGGGCGGTGGAACTTCTGAGCCTAGCACCACAACCCCGCCATCATGCCGCGCCACATCTTTTACCGTCGGGCCGTTCAAGCGTCAGCACACGCGAGCGTACTTAAAGACCATGATCGCAGATTCCCCCATCGCTGCCCATAGGGGAAGGCAAATATGGCAAAACGTTGGAAACTTCGAGAGGGTTAGGGTTAATCGACGTGACGGCGGAAAATCAGTGAGGCGTTGGTTCCGCCAAATCCGAACGAATTCGACAGCACCGTATTGATCTCGCGCTTGCGCGCCTGGTGCGGAACGAGGTCGATCGGTGTTTCCATCGACGGGTTGTCGAGATTGAGCGTGGGCGGCGCCACGTTGTCGCGGATCGCCAGGATTGAGAAGATCGCCTCGACCGCGCCGGCCGCCCCGAGCAGATGCCCGATCGACGATTTGGTGGAGGACATCGAAATGCGGCCGGCCGCGTTGCCGACCAGCCGCTGCACGGCGCCGAGTTCGATCTCGTCGCCGAGCGGCGTCGAGGTGCCATGCGCATTGATATAGTCGATCTCGGCCGGGGACACGCCGGCGCGACGGACCGCCGCGTTCATGCAGCGCAAGGCGCCGTCGCCGTCCGGCGCGGGCGCGGTGATGTGATAGGCGTCGCCGGAGAGCCCGTAGCCGGTGAGCTCGGCGTAGATCTTGGCCCCGCGCCGCTTGGCATGCTCGCGTTCCTCGAGCACGAGAACGCCGGCGCCTTCGCCCATAACAAATCCGTCGCGATCCTTGTCGTAGGGCCGCGAAGCGCGCGCCGGTGTATCGTTGAACGCATTCGAAAGCGCCTTGAGCGCGCAAAATCCCGCCAGCGCGATCCGATTGACCGGCGATTCGGCTCCGCCCGCGACCATGACGTCGGCGTCCCCGAGCGCAATCAGGCGGCCCGCGTCGCCGATCGCATGCGCTCCGGTGGAACAGGCGGTGACCACCGCATGGTTCGGTCCCTTGAGGCCGAATTCGATCGACACCCAACCGGAGGCAAGATTGATGATGCGGCCGGGAATGAAGAACGGCGAGACGCGGCGCGGGCCTTTTTCCTTGAGCACGAGCGCGGTGTCCGCGATTCCCTCGATGCCGCCGATGCCGGAGCCGATCATCACGCCGGTTGCGTTCTGTTCCTCGCCGACGGTGGGCTTCCAGCCGGCGTCGTCGAGCGCCTGGCGTGCGGCGCACATCGCAAAGACGATAAAGTCATCGACCTTGCGCTGCTCCTTGGGCTCCATCCATTGGTCGGGATTGAACGTGCCGTCGCTGCCGTCGCCCTGGGGAATCGTGCACGCGATCTTGCAAGGCAGGTCGGACACATCGAAGCGCTCGATGCGCTTGGCGCCGCTTTCGGCGGCCACCAAACGCCGCCAAGTCAGTTCGACACCGCAACCGAGCGGCGTGACCATACCCAGGCCGGTGACGACGACGCGTCTCATATTCGGCTCCTCGGCCGCGCACTACGACCGCACCCCCGCAACCCATACGGGCGCGAGCCTTCGACAATATTACCAATCGTGTGGAATTACCGCGCCTGCGCGATGACCATCAGCTCTTGGCGTTCTTTTCGAGAAATTTCACCGCATCGCCGACGGTCAGGATGGTTTCGGCGGCATCATCGGGAATTTCGCAGCCAAATTCCTCCTCGAAGGCCATGACGAGCTCGACGGTATCGAGGCTGTCGGCACCGAGGTCGTCAATGAAGCTCGCGCCCTCGATCACCTTGTCGGGCTCAACGCCCAGGTGCTCCACGACGATTTTCTTCACCCGCTCGCCAATGTCACTCATCGTCTAGACCTCTTTTTTGGATTGAGCTCGATCAACGACCCTGAGCCAACGCGATACCAGCTTCGTCATGAAAGACGGGACGGATCAGCACGGATCGCGAGCGGACCCAGATACGTCCATAAAGCCAAGTCGTCCTTAAGCCATCCGGTCGCCCCAGCCAAGCCGAAGTCCGGTTAACATACTTCCAAACGCTTGACTAGCATGGGGGCAACACGCGGTATCAACAGGTCTGTGCACATCGATTCCAGCGTCAGATCATCGCCATACCGCCGTTGATGTGCAGTGTTTGTCCTGTCACATAGCCGGCCTCGTCGGACGATAAGTACACCACGGCCGCGGCCACGTCGGCGCCCGCACCCAGCCGGTTGGCGGGAACCCGCGCGAGAATCGCCTCGCGCTGCTTATCGTTGAGCTTCTCCGTCATTGGGCTTGCGATGAAGCCGGGCGCCACGCAGTTGGCGGTCACGCCGCGCTTGGCGTATTCCGCCGCCACCGATTTGAGCATGCCGATCATGCCGGCCTTGGCCGCGGTGTAGTTGCTCTGCCCCGCGTTGCCGGTGACGCCTACGACCGAGGTGATGCCGATGACGCGGCCGAAGCGGCGGCGCATCATGCCTTTCACCGCCGCGCGGGTCAGACGAAAGGTCGCAGTCAGATTGATGTTGAGCACAGCCTCCCAATCCTCGTCGCGCAACTGCACCAGCAGATTGTCCTTGGTGATGCCGGCATTGGCCACGAGAATGTCGAGCTGCGAGAGGGTCTCCTCGGCCTTCGGCACCAGCGCTTCGACGGAAACCTTGTCGGAAAGATCGCAGGGCAGCACATGCACGCGCGAGCCAAGTTCGGCGGCGAGCGCGTCGAGCGCTTCGCGGCGCGTGCCGGAAATCGCCACCGTCGCGCCTTGCGCGTGCAGCGCGCGCGCGATGGCGCCGCCGATGCCGCCGGTGGCCCCGGTGATGAGCGCGGTTTTTCCGCTGAGATCGAACATGCGGACCTTCTTCCCCTTTCCGGCAACGCCTCAATAGGTCGTCGAGGTACGGCGTTTTACAGCAAGAATCACCACAATGCGCCTACGTTGATCTACCTCGAACAGAATACGCCAAGCGCCGACCCGGCGCCGCAGCGTGCCGCCCGATCCATGCAGGAATTTAACGTCTCCGCCATAGGGATTGCCTCGCATGGCTGCAAAGGCAGCATCGATACGTTGCAGATCACCAAGCGAAGGTTCCTTGAGATCGCGCACGGCTGGTTTAGTGATCGCTAAGTCCCACGGCATCTCGCCACTCATCGAGCGGAACAAACTCGCCGCGTTGATAGGCGCGCCGCCCTTCGGTTATGGCCGCGCGTTCGTATGCGGTCGGCTGTACGACACCGATCCGCCGCAGTTTGAAATAGACCTGCAATGCGTCGCGTACCACGGCAGAACGGCTTCGCTTGCCGCGCTTCGCTTCCCGATCGACGAGCGATCGAATCCTTGGAGGCAAGGACACGGACAGATTTTCTTTCGCCATCGGCATATACCTTATTGCGATTTATATATCACGTTGCTCTGTCACACGCATCGTCAGATTTTACCCACCCCGCGCGGCCTTGAACGCCGCGACATCGTCGGGCGTGCCCACCGCCATGCCGCTCGCGCCTTCCGCGATGCGCTTGACCAGGCCGGTGAGCACCTTGCCCGCACCCACTTCATAGAATGTCTTGACCCCCGCGCCCGCCATGCACTCGACGCACTCTCTCCAACGAACTGTGCCGGTGACCTGCTCGATCAGCCGTCGCACGATCTCGGCCGGATCGCTGATCGGCTTGGCCAGCACATTGGCGACCACCGGCACCACCGGCCGTTTGATCGTTGTCTTGGCGAAGGCCGCGGCCATGGCCTCGGCGGCGGGCGCCATCAAGGCGCAATGGAAGGGCGCGGAGACCGGCAGCAGCATGGCGCGCTTGGCGCCTTTGATTTTCGCGATCTCGACCGCGCGCTCGACCGCCGCCTTATCGCCCGACACCACGACCTGGCCGGCGCCATTGTCGTTGGCGGCCTGGCAGACCTGGTCCTGCGCCGCCTCGCGCGCGACCGCCACCGCCGCGTCGAACGATAAGCCCAGCAGCGCCGCCATGGCGCCGGTACCGACGGGAACCGCCTGCTGCATGGCGCGCCCGCGAATGCGCAACAGCCGCGCGGCCTCCGCCAGCGTGAACGCGCCGGCCGCCGCCAGCGCGGAATATTCCCCGAGCGAATGGCCGGCGACGAATTGCGCATCGCGCTGCAAGCTCACGCCGGCTTCCGCTTCCAATACGCGCAGGACCGCGAGCGAGACTGCCATCAGCGCGGGCTGCGCATTCTCGGTGAGCATGAGTTTGTCGGCGGGCCCCTCCCACATAATGGCGGAAAGTTTTTCGGAAAGCGCCGCATCGACCTCCTCGAACACCGCGCGCGCCGGCGCGAACGCCGCGGCCAGCGCCTTGCCCATGCCGACCGCCTGGCTGCCCTGCCCCGGAAAAATGAACGCCGCCGCCATGCCCTGCCCTCAATTCGAGTTTGAGCCGAGAGACACTGCGAGCGCGGGGGATGTCAAGCTGCTGCGGCGTCATGCTCGCGACAATCATTCTTGCAAAGTAGGACCGACAGTTGGTAATCATTTCCATGACCGACCGCTTTGAGGCGCGCCGGTTGAAAAATCATAAGGAGGAAATCATAAGGAGGATATGATGAGGTCATTCTTTTTGATTGGCCTTTTTCTGTTAGGGCTTGCCGCAACTGCGCAACCAACCACAGCGGCCGATGTGCGCATGTACGTAAAGCACGAAGTCACCGACTACGCGGCATGGCGTAAAGCCTATAATGAATTCGACAAGGCCAGGCGAAAGCTGGGCGTCACCGGCCAGGCGGTCTATCAATCCGTCGACAACCCCAACGACGTCACGGTCACGCACAATTTCAAGACAGCCGAAAAAGCCAAAGCCTTTGCATCTTCGCCCGATTTGAAGACAAGGATGGAAAAGGCCGGCGTCAAGGGCGCCCCGCAGATCTGGTTCACCATGAAGGCGAGCAAATAGATCCTCGCAAGTCCGAAATGCGCGGCTTGCATTCCGCCCCTCCCTCCCCCTAAAACACCTCCGCTTCGTTGATCCCGGCCGGGAGCTGAACGGACGGCCGCCATCCCTAAAAATATTTCGATGTTTCCCGGGCGCGGCGCAGCACAAAGCGCGCAAGCGCGTAGTGCTGCGCCGCAGACCCGAAACCGTTCCATATTTGGAGCTTGAGACGGCCCTTACCCGAAGGACTCAAAGCAGCTCCTTGAACTCCTCGACGCCGAACCCGGCCTGCCGGATGATGGATCGAAGCGTACCCGGTTTGAGATCGCGCCCGGAATGGATCGGTACGGTCACGGTTCTGGTCGGGTCTCCAGGCAAAACCATGACGTGATGGCTGCCGACAACGCGGTCGATGACGAAGCCTGCGCGGGTGAGTGCACGCACGACACGCCTGCCATCGACAACCGGCAGCTTGCCGACCATGTCAGGCAGCAACCGTCACGCGGCGAATTTCGGGAGATGCATCGGCAGGGATGGCAAGGCCTTGCTCGCGCCGATATTCCAGTACGGCGCGGATCGCTTCCTCCGCGTTGGCGAGCGCTTCCCGTTCGGTATCACCCTCGGTCACCACTTCGGGCAGTGCCGGCACGAGCACGGTAAAACCACCGCCTTCCTGCGGCTCCAGGATTACCGAAAAGCTGTGACTAGTGGCCATGAAGTCGGTTCCTTTTGCAAAAGTACTTGTCGCGGCAAGTATACCTTACGGTGTTACGAGCGCCACCGTTGCATGCGCTGTGTTTGGAACGGTCTTGCCTTCCGCCCCTCCACCCCCCTATAACACCCTCGCTCCGTTGATCCCGGCCGGGAGCTGAACGGACGGCTGCTTCATAGAGACATCACTCAATGAGGCGGTAGGGCCATCTGGCCCGGCGTCCGGTGTTCCCGCCTTCTTGAATGCATTCGAGCCTTTCCGCAGGGCTTGAAGGGCTTCGCGCCGGATGACGGACAGGAAGCAGCGTAGGGGACCTACGGTGCAATTGCGCTTGGCTGATCCCGGATTTCGCTTCGCTCCATCCGGGCTACGGCTCAACGCAAAACCGAAAAAGGAAAGGCAGTTCATGCCGTTTTACGAGCACGTTTTCATCGCGCGCCAGGATTTGAGCCCGCAGCAGGTCGAGGAATTGACCGCCCAGTACAAGGGCGTCATCGAGGGCCTGGGCGGCAAGGTCCCGAAGGTGGAATACTGGGGCGTCAAATCGCTCACCTTCCGCATCCGCAAAAACCGCAAGGCGCATTTCACGCTGTTCAATATCGATGGCCCGCCCGCGGCCATCGCCGAGGTCGAGCGCCAGCAGGGCATCAGCGAAGATGTGCTGCGCGTCCTCACCATCCGCGTCGATGCGCTCGAGGAAGGCCCCTCGGCGATGATGCGCAAGGCCGACCGCGATCGCGAGCGCGACGAGCGCGATAGCCGCGATGGCCGGCGCGGCGGCGGCTTTGGCGGTGGCGGTGGCGGTGGCGGTGGCGGTGGCGGTGGCGGCGGACGCGGCCGCGATCGCGACGACCGTGACGATCGCGACAGCCGGCGTCCGCGCGATGACGCCGATGTTGTCGCCGATATTGTCACCGCGACGGAGGAGTGATCATGGCTTCATATCAGGGTGGCGGTTTCGGCGGCGGTCGTGACGGCGGCGGTTTCGGTGGTGGCGGTCGCAGTGACGCCGGCGGCGGCGGGCGACGGCCGTTTTTTCGCCGCCGCAAGACCTGCCCGTTCACCGGCACCAACGCGCCAAAAATCGACTACAAGGATGTGCGGCTGTTGCAGCGCTACGTCTCCGAGCGCGGCAAGATCGTGCCGAGCCGCATCACCGCGGTGTCCGCCAAGAAGCAGCGCGAACTCGCTAAGGCGATCAAACGCGCACGCTTTCTTGGGCTGCTGCCTTACGTGATCCGCTGAAGCGGATTTCGTTGGCGCGGAGCATAAATTCTGCCTCACCCTGAGGAGCCCGCCGAAGCCCCATGGGCGAAGGCGGGCGTCTCGAAGGGTCAGGCGTGATGGTTTTGCCCTCATCCTTCGAGACGGCCCATCGCAGCCAAGTATACGCAGGCTGCGCCTGCTAAGGGGCCTCCTCAGGATGAGGGCGAGTAAGTGAGATCTGCCGGGATCGTCCCGGCGGGCCGATGGTTGGGGCGGACATCGGATCCGTCTCTAACCGCTCGAATGATGGAGCGGGACAGCGCGATGGTGCAGATCATCCTCGTTGGCTTTGGCGCCGGTATAGCGTCAGCGTTGCTGTTCGCGTCCATCGCGTCCGGGGCGTTGATCTCGATCCTGTTGTTCTATCTCGCGCCGCTGCCGATCCTGATCGCGGCGCTCGGCTGGAGCCATTGGGCGGGCCTCCTTGCGGCCATCGTCGCCTCGATCGGCCTTGCGGCAACATTCAACTTTTATGTGTTTGCGGCCTTCCTGGTGGCGATCGCGCTCCCGGCCTGGTGGCTCAGCTATCTCGCGCTCCTGGCCCGCCCGGTCTCGGCGCCCGGCGGCGAGACGCATGAATGGTATCCGGTCGGCCGGCTTGTGCTTTGGACCGCGCTAGCGAGTGCGCTCGTGATCGCCGCCGCCTTGCTCAGCCTTGGCACCAGCGAGGAGACCCTGCGCGCCGCACTGCACCGCGGCTTCCAAATCATGCTTCGCCTGCAAGAGACCACGCCAGAAGGTTCCAGCCGGCCCGAAATCGGCCGTCAGATCGATGCCCTGGTGCGCGTGGCCCCGCCGGCAGCCGCGGTATCGATCACCTTGGTCAATTTGCTTATGCTTTGGCTTGCCGCCCGCATTGTGAAAGTCTCAGGCCGCTTGCCGCGGCCCTGGCCGGAGCTATCGGCCATGGAATTTCCCGCCGCGGCCTCGATATTACTTGCCGCCGCAGTAGCTGGCCTGCTGCTCGCCGGCCTTTCCGGCATCATCGCGAGCGTCTTAGCGGCAAGTCTTGCGACCGCCTATACCGCACTCGGCTTTACCGTACTGCACGCGATTACACGCGGCATGAACTCCCGCACTTTCGCGCTTACGTGCGTCTATGTCTCGGTTGTCTTCGTCACGCCTGCGCTGGTCATCATCGCGCTGCTAGGACTTGCCGACACCGCCTTTAATATCCGCGGCCGCATCGCCGGAAAGCGCGGACCCCCGACACTCCGAACCTGATGTAATATCAAACCCCCAAATCCGTGGAGACATAGCAATGGAAGTGATCCTACTCGAGCGCGTCGCCAAGCTTGGCCAGATGGGCGACACCGTGCGCGTCAAGGACGGCTACGCGCGCAATTATCTCTTGCCCCAGGGCAAGGCGTTGCGCGCCACCGGCGCAAACAAGGCCAAGTTCGACGGCATGAAAGTCGAGCTTGAAGCGCGCAACCTCGAACGCAAGGGCGAGGCGGCAATGGTTGCCACCCGGCTCGACGGTCAAAGCTTCGCGGTGCTGCGCCAGGCCGCCGAGACCGGCCAGCTCTACGGTTCGGTCTCCGCCCGCGACATCGCCGAGCTGCTGACCAAGACTGGGTTTGCCGTCGAACGCAGCCAAGTCGCGCTCAATGCTCCGATCAAGACGATCGGACGGCATAAGGTGCCTATCGCGCTGCATCCCGAGGTCGAAGTCTCGATCGCGATCAATGTCGCGCGCAGCGCGGATGAGGCCGAGCGTCTTGCCCGCGGCGAGGAAGTGACCGTTGCCAAAGCGGAAGGCACACCGACCGAAGCTGCGGAAATCGAACCGGTGGCGGCCGCGGCGGAGGTATTTTTTGAACCGGAAGCGGCAAAATCGCTGCGCGCGCGCGAAGGTTCACCCGACGTAGCGCCCCCTGAGCCCGGCAAAGACGCCTAGAGCCACATTTGTTTTGATGGAATCATAGCGGGGCTCTAGCTTTTTGTTTGAGCATGATCTTATCCGAAAACCGGTTCCCACTTTTCGGGATCATGCTCTAATCGAAGATCGGCTCGCGTGGCACGGCCGGTGGCTTCGGTGGCGCCGGCGGGGACGCGACCTGTGTCGCCGATGACGAGACAGCCGCGGCGGCCGGTTGGCGCTGTGACGCGCGCGCGGTTGCGGGCTTGGCCGGTTCGCTCGGCGCGGCGCTGCCCGACTCCGCCGCAGGCGCTCGCGCTCTTGACCGCGGCGGGGCCGGTGTGGGCGGGGCGGGTTGAGTGATCGTTGCGGTCGTCGACGGTACATTCGCCGGCGCGGTAGTTGGTACGCCCGTTACTGCCGTCTCGGCTGGCGTTGCATCCTCGCTGCGAGACTGCGGCGACGGCTGGCGCGATCGCGCCGGCCGGTAAATCTCGTTCTCATTCGGTGAATTGGGGTCTTCGATTTTGGGCAGCTGATGCGCCGGCTGGCGCGTACGCGATCGCGCCGGTTTCGCCCCATCGATCTCGCCCGCCGGCCTGACCACTTCGTCGCGCCGGATGGTGGTTGTGCGCGATCGAGGAGTAGCCTCCTCGCGCCGCCCCGACCGCGTCTGCGCCGGAGGCCCATCACGACGTGCGCTCTCAGGCGATGACGAAGGCGGAGAGAAAATCGGCAGCGACGAAATCCATGAGAATACCGAGTCACTCTCTTCCCGTTTAGCCTCTTCCCGCGCGGGAGGCTCGCGCCTGGAGGTTTCGCGCGGAGAACTTTCGCGCGGTGAGCTTTCGCGCGGTGAGCTTTCGCGTCCGGGCCGCACGGCGCGCGCAATATTGGCGCCCGGCACACCGAGCAGATAGCCGGCAAGCGCCGCCGCACTCTGGCGGCTATTGGTGTAATGCGCGCGCAGGTAATCGGTGAGAGTGCCCGCGCTCTTGCCTTTAGCCAATCCTTGCGGACCGTTATGGCAGCCTGATCCCGTGCAATCGGAACTGAACAGCACGGCAGGAGGCATGGCGCTATAATTCTCGCCCTGTGTCCCTTGCGCGTGCCCTTCCGCGGCCGCGAGCAGCGCAGCAAGGCCGTAGACTGTGAGCAGCAGACGTGAAAAAGCGGGCAAAGCCGACTCTCCTTATTTGGCATTTTAGCATGCCGCCGCCTGCACGTACGGCATATTCTTTAACGCAATATTGCGGGAAATGCGGTCGTTTTACCTGCTCCCGAGCGTGGCCGGCTTTCTCCACTAGGTATTTCACCCCGGATTGCCCGGCCCGCCGGACTTTGGTCTAATATTACCTGCGTGAATTATGGAGGCGACCGCGCGGTAACGCTCGGGGGGCGATTCGCGCCCCTGCCCTTGGCCGAGGAGGCCGGCGGCAGGATACCTTGGAATGGCAATAGCAGTAGAATGTGGCGGGAGCGGCCGATGGATTGGTTGCTTCAGATCTTGTTGTCGCAGTTCGTCCGTCGTGGGAATTTTCAACTGACCACGGCGCGCGGCTCCGTGTTGACATTCGGCGACGGCACCGGCGAACCGGTGGCCGTGCGCTTTACCAACTCCGCGGCCGAAATCGCGATCCTGCTCGATCCCGAGCTCAAGTTCGGCGAATGCTACATGGACGGCACTTTCGTGGTCGAGCAGGGCACCATTGCCAACGTGCTCTCCCTCGTGCTCAACCAGACTCCCGACGGCATGCCGCCCCAATGGGCGCGACCGCGATGGGTATTGCGCTATCTCCACCGCCGATTGCAGCAATTCAATCGGCCTCAGCGCGCGCGGCGCAACGTCGCGCATCATTATGATCTCGACGGCCAGCTCTATTCACTCTTTCTCGATGCCGACCAGCAATACAGCTGCGCCTATTTCGAGTCCCCGGACCAATCGCTCGACGACGCCCAGCTCGCCAAGAAGCGCCACCTCGCGGCCAAGCTCCTGCTCCAAGGCAGCCCGCGCGTGCTCGACATTGGCTGCGGCTGGGGCGGCCTGGCGCTCTATCTCGCGGAATTCTGCGGCGCCCGCCCGACCGGCATCACGCTATCGGAGGAGCAACTCGCCCGCGCCCGCGGGCGTGCCGCGGATAAAGGCCTTTCGGACAAGGCCGATTTCCGCCTGCAGGACTACCGCGACATGAGCGAGATCTACGACCGCATCGTCTCGGTCGGCATGTTCGAGCATGTCGGCGTGGGCTACTACGACACCTTCTTCCATAAATGCGCCGAGCTATTGGCCAATGATGGGGTCATGGTGCTGCACACCATCGGTCGGCCCGAGGGCCCCGGCGTAACCAACCCCTGGATCGCCAAATACATTTTCCCCGGCGGCTATATCCCGGCGCTTTCCGAGGTCATGCCGGCGATCGAACGCGCCGGGCTCTTGGTCGCCGACATTGAAATTCTGCGGCTCCACTATGCCGAAACGCTCAAAGCCTGGCGCGAGCGTTTTCTCGCCCATCGCGAGGAAGCTGAGCGCATTTATGACGCGCGTTTTGTGCGCATGTGGGAATTCTATCTCGCCGCTTCGGAAATGTCGTTCCGCGAACAGGCCATGATGGTGATGCAGATCCAGATCACCAAACGCCAGGACGCGGTGCCGATGACGCGCGATTACATCGCACGCGAGGAAACCCGGCTACGCACGCTTGAAACCGGCCAGCGTCTGCCCTGGCGACTCGCTGGCGAATAGAATTTTCGCACGCGACTCTCACGGATCACAGCGGTCAAGACCTCCGACCTATTGTAAAAAACTATTTCGCTCACCGGTGGGAAACGGGGAAAGAGAAAACTAGCGCTGCACATCGGCCGCGCGCGGTGCTACACCCGCGCCAGCGCAGTGCTGTTTCACGCTCAAATGTTTGCGCAGAAGAATGCCGCGTTGCCAGCCTGCCGCGTCGCTCATCCATGTAGCGCCAAAAATTTAGTTAGCGCAGAGATGTAGTTAGCGCACAAATGTAGCGTCGGCTGGATGTTTTTTGTCCGCGTTCTGTCCAGCGTTCAAACATTCGACACACATGGACCTATAGATCGCGAATCATGGCACCGCTCGATTCGAACGTACGCAAGCTTGCCGACGCCACGCCGCAATACCGCACGGCGCCGCACAACATTGAAGCGGAGCAGGCGCTGCTCGGCGCTATCCTGGTCAACAACGAATCGTTCTATCGCGTCTCCGATTTTCTTGAGCCCGCGCATTTCTACGAGCCGATTCATCAGCAGATATATGAACTCGCCTCGCAATTGATTCGCGCCGGCAAGGTCGCGAGCCCGGTGACGCTCAAGACCTTTCTGCCGGCCGATTTCGAAGTGGGCGCGCTCAATGCCAGCCAGTATCTGGCCCGGCTTGCGGCGGAAGCCACGACCGTCATCAATGCCGCCGATTATGGCCGCACCATCAATGACTTATCCATCCGGCGCAATCTCATCCGCATTGGCGAGAGCATGGTCAATGTGGCATTCGACGCGCCGGTCGATTTCGTCCCGCGCGTGCAGATCGAGGAAGCCGAGCGCCACCTCTACGAGCTCGCCGAGACCGGCCGCTACGGCGCCGGCTTCCAGCGCTTCGCGCAGGCGCTCACCATTGCGGTCGACATGGCGGCGCGCGCCTATCAGCGCGACGGCAACCTGTCCGGACTTGCCACTGGGCTTAAAGATCTCGATGCCAAGATGGGTGGACTGCAATCCTCCGATCTGATCATCGTCGCCGGCCGGCCGGGCATGGGCAAGACCGCGCTCGCCACCAACATCGCCTATAACGTCGCGCACGCCTGGCAAGGCGAAACGCGCGCCGACGGCCACACCCACACGGTCAACGGCGGCGTCGTCGGCTTCTTCTCGCTTGAAATGTCGGCTGAGCAGCTCGCCACCCGCATCATCGCCGAACGCACGGGAATTCCTTCCAGCACCATCCGGCGCGGCGGCATCGGCGAGACCGAATTCGAGAAGATCAAGGATGTTTCCATCGAACTGCAGCATTTGCAGTTCTACGTCGATGAAACCGGCGGCCTCTCCGTTGCGCAGCTCGCTGCCCGCGCGCGCCGGCTCAAGCGCCAGCGCGGGCTTGATCTGCTGGTCGTCGACTATATCCAGTTGTTGCAGGGCTCATCGCGCCGCGCCAACGAAAATCGCGTGCAGGAAGTGACCGAGATCACCACCAGCCTCAAGGCGCTGGCCAAGGAGCTTAACATTCCGATTCTTGCGCTCTCGCAGCTCTCGCGCCAAGTCGAGAACCGCGATGACAAACGCCCGCAGCTATCCGACTTGCGTGAATCCGGCTCGATCGAGCAGGACGCCGACGTGGTGCTGTTCGTGTTCCGCGAGGAATATTATTTGGCCAACAAACAGCCACGGCCAGGCACCGACGAGCATTTGAAATGGCAGACCGAGATGGACTTGGTTCAGGGCAAGGCCGAGCTCATCATCGGCAAGCAGCGCCACGGCCCGACCGGAACGGTGCAGCTCCAGTTCGAGGCCTCGGTCACGCGCTTCGGCGATCTGGCGCGCCAAGACAGCATGCCAGACCGCAGCTTGCCGGAGCGGTTTTGATCCGCCCCGTCGAGGGAATGAGTACCGGACAAGCACCGCTTTACGCGCCGCCCGCGGGCAGCCATAACCACCCCATGCCGCCCCACCGCTCCAATCCGCTGGACTCGGATTCGCCGCCCTTAGAATCCAATTCAGCTGGATTGAATCAGACAGTGCCACATACTCACGTCACCTCCCCCCTTGCGGGGGAGGTCGCCGAGCAAAGCGAGGCGGGAGGGGCGTATTCTCCTTCGCGCCCACAGCTCACCCCCCTCCCCAACCCTCCCCCGCAAGGGGGGGGGAGGGAGCGCGCCACCTTTGTGGCAACCGCTTCAATTCCAACGGATCACACCCGAGCGCCCGCCATGGCCGCCGGCCCACCGCCCGAGGAAGCCGGCGGCGTCCTCACCATTGATCTCGCCGCCATCGTCGCGAACTACCGCGCGCTTTTAAGCCGCGCGCTGCCCGCCGAATGCGCGGCCGTGGTCAAGGCCGACGGCTACGGCTGCGGCCTCGACCAGGTCACCGCCACTCTTGCGAGCGCCGGCTGCAAGACCTTCTTTGTGGCGCATCTGGCGGAAGCGAGGATCGTGCGCGCGCGTGCGCGCGATGCCACAATCTACCTGCTCAACGGTTACTCCGCCGGTACCGGACCGGCCATCGCGGAGGCCGCTGCCCAGCCGGTGATCAACAACGCAGTCGAGCTGGCCGAATGGGATCAGTTTGTAGCCGCAAGCGGCTGGCGCGGCGGCATTGCCCTGCACGTCGACACCGGCATGAATCGCCTGGGGCTTTCGCTCGAAGAGGCCGCCGCGATAGCGCCGCGCATCCACGCCGGCAATCACGGCATCACGCTTCTCATGAGTCATTTCGCCTGCTCCGACGAGCCCGCGCATCCCCTCAACGCCCAGCAGATCGAGCGCTTCCGCCAAGTCCGCATGCTCTATCGCGGCATTCCGGCGTCACTGGCGAATTCCTCCGGCATCTTCCTTGGGTCGGCCGCCCATTGCGACCTGGTCCGGCCCGGAGCCGCGCTCTATGGCATCAATCCGACCCCGGGGGCGCGCAATCCGCTGCAGCCCGTGGTCGAACTCAAGGCCCGCGTCCTGCAGATTCGCGATCTCGCGCTTGGTGCCACCGTCGGCTACGGCGCGACCTGGACCGCCAAGCGCGACACTCGTCTGGCGATTATTGCTGCCGGCTATGCCGACGGCTATCCGCGCGCCGCAGCCGAACCGGGGCGGCAGGTTTTGATCGCGCACAGCCGCTGCCCGATTGTCGGGCGCGTCTCCATGGATTTGTTCGCGGTCGATGTGACCGATCTTCCGCCAGGGGCGGTGCATCGCGGCGATTTCGCCACGCTGATCGGCGGCGCGCTCTCGCTCGACCAAGTGGCGGCCCAGGCCGGCACCATCGGCTATGAACTGCTCACCCACTTAGGCCACCGCTACAGCCGGACCTGGATCAGCTAGACTTGGTTCAGCTAGACTTGGTTCAGTTAGAACAGGATCAGTTAGACCTGGACCGGCTGAATATCGTCGTTAGATATATGACCATGGCGCGCCACAACCCTACTTTCATCTGCCAGAGCTGCGGGGCGGCCCAGAGCCGCTGGCAGGGCAAATGCGAGGCCTGCGGCGCTTGGAACACGCTTGTTGAAGAAGGCGAGACCGCGCGCCCGGCCGGTCCCGGACGCAGCGCCCGCAAGGGCCGGCTGTTCGCGCTTGAGCCGCTTGCCGGCGAGGCGCACGAGGCCCCTCGCCTCCCGTCGGGCCTGCCCGAATTCGATCGCGTCACCGGCGGCGGCTTTGTGCGCGGCTCGGTGCTGCTCGTCGGCGGCGACCACGGCATCGGCAAATCGACGCTGCTGATTCAGGTCGCGGCTGCGCTCGGCCGCGAAGACCATCGCGCGGTTTATATCTCCGGCGAAGAAGCTGTGGCGCAGGTGCGCCTGCGCGCCGAACGGCTGGGCTTAGGCGGCACGGCGGTCGAGCTCGCCGCCGAGACTTCGGTGGAAGACATCGTCGCAACGCTCGCAGAAGGCAAGCCGCCGCGCCTGGTCGTGATCGATTCGATCCAGACCATGTGGACCGATACGGTGGAGGCCGCCCCCGGCACCGTGACGCAAGTGCGCGGCAGCGCCGCGACGCTCATCCGCTTCGCCAAGCGCTCGGGCACCGCCGTGATCCTGGTCGGCCACGTGACCAAGGACGGCCAGATCGCTGGTCCCCGCGTGGTCGAGCACATGGTGGATGCGGTGCTCTCGTTCGAGGGCGAGGGTTCGCATCAGTTCCGCATTCTGCGGGCGGTGAAGAACCGCTTTGGCCCGACCGACGAAATCGGCGTATTTGAAATGACCGGTACGGGGCTTAGCGAAGTGGCAAACCCCTCCGAATTGTTCCTCTCCGAGCGCGATCTCGGTTCTCCCGGCACCGCCGTGTTCGCCGGCATCGAAGGCACCCGTCCGCTGCTGGTGGAAATCCAGGCCTTGGTTGCCCCGACTGCCTTAGGAACGCCGCGCCGCGCCGTGGTCGGCTGGGATCAAAACCGCCTCGCCATGGTGATCGCCGTGCTCGAAGCCCATTGCGGCGTGCGGCTTTCCGGCCACGACGTCTATCTCAATGTCGCGGGCGGCTTGCGCATCGTCGAGCCCGCCGCCGATCTTGCCGCAGCAGCAGCGCTCGTCTCCTCGCTCGCCCGCTCACCGCTGCCCGCAGATGCAGTTTATTTCGGCGAAGTGTCGCTCTCCGGCGCGATCCGGCCGGTGGCGCAAACCGCGGCCCGCCTCAAGGAAGCGCAGAAACTCGGCTTCACCCGCGCCATTGTCCCGGAAGCCGCGCGCGAGGCCGCCGAGCCCGGTATCGCGCTCAATCCCGTCGGCATGCTGGCAACCCTTGTGGCCGACATCGCGGAGCGCGGCGGCAAGGCGCGCCGCACCGGCACTTAACGGCGGCACTTGAATCAAGACATGAACGGGACTTGATTCAAAACATGAGGGCGCAGCCCGTTGAACGGTATCTAAACTCCGCTCATTCCCGCGTAAGCGGGAATCCAGATAATGAATGCTTGCAATCTCAGCCCTAGGTCCCCGCTTTCGCGGGGACAAGCGGATCGTTGAACAAATTCCACACGCGTAGAATGCGCGCCAGCCAACACTTGAATCAATACTTTAAGACTTCAGGCAACCGCAGACCCCGGCGGCCGCGCCAGATTGTCGGCCAGCCCCCGGAACAGATGCGAAGCCGCCGCCGCGAAGGCACATACGGTGGGAACCGCTATGATGGTGCTGAATATCAAGAAGGGGCTCAAATTGAATTCACTCGGTTTTGACGACAGGTCGAGCGGCCAAATGAATGGCAAGCTCAGAACCATCAACGGAATCGACGTGCATACGAAAACAAAGGCGACGCGCCAAGTATGGCCCTTGGTGTCCTTCCGCGCATTGCTCCAGTTCGCTCCCAGCGCATCGACGGCGATGGCCGGAAACAAGATAAGCCGGCGCAGAACCACGATGGTGATGGGGATTATGATGAGGAATATCATGAGGAGACTGTAAGCCGCATATCGCAGACTCTCCGCCGGGTCCGTGGAGTCGCTCGGCAGTGGAGAGTGAATCATATCAGCAATCCAGCCGGGCACGGTGTAGATCAATATGATCACCAGCGAGAACGTTACAAAACGCAGATAGCGCGGGCTGGACGGATTGATCGAATAGCCACCCGTCACTTCGCCAAGCAGCACGAAGCGGTGCACCGCGATTGCCAATGGCGCAATCAGGAATGCCTGAATGACGCTCAACACGAAGCTTACGACGTGCGAACCCACGCTGGGTTTGGCCGCGACTGGATCGGAAAAGATAAACAGGGTCGGCACCGCAAGGATGACCGTGATCACGAATGCGATGCCCGCGACGGCCGGCATCGCGTTGATCGCCCGGAACGCATCGCGCCAGGCCAGCACCGCTGTGTCAATAATGGGAATTTTTGCGCCCGCCGCCATGGTTGCCCCCGCCCGCCGACTCAAAGCCGAACTTGGCCGCATGGTGAGCCGCAATATTGGACGCAACAAGCGTCTTCCGACACAAACCGCGAAAGTGGGCACCGTTTCGGAAAAAATCGAGCGCAAACAAAAAGCTGGAGTCAGCCTCTGAATCATTCTCGCAAGATCGGCCAGACTCTACCGCGGGTCGATGATGCGGCCCTGGAACAGGATCGCGCCGCTCGCATCGTCGACGATGTAAAACAGAAACGGCCGGTCAACCAAGAACTCCACCGCCCGCGGCGGCATACTGGTGAACGACATGCCGATCGAGGTCGCCGCCGCCGCTTCCGTACCCTCCTCCTGCACGTCGATGACGGCGGCATGGGCGATCTGCCCGATCGCCAGGCGCTGCTTCGGCACCGGCTGCCCGGTCATGCCGCTGAAATCCGCCTGCTCGCGCGAAAATGCCAGCGCCATCCCCTGCTGCTGAAAGGCCCCTTTCAAATCCACCTTGAACGCCGTCTTAAAGCGCGGCAGTGCGAGCGCGACCATTTCGTTCGGTGCAGTGCGTAGCGCGGTCAGCATGGCTGCAAGCTCCTGCTCGTCGAGCCGCCGGCTGGCGTCGGCGAGCCCCTCCAGCTCGTTCGGCAATACAACGATCATGCCGAGCGACCGCACCCCATAGGGCAGACGAATGGCCCGGTAACCGTCGCGCGTCACCAGCGCATGGCGCCCGCGCTGGCGCATGGTCGGCACCTGCACCTGGCGGGCACGGGAGAGATTGAAGGCGGCCTCCGTCGTCGCCTGCTTGTTGTAGGGCACCGCCCATGCTGCCTTGAAATAGATGGCATTGAGCAGAACGGCGGCGAAGTCGGGTTCAAGCCGCTCGATCAATTTCTCGATCTTGCCTTCGGTCTTGCGCTTGACCCAGCCGTTGATCTCCTCAAGCCCGGCGCCCCGGAACACTTCGGCTTGATACTTCTCCTTCAGCAGATCGACATAACCAAATGAGATCGCATCGGTTCTCTTGGGCAGCATCAACGCATTGGCCGCCATAACCTTCGCCCACGGCAGCACTTTCGGCACTGCCACGCAAATCCCGCCCTCCCGCCGCGAAGCAGGCGGACATCGATCGATTCCCGAATCGAACGTGCATCGTTCGCCATCGAGTTTCATGCTGGCGGGACAAATCGGTTGGACGGAACTCTTGTCGTAACCGTTGAGCGTGGCCAGCAACTTGGCATTGGCAGCATCGATTTCGTTCCGCGACAAGCGGTGCTTGAGCGCTTCCGCCATCTCGGTCGCTGTCACGCTGCGCGCGCCCGAAAGCGCCATCGCCATGGCGGTGCCGATCGAATAGGGCGAGAACACAAAATTGCCGGTCCGGGTCGCGAACTGCCGAAACAACGCCTGGCCGGAGGCATTGTAGGCCGCAGTCACGGCCTGCTCCTGCGCCGAGGCACCCGCGATCGCACCGATGAGCAGCACCGCCGCTATGCCGGGGAGAGAGACTTTTCGTGCACCCATCACCGCCTCCAAAGGCCGTTCATGTGCCCAGCACCCCAATCGACCGCAGCAAACTGGCGGTTCGAAGATTGCTCCCGGGCAAAAACGTGGCTCCCGCCAAGGCGAGCGGAAAATGCCTGCCGGATTGACAGGAAGGGTGACGCCACCACCCCAGAGCGCTATACACGGGGCGAGAAGGCTACCAATAAATTAATCTGTTGGACCATAGATCACGGGGACTTGCCCGTTAGCAGCCTGCGCAAACATAGGTGAAGCGTCAGTGGCGTTCGATTCGACCGGTCGGCCTGGACCGGTAGGCAACAGAGCGTGATCCCGAAAAAGCCTGCCCACGGACGTGATCCGGGGGTGGGAACCGGTTTTCGGGATCATGCTCAAACAAAAGCTAGAGTCCGGCTCTGATTCCACCCAGGCCGACGTGGCTCTAGCCGGAACCAGCGACACCCATGCCCATCACCTGGCTCGATCTTTTGCTACTCGCCATCATGGTCGTCTCGGGCATACTCGCCATGATTCGCGGGTTCATGCGTGAGGTGCTATCGGTGGCGGCTTGGGCGGCGGCAGCGGTCGCGACGGTACTGCTCTATGAAAAGGCGCTGCCCATCGCCGAGGCCAACATCGGCACCGGAACGCTTGCAAAAATCGCGGCGATTCTTGGCATCTTCCTGCTGATCCTGCTCATTGCCTCCATCCTCACCTCACGGATCTCCAACCTGGTGCTCGATAGCCGCATCGGCGCGCTCGATCGCACGCTCGGTTTCGTGTTCGGGCTCGGGCGCGGGCTGCTGATCGTGGTCGTGGCGTTTTACCTGTTTGCCTGGTTTGTTCCCGCCAACAAGCTCCCGGAAGGCGTTCGCGACGCCAAATCCCGCGAAGCGCTGCAGTCCACCGGCAAGTGGATCGTTACCCTGTTGCCGCAGGACATGGATAATTACATATCGAGCCTGTTGTCGTCGGTGTTCAAAGGTCGGCAGAAGGGCAACGAACCGGATACGCCGGATGCTCCGCTCGGCAAGCGCTCGGACCGCGGGGGGTCGACAGTGGGAGAAAATGCGAGCAATGAACAAGCCGGCTATGGCCGCTCCGATCGCGTCGACATGCGGCAGTTGATCCAGGGTACCAGACGATAGTAAACCAGCGCCAATGGACGAGACGATGGACCAGCCTGAACCGCTCGACCTCGACTCTGATCGCCTGCGCGAGGAATGCGGCGTTTTCGGCATTTTCGGCCATCCCGACGCCGCCGCCATCACCGCCCTTGGCCTGCACGCGCTCCAGCATCGCGGCCAGGAAGCCGCCGGCATCGTCTCCTTCGACGGCAAGCGCTTTCATTCCGAACGCCGGCTCGGCCTGGTCGGCGACACCTTCTCCCGCCGCGAGGTGATCGACCGCCTTCCCGGCATGTCGGCGGTCGGGCATGTGCGCTATTCGACCACCGGCGAGACCATCTTGCGCAACGTGCAGCCGCTGTGCGCCGAGCTCGAAGGCGGCGGCTTCGCCATCGGCCACAACGGCAACTTGACCAACGGGAT
>CAZNSG010000295.1:0-1930 GCA_964575715.1 uncultured Hyphomicrobiales bacterium | reverse complement strand
CGACGGTGAAGAGGCGCTCGACATCGTTCGCCGTCAAGAAGTGCATCTGCTGCTGTTGGACATGCACATGCCAAAGCTGACGGGCTTGGAAACACTGCGGCAAGTGAAGCGGTTCAAGTCACGATTGCCCTGCATTCTCCTCTCAGCGGCATTGGACGAGAATTTGATTCGTCAGGCGCAACTGGCCGAGGCGTTTTCCGTGCTTTCCAAGCCGATCAGCCGCCTGCAGTTGACTAGCACGGTCGACGCCGCCATGCGGCGGATCTACAACTGGGAAGGCGACGACTTTGACCGGCCTGATCATGCCGCCGATCCGCGGCCCTAGTTTGCGGTGACAAATTCGCCGTGCCGCTCAGGTTTTAGCATGCGCCTTTGCGGCGGCTTCTTGACGCTTGGCCATTTCCTGTGGCGAGACGTCCTCGATGTGGGTCGCGATCCACCACATGTTGCCCACCGGATCTTGCACGCCGCCGTGGCGGTCGCCATAGAACTGGTCGGCCGGTTCCATGATCGACGTGCCGCCGGCGGCAATCGCGCTCTTGTAGGTGGCATCCACGTCGCTGACGTACAAGTAGATCCCCGTCGGCATCGGTTTCCAGGGGGCTGCGGCTTCGGCTAACATTACCATCGAATCGCCGATGCGGACTTCAGCGTGCCACACGGTGCCGTCGGGCCGTTTCGAGCAGCGGATTTCCTTGGCGTCAAACGCCCGTTTGACGAAGTCGAGCAATTTGTTCGCGCCTGCGACGGCCAGGTAGGGAGTGACAGTGTGATAGCCTGCGGGAATGGGTCTAACTGCCATGGTTGACACCGCCATTGTGTGAAAAGTTGACGTGCAAAAGAGTTGAATGGAGCTGTGTCGGCGAACGGGATGGAGCGCCGCCCCGTAAGATCTCTCGCTTCGCGACACACTGTCAAAGTCGACGTCAGTCGGGCTCTTCCCGGCGCAACATTGCCCGCCGTCTCTTGCTGGCTTGTCGTTTACGTTGCTTGCGACTCTTGGACGGAAGTTTGCTCGTCAGAGAGTCGTGCCATAGCGGAAATCGATGGGGACTGGTTGCTCCCTTTAGCATGGTAGATACCTCGGGTGGGCGGATGAAAAAAGCCGCCTCATCGGCGGCTTCATTCTAACGGCGCTCGGCCCCCGGGGCGACAAGAATGTGCGTAAGACGGTTTGGCCGTTTGGCCTACACGCTTTCGGCCTGGGGCGGTTCGCCCTCCGACCGTTCGATGCTGTCGGTCGCGGCGCGGCGGCGGCCGTTCGTGGTGCCCGGCACGATTAACGGACTGGGTGAGCTGGCCTCGATCAGCTCTTTGAGCTCGTCCGAGTCGACCACTTCCTTTTCGATCAGCCGCGCACTGATGGCATTGAGCGAAGCCAGCCGCACTTCCAGAATGTGCCGGACTTTCTCCAGCGACTCATCGATGATTCGCTTCACTTCCTGGTCGATCTCGCGAGCCGTCTGTTCGCTATGGCTGTGTTCGCGCTGGAAATCGCCGCCGGTGGCCAGGAACGGGCTGCGGGAACTTTCACGATAGTTGACCCGTCCCAGCCGGCTCATGCCGAAATCCATGACCATGCTGCGGGCGATGCTGTTGGCGCGCTCCAGATCGTTCTGGGCCCCGGTCGAAACATCCTGAAAGACGAGCTCCTCGGCGCAAGTTCCGGCCAGCAACACCTGAATGCGGCTCTCAAGCTCGCCCTGGGTCATCAGGTAGCGGTCGCCTTCGGGACGTTGCAGCGTGTAGCCCAAGGCCGCCAGGCCGCGCGGAATGATCGACACTTTATGCACCGGGTCGGTGTTCGGCAGACTATATGCCACGAGCGCGTGACCACTCTCGTGATAGGCCACGCGCAGTTTTTCGTCTTCGTGAATGATCCGCTGTTTCTTCTCCAAGCCGGCCGTGACGCGTTCCACGCCCTCGTTGA
>CAZNSG010000294.1:0-4987 GCA_964575715.1 uncultured Hyphomicrobiales bacterium | reverse complement strand
CTCTCGATAGTCATTCCGGGACGGCCGAAGGCCGGGCCCGGAATCCAGAAACACCCGCAAGATGTGCATCTGGATTCCGGGTTCGCGGACTTCGTCCGCGCCCCGGAATGACTGCTGTAGGGTTTTTCAGCAGACTGCTAGCGGGAAATCGCTCCATCCCGCGATCGGGCGCATATGATCGCCGAATGAATAAAAGCGCCCCGCTCATTCGGGGCGCTTTCGTTTGGTGCGATGTCGCTTATTGCGCGGGAGCCTGCGGTGCGAATTTGGCATCGGCGGATGGCGGAGCCGTTTGCTTGTTGGCCGGAGCGCCCGAATTCGATTTGGCCACAGCGCCCGACTTGTTTGCGGACGGATTGGCCGCCGACTTTACCGGCTTGGTTGCGATCTTGGCCGCAGGCTTGGTGTTGGGCGTCGTAATCACCCGTTGCGGAAAACGCGGCGGCGGCGGCGGCAACAGTTGGGAATCGTCGCCCTCCGGCTCAGGCATGCTGGCGCCGGGCGGCGGCGGTGGGGCCAAGACGGCGACCGGCGGGGCAGGCGGCGTGACTATGACGGCCGGCGGTGGGACCCGCGGAAACGACGGAACCACGATGAATTCGGGCGCCGACGGCGGTGGAACAATGACCACTTCGCGTTCCCGCGGCGGGAGTACGATCGGCGCGGGAACGACCGGAGCCGCGCGCCGATACACCGGCGGTTCAAGTTCTTGCTCAATGATGATCGGCGAAGCAGCGCGATTGACGGGCGGGCCAACCCCGTAAACCGGCGGACCGGAGTCATAGACGCTCGGCTGCATGGGATCGATCTCGCGCCCGCCGTGAGCCACGGGCGTCACCGCGATGACTTCGCCGATGCGCCCGTCCACCACGACGCGAACCTCCTGCCCGCCATCGTCGATCGCACGCAGCAAATAGTTCATGCCCTGGCGGGCGGGCCGGCTTACCGGATTGAGCCCGGTGGAACGCACGATGGTGACGATCTCATGCGGCGGCAGCATGCTGGGGGCGCGCGCCGCCCGCTCGGCCGCGCCGGCCGAACCGGCGGGCGGGGTCGCAAACGCGATCGCGGTGACAATCGTCGCCACGCTGAAAAAGTTGCTTTTCTTCACCACACCCTCCGCGGCAGGCTGCGCAGGCACAATAGCGCCGAATGGGGCGGTGCTGAGGCGGCGGCGCGTGCCTTTCCGGCGAGCGCGACAGTTCCAAACGCGCTGCCGGTGCCGACTTAGATCGCTAGCCCCGTTCGACAAATGCCCGAGAATCGCAAGCTTATCCGTCACTAGACCTTGTCTTGGTTAAAAAGATTTGCCATTTCCAGCCTTATAGGACAGTATTGCTGTCCCAATGGGCGGTGTGTGCGCGAACAGCCTCTTGGGCGGTCTCTTGGGCGGTCTCTTGGGCGGTGCCCGGCGAAACACTTGCGTGCGGTTCAAACGGCGCTCAACATAAGCGCCAGCGCGGGTTGCCGGCGGCGAGCGGCCCGCAAGAAGGCCGCCTTTAAACATGGTTCGCCACTAGCTGCGGCGCGCATACGGCGCTGTGGACAAGGCAGGTGCGCCAGCACCGGCGCGGCATGTGGAAGACTTGGTAGGTGGAAGTTGCGCGAGGGCGACGAGCGGATGAGGAAGAGACGCAAAGGCAATGGCGCGCGCGGACGCACCGCCCGGGCGGAGCCGTTCGTCGACGCGCGCCTGCTCTACCGGGACTCCGCCGATCCGGGCGTAGGAGCGCCGCGCGGACTCTACGATCCGGCGCTTGATAAGGATTCATGCGGTGTCGGATTCATCGCCGACATCAAGGGACGCAAATCGCACAAGATCGTCGTCGATGCGCTGACCATCCTGCTCAACCTCGAGCATCGCGGGGCAGTCGGCGCCGATCCGCGCGCGGGCGATGGCGCCGGCATCCTGACGCAGATTCCGCATAAATTCTTTGCGCGCAAGACCGCCGAACTCGGCTTCAAGCTGCCAAAGCCAGGTGCATATGCCATCGGCTGCTTGTTCATGCCGCGCGATGCGGAATGGCGCGAGGAGATCCGCAAGACTTTTTATCGGATCGCGAAACAGGAAGGTGTGAGCATTCTCGGCTGGCGCGACGTGCCGAGCAACAATGCGACGCTGGGCGAATCGGTGAAGCCGACCGAGCCGGTGCACATGCAGGTGTTCATCGGACGCGGCAAGAAGATCAAGTCGGAGGACGATTTCGAGCGCAGGCTCTATATCCTGCGCAAATCAATTTCCGGCATTATCTACCAGCAGCGCGAGCGGCGGTTGAGCGGCTATTACCCGGTGTCGTTGTCCTGCCGCACAATCATCTACAAGGGCATGTTTCTGGCCGACCAGCTCGCCACCTATTATCCCGACCTGCACGAGCCGGATTTCGAGAGCGCGCTTGCGCTGGTGCACCAGCGCTTCTCAACCAATACGTTCCCGACCTGGTCGCTGGCGCACCCCTACCGGATGATTGCGCACAACGGCGAGATCAATACGTTGCGCGGCAATCTGAACTGGATGGCGGCGCGGCAAGCCTCGGTGTCGTCGGAGCTGTACGGCGACGATATCAACAAGCTGTGGCCGATTTCCTACGAGGGCCAGTCCGACACCGCCTGCTTCGACAATGCGCTGGAATTCCTGGTGCAGGGCGGCTACCCGCTCGCGCATGCCATGATGATGATGATTCCCGAAGCATGGGCGGGCAATTCGCTCATGGACGACGAGCGGCGTGCCTTCTACGAGTACAATGCCGCCGTGATGGAGCCGTGGGACGGCCCGGCGGCGATCGCGTTTACCAACGGCAAGCAGATCGGCGCGACGCTAGACCGCAATGGCCTGCGGCCCGCGCGCTATTTCGTGACGCGCGATGAGCGCATCATCATGGCTTCCGAGATGGGCGTGCTGCCGATCCCGGAAAAAGACATCGTCAAGAAATGGCGGCTGCAGCCGGGCAAGATGCTGCTGGTCGATCTCGAGCAAGGCCGGCTGATCCCGGACGAAGAGCTAAAAGCCACACTGGCGCGCTCGCACCCCTACAAGGAATGGCTTGCGCGCACGCAGATCGTGCTTGAGGATCTGCCGGCCGCGCGCAACGGCGCGCCGATCTCCAACCTGCCATTGCTCGATCGCCAGCAGGTCTACGGTTACACCCAGGAGGACCTTAAAATCCTGATGGCGCCGATGGCGTCGCAGGGTGAGGAAGCGGTCGGCTCCATGGGCAACGACACGCCGATCTCGGCGCTTTCGGACAGGCCCAAACTGCTGTTCACCTACTTCAAGCAGAACTTTGCGCAGGTGACCAATCCGCCGATCGATCCGATCCGCGAAGAGCTGGTCATGAGTCTGGTCTCGATCATCGGGCCGCGACCGAACCTGTTCGATCTGGAAGGCATCTCGAACACCAAGCGGCTCGAAGTACGCCAGCCGATTCTCACCGACGAGGATTTGGAGAAGATCCGCTCGATCTCGACGGTGAGCGATTCACACTTCAAATCGCTCACGCTCGATTGCACCTGGCCGGCTGAGGATGGCGCGCGCGGATTGAAACCGGCGCTCGACAAGTTATGCGCGCAGGCTGAGAAAGCGGTGCGCACGGGCATTAATATCATCATCCTGTCCGACCGCATGGCCGGGACCGACCGCATCCCGATGCCGTCATTGCTCGCTTGCGCGGCTGTGCACCATCATCTGATCCGCCAGGGATTGCGCACTTCGGTCGGGCTGGTGGTGGAATCGGCAGAACCGCGCGAGATACATCATTTTGCCTGTCTGGCCGGCTACGGCGCCGAGGCGATCAATCCATATCTGGCGTTCGAGACGCTGGCCGCGATGCACGGCGAGCTGCCGGGCAAGCTTGAGAAGAAGGAAATCATCAAGCGCTACATCAAGTCGGTGGACAAGGGATTGCTCAAGGTGATGTCGAAGATGGGTATCTCCACCTTTCAGTCCTATTGCGGAGCGCAAATATTCGACGCGGTCGGGCTCAAGGGTGATTTCGTCCATCACTATTTCACCGGCACCGCAACCCGTATCGAAGGCGTGGGTATGCCCCAGATTGCCGAGGAATCGGTGCGGCGCCATCGCGATGCCTTCAGCGGTGCGCCGATCTACCGCAGCATGCTCGATGTCGGCGGCGATTATGCGGTGCGCATGCGCGGCGAGGATCACGTTTGGAATTACGCAACCGTTTCCCTGTTGCAGCACGCGGTACGCGGCAATTCCTACGAGCAGTACCGCGCGTTCGCGAAAATTCTCAATGATCAATCGGAAAATCTGGTCACCATCCGCGGTCTATTTCGGGTCAAGCCGGCCGAGGAAGACGAACGCAAGCCGGTTGCGTTGTCGGAGGTAGAGCCGGCCAAGACTATCGTGCGGCGCTTCTCGACCGGGGCCATGTCATTTGGCTCGATCTCGCGCGAAGCGCATACCACGCTCGCCATTGCCATGAACCGGATCGGCGGCAAGTCGAACACCGGCGAAGGCGGCGAGGAGACCGATCGATTCAAACCGCTGCCGAACGGCGATTCCATGCGCTCGGCGATCAAGCAGGTGGCATCGGGGCGCTTCGGCGTCACCGCCGAGTATCTCGTCAACTCCGACATGATGCAGATCAAGATGGCGCAAGGGGCAAAGCCCGGCGAAGGCGGCCAGCTGCCCGGGCACAAGGTCGACAAGATCATCGCCCAGGTGCGCCATTCGATGCCGGGCGTCGGCCTGATCTCGCCGCCGCCGCATCACGACATTTATTCGATCGAGGATTTGGCGCAGCTCATCTTCGACTTGAAAAACGTCAACCCGGAGGGCCTGGTATCGGTCAAGCTGGTCTCGGAGGTCGGCGTCGGCACGGTGGCGGCGGGCGTCGCAAAAGCGCGCGCAGATCATGTGACGATCGCGGGCTTCGAAGGCGGCACGGGCGCTTCGCCACTGACCTCGATCAAGCACGCGGGTAGCCCATGGGAAATCGGCCTGGCGGAGACGCACCAGACGCTGGTC
>CAZNSG010000293.1:0-16940 GCA_964575715.1 uncultured Hyphomicrobiales bacterium | reverse complement strand
AGGGCTGGCAATGATTGGAATTTCAAAAAGAAAATTCAAAAATCGAACGCATCGGTCTTAGCCGCCGCGTTGTGCTTTAGAAGTTTCGTGTCCGGCGCGGGTAGCGGCGTGCCTGGATCGCGAAAGCGATTGATGACCGGATAGCGGCGGTCGCGGCCGAAATTTCGCAATGTCACTTTGACGCCGGGACAGGCCTGGCGCCGCTTATATTCCGCAACATGCAGCATGCGCTCGATCTTCATTACCGTCTCGCGCTCGAAGCCGGCTTCGACAATCTTGGCGACCGGCTCCTCGCGTTCGACCAGGCGCTCCAGGATGGGATCGAGTACCGCGTAGGGCGGCAGCGAGTCTTCGTCCTTTTGGTTTTCGCGCAACTCGGCGGTGGGCGGACGGGTGATGACGTTCTCGGGAATCACAATGCCCGACGGCCCGAGCGCAGCTTCCGGCTGCCATGTGTTGCGCAGGCGGGCGAGGCGGAAAACTTCAGTCTTGTAGAGATCCTTGACCGGATTGAAGCCGCCATTCATGTCGCCATAGAGCGTGGCGTAGCCGACCGACATTTCCGATTTGTTGCCGGTGGTGACCACCATCAGTCCGAACTTGTTGGAGACCGCCATCAGAATGGTGCCGCGGGCGCGCGCCTGCAAATTCTCTTCCGTCACGTCGCGCGGGCGGCCGGCGAACAGCGGAGCAAGCGTGCGCTCCAGCCCGGTGATCGCAGGTTCTATCGGCACGATGTCGTATTGCACGCCGAGCGCCTTGGCGATCGCGGCCGCGTCGTCGATCGAATCCTTGGAGGTGAAGCGATAGGGCAGCATCACACAGCGCACGCGCTTAGCGCCGAGCGCGTCGACCGACATTACCGCGGTGAGCGCGGAATCGACGCCGCCGGACAGTCCGATCACCACGCCGGAAAATCCGCTTTTATTGACGTAGTCGCGCAAGCCCAGTACGCAGGCCGCGTAATCGGCCTTCTCGCCCTCGTCCACGGACGCCATCGGCGCATTCACGCAGCGCCAGCCGCTGGCTTCGCGCTGCCACAGCGTCAGTGCGAGCGTTTCGGAAAAGGCCGGAAGTTGACCGGCGAGCGCGCGGTCGGTGTTGAGCACAAAGGACGAGCCATCGAAAACCAGCTCGTCCTGCCCGCCCGCCATGTTGAGATAGATCAGCGGCAAGCCGGATTCGACCACGCGGGCGACCGCGATGTTGAGACGATTTTCGGTCTTACCGCGCCAATAGGGCGAGCCATTCGGCACCAGCAGAATTTCGCTTCCCGTTTCGCTCAAGCATTCGACGACTTCCGGGCCCCAGATGTCCTCGCAGATCGGCACGCCGATGCGCACGCCCTTGACCAGGATCGGCCCCGGCATCGGGCCGGTGGCGAACAGGCGCTTTTCGTCGAACACGCCGTAGTTCGGCAGATCGACCTTGAGCCGCACCGCTTCGATCGCGCCGCCGGCGAGCAATACATAGGCATTGTAGGGCTTGCCGTCTTCGACCCATGGCGTGCCGACGAGCAGCGCGGGGCCACTCGTGCTTTCGCGCGCGAGCGCTTCGATGGCCGAGCGGCAGGCGGCCTGGAACGCCGGATTGAGCACCAGATCCTCGGGCGGATAACCGGCGATGAACAGCTCCGGGAAGGCGACGAGATCGGCGCCCAAGGCCTCGCCTTGTGCACGCGCCTGCCGCACCTTGTCCGCGTTGCCAGCGACGTCGCCGACAATGGGATTTAGCTGGGCGAGGGCGATCTTGAGACTGTCGGCGGGACGGGCGTTCATGGGATTTTCTAGCGCGGACAACCCAGGCACCGCAATTGGCGGCAATCGAGGAAATCGAGGGCGAGCGCTACAGCAGCCCCAATAGCTCGGCGAGCGCCGCGAGCCAGACCAATCCGGCCAGCAGAACCGACAGCCCGACCGCGGCCGATCCCATGTCCTTGATGCGCCCTATCGCCGGATGTTTTTCCGGCGTGACGTGGTCCGAGAGCTTTTCCACGGCGGTGTTGAGCAGCTCCACCACCATCAAGAGCACGATGACGCCGATCAGCGCCACCCGCCGCCAAATGTCCGGCGCGATGTAGAGCGCGACCGGAACGGCAACGATGAAAACAAATATCTCCTGGCGAAAGGCTTGCTCGCTGCGCGCGGCGGCGATGAGACCGTTCCAGGTGTTTCCGATCGCCCTGATTAATCGCAGCACGTTGCTGTCCCGGCCGCTGCTTAAATGCTCACGCCTTGTCTTATGCAAGACCCGGTTGACCGGTCCAGCATCGTCCCGCTTTGCGCCGGTCAGCGCTCCGCGGTGCGAATCCCGGCCGGCCGGCCATTGACTTTGATGGAACCGACCACCTTCAACTGCCGGCCGTTGAACCTGAGCACGTCCAGCGATTTGTTGAGCATGGACTGCGCCAGCAGCGTCTTGCCATCCTTGCTCCAGGCCACGCCCTGACCCCAGCCGCCGACCTTGGCCGCGGCGGCGAGCGTGAGCTTGGTGCCGCGGATGCGAAAGATCTTGAGCAGACCGTGATCGTTGTAGCCCTGCTGTGTCTTGGCGCGCGCCGAGCCATTCTGGATGGTGATCGCCACATGGGAGCCGTCGGGCGACATGGTCGCGCCCTCCGGCGTCTGGCCGACGGAGATGGTATCGACGACGCGCGGCGGATTCTGCTTGAGATCGATGACGCTGATGACATCGGCATCGCCCTGCCCGCCGCCCTGGTTGGTCAGCACCGCGACATCGCCCTTCGGGCTAATGGAGATGCTGCCAGGCCGGATGCTCGCGACCATGTAACGCTTGGTGTCTTCGACCTTGGCTCCATCGACAGAGAGCACCGAAATGCGGTGATCGCCGTCGCGCGTGACCAGCGCCATCTTGCCGTCGGGGGTGAAAGCGACGTGGCTCGGGCCGGACTTGGCGTCGCCGAGCGGAATCATGCCGGCGGGAGTAAGCGTGCGGTTGGCGATGGTAAATACCGATACCGTGCCTTCCGAACGGTTGGCGACCAGCGCAAGCGTGCCGGTTCGGTTGATCGAGACGCCGGATGCGCCCATCCCAGCCTGCAACGTCGCGAGCACCGCCGGCGGCGAGACTTTTAAATCAATCACGGTGAGCTTGTCGTCGGGGATGGCCTTTTTCGGATCCGCAGGATCGATCTTAAAGGCGCCGGTCACCAGCGCAAAGCTCTCATCGGGCGCGACCGCCACGCTATTGGGCGGGCCCGTCACGCTGGCCGGTGCCTTGACCTCGCCGATCACCCTGGGTGGCGAGACGCCCAGATTGATGATGGTGACGGTGTCGGGCGGCGCATTTTCCACAACAACGGTGCGACCTTCGGCGTTGGCGACCTTGTTGTCATTGGCGGAGACGGCGAGCTGAGCCATTGCGCCCGGCGACCATAAAGGCAGCGCAATAAGCGCGAGCGTCAGCGCGCGCCTAGCCGACAGGCAGCGTTGCATGGAAATCCCCCAAGCTCTTTTAGGTCGCATCCCCCTCGCCCGTGCCGAGGCCGCGCCCGCATTGCGCGGAAATCCTAACACTGGACACACTAACACTGGACACAATGGAAATCTTCCCGAGAAACGTCGCTTATAGCCCCGCCGCCACCTGGTCGCGGGCGCGGCGCACCTTGTCGGCGCGGCTTGCTCAATATCCGGTCAGCCCCCGATAGCGACAGGATAGCGGACGTGGCGGCATTTCGCGTTTGTGCCCATCGCGTCATTTCGCACTGCAAAGAAATAGCGAGCTTTTCTCCGTCGGACCACCGTGAAGTAGGGCGCAGACCTGCCTATCGGGGCGTGATACCGTTTCCGAAATTGCAGCGGGCAAGCTGCGCGCGCTCGCCGTGACGGTGGGTAAGCGCTGGTTCGCGCTGCCGGATGTGCCGACGGTGGGCGAGTTCGTACCGGGCTACGCGGCGACCGACTTTTACGGCGTCGGCGCGCCGAACTCGGCGGTGGACCCGCTCCCAGCTCGCCGGCCGACTTCGGCGCGTCCATCGCCTCGGAAACCGAGAAGTGGGCCAAAGTGGTCAAGTTCTCCGGCGCCAAGGCGGAGTGACTCCGCATCAGGGAAGCGTGTAGGCGATCAGGGAATCACCGACCCTGGACGCAAGTGCGCTGTGCCCCCCGGCTGCCAGAACGACGTACTGCTTGCCGTCAGCCCCGCGATACACCGCCGGCGTGGCATGCCCGCTGGCGGGCAGGATGTCATACCAGAGCTCTTTTCCCGTCGCGGCATCCAGAGCTCGAAAGGTCCGGTCCATCGACGCAGCTACGAACACGACGCCACCCGCCGTCACCACGCTGCCGCCCAAGTTCGGCAGACCGAACTTGAGACGAAGCGGTATGCCGAAGGGGCCGTTGGCGCGCACGTCTCCGAGCGGATTTCTCCAGACGATATTGAGTGACGCCAGATCGATTGCGGTCATATGCCCCCAGGGCGGTTGATGACAAGGGATGCCGAGGGAAGAACGAAAGACGATTGAAGTTGATGCGTAGGGCGTTCCGCGCGCTGGACCGCCGATAGCGCTGGGCTGGACATCGGGGGCCTTGGAGCGTGGGATCAGTGTGTTGATCATCGGCATCCAACTCGTGTTGGCGAAGATGACGCTGCGCGTGGGATCGACCGATACGCTGCCCCATTCGAAAACACCGAGCGAACTCGGATAGAGTATCGATCCTTCAACAGACGGCGGTGTGAACATGCCATCGTAGCGGTGGCTTCTGAAACGAATGCGGCACTCAAGCTGGTCGAGCGGGGTTACGCCCCACATTTTCGCTTCGGTGAGCCTCGGCGGCGCCAGACTGGGGAGCTCCATATACGGTTGGGTGGGGGAGGTGAAGTCTCCCGCGACGGCGCCCTGTGGCACAGCGCGCTCTTCGATGGGCGCCAAAGGCCGGCCGTCACGTCGGTCGAACAGGAAAATATCGCCACGCTTCGTTGCGACCACGACCGCCGGCGTCGGATTGGCGCCAGGTGTCTCGGCAATATCGATGAGTACGGGCTGCGTTGGAACGTCCATGTCCCAGATGTCGTGATGCACCGTCTGGAAATGCCAGCGCAGGCGACCCGTCTCGGCGTCCACTGCGACGATGGACGACGCAAACTTCTCCGAGGCTTCGTGACGGCCGCCCCCGAAGAAATCGGGAGTCTCATTGCCGGTGGGAAGATAGACCAGGCCCAGTTGGACATCGGCGCTGATCGGTGCCCAGACATTGGGTGTGCCACGCGTGTAATGCTCGCCCGGCGGCGGAAAGCTCGTGTGGTCGAGACGGCCCACGTCGAAGGCCCACGAAAGCTCGCCGGTCGTGGTGTCAAACGCGCGGACAACGCCGGACGGCTCGTCGCGCTCGACGTTGTCCCAAACCCAGCCGCCGACCACCGCCTTGCCGCGTACGATCGCGGGCGGTGACGTCACATAGTAGAAGCCGGGCTTCACCAACCCCATGCCGGCGGTGAGATCGATTTCGCCGTTAGTGCCGAAATCGGCGCACCGTTCGCCGGTCTCGACATCAAGCGCGTACATGCGCGCCGTGACGGTCGCGAAGAGAATGCGGTGGACGCACGGGCCAGCCGCCTCGCGTGTTTCGGCATAGGAAACTCCGCGGCAGGCAAGGAACACCGCGTGGCTGATGTCGGCTGCGGGATCGAAGCGCCAGCTTTCCTTGCCTGTCACGGGGTCGAGCGCAACCACCTCGGCATTCGGCGTGCAGACGACAAGCTTGCCGCGAACGATCAAGGGCGTTCCCTCGAACATGAACTTGCGTGACGGCGAAACGCTCGGCCGCGGTAGGGCGCCCGTGTGATACACCCAGGCGCGCTTGAGGCTTTTTACATTTTGGGGCGTGATGTCGGACAAGGGCGAGAAGCGCTCGCCGCCGGGCGTCCGTCCGTAGTTCGGCCAATCCCCATCGGCCGTGTCCGATGTCCGCACTGTCGTAGGCGGGCTGCTGCGTGACGTTCCAGCCGATATGACGTTGGCAATTTCACCCGTCTGTGACGGACCGCGGAGGAACAGGAATGAGAAGAGCAATGCGGCGGCGACTCCGGCCGCCGCCCCGCCGATATCGTTCCGCCAGTTCGTTCGCGGTGTGATCGGCATCAGACGACGACCGATCCATGGCCAAAGCATCCAGCACATGGATTGGATGACTGCGAAGGTCAAAAGGCGCGGGAGCAGACCCCATGGATCCGCCGCGACCTCCCAGAATGACCACAGTATCGTGCCTCCAAGCGCGTATACGTACAGCCAATAGCCGCTTCGCCGTTCGCGCAGAATCTGCGCGCCCGCAACGGTAAGCACCGCGCCCGCTATCGCGTAGTACCATGAGCCGCCCAGTGTGATGAGTTGCAACCCCAGAGCCAGTAGGGGCACTGCAAACAGCAGAATAGTGAGGGCCATGATGAGGGTTAGCCACCCTCCGAAGGTCGTTAGCCGATCCGTCAATCTGTGCACGAACAATCCTGACGTTGATGATCTGCATCTTAACGGGTTGGTGGCCGCGGGGATATCCGATCCAGCTGCCGACGAAGTTTCAGCTGATCATCAACCTCTAGACCGCAAAGGCGCTCGATCTTACGATCCCCCAATCGTTCCTGCTGCGCGCCGACGAGGTGATCGAGTAACTGATCGAGCATTTATAAGTCGGGATAGCTGCACGCTGCACATGCTGCGTTGCACCGAAGTCTCGTAGCAAATCGACACTGCGAGTCAAAACCGGTAAGGCTCAGACCGAGCATATGTTGTCCGGTCTGCCCCCGATAGCCGACATCGCTCGGCGAGAGCGGCGAGCCAGGCCATTCCGGCCAGCAGCAGCGAAATCCCAACCGCTGCCGATCCCATGTCCTTGATGTGGCCAATGGTTGGATGATTGTCGGCCGTCGTGCTATATTGAGGAATGACGACCATGACCAAATTCGACAAGAGCGAGCAGACCACGATGGTGCCCGTCACCACGATGGAAGAAATTCCGGTGCTGTCTGAGACCGAACGCGCGGAGTTGCTCGCCTCGTTGAAGGAGGCGGAGCGGCGCGCCGCCGCTGGCGAAGCTGTCGAATTCGACCCCAAGACTTTCAAGGATCGGTTGCTCGGCATCTACCGCGCCGCCAAGCGGTAACTTCCATGACCTACCGTGTCTGTTACAACCCCGCCGCCGCCGGCAACGGCTTGGCGCCAGCGGAACGCTCAGCTTTGAGCAGTTCGGCCAGCAGGAACGCCATTTCGATCGACTGCTCGGCATTGAGCCGCGGGTCGCAGACGGTGTGATAACGGTCGTTGAGATCCTCGTCGGAAATGGCGCGCGCGCCGCCGGTGCATTCGGTCACATATTGCCCCGTCATTTCCAGATGCACACCGCCGGCGTGAGTGCCTTCGGCCGCATGCACCGCAAAGAAGGATTTTACCTCCTTTAGAATGAGATCGAAGGGGCGGGTCTTGTAGCCGCTCTTGGCGGTGATGGTGTTGCCGTGCATGGGATCGCATGACCACACCACAATGCGTCCCTCGCGCTTGACCGCGCGCACCATTGCCGGAAGCTGCTCGCCCACTTTGTCCGCACCTAGCCGGCTGATGAGCGTGAGCCGGCCAGGCTCGTTTTCGGGGTTGAGGATTTCGATCAAACGCAACAATTCGTCGACTTTGGTCGAAGGGCCGCATTTGAGACCCAATGGATTCATGATGCCGCGGCAGAAATCGATATGGGCGTGATCGGGCTGGCGGGTGCGGTCGCCGACCCAGAGCATGTGGGCGGAGGTGCAGCACCAGGTGCCGGGGCGGGTCGAATCCTCGCGCGTCATCGCCTGCTCGTAGCCCAGGAGCAGCGCCTCGTGGCTGGTGTAGAAGTCGGTGGCTTTGAGCTCGGGATGGCTTTCCAGATCGAGCCCGCAGGCCTGCATGAACGCGAGCGTCTCCGAAATGCGATCGGCCAGTTCGAGATAGCGTTGCGAGGAACGCGGATCGATATCGAGCATCCACTGATGCACGCGGCCGAGGCTGGCGTAACCGCCGTGGGTCAGCGCGCGCAGCAGATTGAGTGTCGCGGCCGAATGGCGATAGGCCTCGATCAGGCGCGCCGGATCGGGCGTGCGGGCGGCAGCGGTGAATTCGGGGCCGTTGATGATGTCGCCGCGGTAGCTCGGCAGTTCCTGGCCGTTCCTCTTCTCGGTGGGCGAGGAACGCGGCTTGGCGAACTGGCCGGCGATGCGGCCGACTTTCACCACCGGCATGGCGGCGGCATAGGTCAGCACGACCGCCATTTGCAGAAAAACACGCAAGTAGTCGCGGATATTGTTGGCGCTGATGTTGTTGGCGCTCGGATCGGTGAAGCTTTCGGCACAATCGCCGCCCTGCAGCAGAAACCCCTCGCCCGCTGCGACGCGGCCGAGCAAGCGCTTGAGGTTGCGCGCCTCGCCGGCGAACACCAGCGGCGGGTAGCTGGCGAGCTTGTGCTCGACTGCTTCCAGCGCGCGCTTGTCCGGATAATCCGGCACCTGGACAATCGGTTTTTTTCGCCAGTTGTCGTGCGTCCAACGCTCAGCCACGAGATAAAGCTCCTTCAACTCAACACGTTATCCAAGAACTCGGCGTTATACACGAGGGCTGGCAAGCCTGGCCAGTGCCGCGTATCGCACGGTTTGAAAAAATCGTTTAAAAATCAAGCCTATTCCGCCGCTTCACGGACGCGGGTCGCGGTCTTTTCGCGCAGGGTCACGAGCTCCTCCGCCGCGGTCGGATGCACGGCCATGGTGGCGTCAAAGTCGGCCTTGGTCGCCTTCATTCTGACCGCAATGCCGAGCACTTGGATCATTTCCGCGGCGCCCTCGCCGACGATGTGGCAGCCGAGCACGCGATCACTTGCGGCATCGACCACAAGCTTGATGAATACGCGCGTGTCGCGGCCGGAGAGCGTCGCCTTGAGCGGCCGGAATGTCGTCTTGTAGATATCGACCTTAGGCAGGCGCTCAACGGCTTGCGCTTCGGTCAGCCCGACGGTGCCGACCTCCGGCGCGGAGAACACCGCGGTCGGAACAAGGCTGTGATCGACCGGCGTGGGCTTGCCGCCAAATAATGTATCGGCGAAAGCGTGGCCCTCGCGGATCGCAACCGGCGTGAGATTGACGCGGTCGGTGACGTCGCCGATGGCGGAAATATGCGGCACGGACGATTGCGAGAATGCATCGACGGCGATAGCGCCGTTGTTCGCAAGCTTGACGCCGGCGGCTTCAAGCCCGATCCCGGCGACGTTGGGGCGCCGGCCGAGCGCAAACATCACCGTGTCGACCGTGAATGACTCGTGATTGGAGAGACTGACGCACAAGCCATGCTCGACCTTCTCCACGGATTCGACGATTTGCCTGGTCACGATTTTGATCCCGCGGCGCTCCATTTCGCGATGAAGATGCGCCCGCAGTTCGTCGTCAAAGCCGCGCAGAATTTCTTCGCCGCGATAGACAAGAGTTACATCGGATCCGAGCCCGTTAAAAATTCCGGCGAATTCAACCGCGATATAACCGCCGCCCTGAATCAGAATGCGTTTGGGCAGGCTGGGCAGGTGGAAAGCCTCGTTCGAGGAGATGACATGATCGAGTCCGGCGATCTGCGCACCATGATGCGGGGCGGCGCCGGTCGCGAACAGAACATGCTTGGCGCGTACGGACTCGCCGGTGGCGAGGAGCCGGACGGTATGGGCGTCTTCAAGCACGGCGCGGCTCTTGACGATCTTGACCCGTGCGCGTTCAAGCGTCGACACATAGGCGGCTTCGAGGCGCGCGATTTCCTTGTCCTTGTTGGCGATCAGCGTCGGCCAATCGAACGAGGGAGCCGGCATGCTCCAGCCGAAGCCGGCGGCATCCGTAAATTCCTCGGCAAAGCGCGAGGCATAGACGAGCAGCTTCTTGGGCACGCAGCCGCGGATGACGCAGGTGCCGCCCACCCGGTATTCTTCGGCGATCATCACACGCGCGCCGTGACTGGCGGCGATCCGCGCCGCGCGCACGCCGCCGGAGCCGGCGCCGATGACAAAAAGATCAACCTGCTCGGGCATTGTCATTTCCCGATATCGCCATCCTGCGGACCGGCACGAAGCGAGCGCGATACCTCAGAGATTGTGCCCTCGCTTCTTGAGTTCCGCTCGGACTCTAACGGCCACCTCCTCGCGAAACTTGCCCGCCCAGGCATCCGCCCGGGTCATAGATTCGTTGAGGATGTGCTGACTCTCGTTGAGCATCTTCTTGCCGAGCGCCGACCGGTAGAACGTGAGCACGTCCTTGATTTCCTGCTCCGTCAGACGTGATGCATAGAGCCGTATGATGTCATTTTGCGTTTCGACCCGGCGCGGCAGAAATTCAGTGACCAGCAGTTCCGCAATTTCATTGAGATCCTTGGACAACGCGGGATTGGACTGCAGGAAATTGCTCGCCACTCGTACGACCACTTCGGTGACGATCGAATCAAACTGGCGCGAGGCCCCAATCACTTCGACCAGGTCCTTCGCCACCGCGAGGTGGCTCGCCGATGGCTGTGGCTGAGCGCGGGCGGGGCTTGCGAAAACCAGGCAAAAAAGGGCCGCCAGGACAACAAAGGTGCCCCGAACAAGCACAACGGTATTCATGTAACGATTCCTTTCGCGTGAGAGTTCCATATCAAGACCGCTCGACGATACGGATGCCGTCCGGTCCTGCGAGAATGGCGGCCTGCGCAAGACCTATGAATAGACCATGTTCTACCACACCTGGAATGGGCGAGAGTCGATCGGCAAGCGCCTTGGGATCGGCTATGTGGCCAAGGGTAGCATCGAGTATCCAGTGGCCGCCATCCGTGACGAAAGCATGACCATTCTTGTCCCGCCGCAGTTCGGCCTGCCCCGGCGCGCCGGCCGCGGCGGCGGCGGTTTCGATCGCCCGCCGCGTTGCCGCAAGCCCAAAGGGCACCACTTCAATCGGCAGCGGATAGCGGCCCAGCGCTGGAACCCATTTGGATTCGTCGGCGATGACAATCATGCGAGCCGATGCCGCGGCCACGATCTTCTCGCGCAACAGCGCACCGCCGCCGCCTTTGATAAGGCATAAATCCGGGGCGATCTCGTCGGCTCCGTCCACGGTCAAATCGAGCGTTGGCGTCTGGTCGAGAGTGGTGAGCGGCACACCCAGCCGTTCGGCGTCTGCGCGTGTTGCTTCCGAGGTCGCAACACCCACGATATTGAGACCGCCGCGCACCCGCTCGGCGAGAAGTTCCAAGAAATGCCGGGCGGTCGAGCCGGTGCCAAGGCCGAGCCGCATGCCGGGCTTGACCCATCCCACCGCGCAGGCGGCGGCCTGACGTTTTTGAGCGTCGACATCCATGAGCGCGACAGAAGGAAGGGTTCAGGGTAAAGAAGCGGCCTATCTAGCCTCGTTCGGCATGGCCGCAAAGCCAAAAAGCGGTCTTCCCACCGCTCCATTCATGCCGTCGCCATGGCGCTTTGCTCGTTTCCGCGATGCTGGGCGGCGAAAAATGACGTCTTGCCTAGAAACCGCCAGCCAGCTAGCGATCAGCCATGTCTGTGATGACGGTTGTTTTCGATCTCGACGGAACGCTGGTCGATACGGCGCCCGATCTGATTGCCACTCTGAACGCTGTGTTTGCACGTGAAGGGCTACCGGCGGTGCCTTATGAAACGGCGCGCAACATGGTCGGCGGCGGTGCCCGGCGCATGATCGAGCATGGGCTTGCGCACCAGCAGCGCACATTCGCAGTGCGCGACACCGACCGGATGTTCGAGGCTTTCATCGCGCACTATGCCGCTCATATTGCGGTCCATTCGCAGCCCTTTCCGGGCTTGGTCGCCGCGCTCGATCTGCTCGCCGCCAGGGAATACCGATTTGCGGTCTGCACCAACAAGCTGGAATGGCTCTCGCGGCGCCTGCTCGATGCGCTGGGCTTGAGCGCCCGCTTCGCCGCAATCTGTGGTCAGGACACGTTCGGGATGCATAAGCCCGATCCCGAGATTTTGCGGCGCACAATAAAGCAGGCCGGCGGCAGCCTCGAACGGGCGGTGCTGGTGGGAGATTCCGCAACCGATATCGACACGGCGCGCGCGGCAGCGGTACCGGTGATTGCGGTCGATTTCGGCTATACCGAGACGCCGGTGGCGCAACTCGGGCCCGACCGGATCATCGGCCATTTCGATAAGCTGCCGCGTGCCGTTTTCGATCTTCTCCCGCATGGCGCTTGATCCACGGCCCCGATCAAGAGCGAAGAAATATTTGCAGATTAATGCATAATTTACCCTAATAAGAGCACAATCTAATCAAACTGTACGCTTGACGTCCGTGTCGGCATTCGAATACTTCAGCCGGCCAGCCCGGTCGCCATTGGCGATGCAGCGAAGCCGGTACGCCAGTTCGTACCGTTCACGTGTCGGTCTACCTTGTCACCCGGAAATGCGGCCGCCGGCCGCACGAGTTGACGGAAATCATCATGCTCAGAGTCCTAGTCATTACAATATCCAGTTTCGCACTTGCGGCCTGCGCGGGTTTCTCACTGCCAAGTTTCGAGATGCCGAACTTGGGGTTGACCTCGCCGGCCACGACCCTGGAGTTTGAATCCGAGCCGCCGGGCGCCGAGGTCAAAACATCCACGGGCCAAACCTGCCGCACGCCTTGCGCGCTCTCGGTCGCGGCAAACGAATTGACGGCGACATTCACGCTTGCCGGATACCAGGCGCAATCCGTGCCGGTGAAAATGGCGTCATCGACCGGTGGGGTTAACGAGATATCGGGAGAAATTCCACCGCCCCGCATGGCGCCAAATCCGGTCTATGTCGAGCTGATGCTGGCAGTGCCGGTGCGAAGACCGCAGCCGCCACCGCCCGCCGCAAAGCCCGCGCCAAAGAAAAAACCGCAGGCGGCGGCCAAGCCCAAACCGCCGGCGGAGCCGATGTCGGCGGCACCCGCGTCGGCACCGCCGTCGCCCTGGCCGACGCCGACGGCAACGCCGACGCCGCGGTGACCCGCCTTCGCGAGCCTACTCCGCCGAAGCAGCCGCTTCGGCTGCGAAGGCTGGATCGGCGGGCGAAGGAAGGTCCGCCAGAGGCTTAGCCGTTTTGTTGGAAACAGAGCCGGGCGCTTAGCTCAGCGGGAGAGCGTTCCCTTCACACGGGAGAGGTCGTAGGTTCAATCCCTACAGCGCCCACCATCCAATTTCCGGATTTGCTTGAGCTTCCGCATTCTCGATGTTTCATTGTCCGGCGGCTCAAAGCAGAACGAAATGCGAAACGAACGCTACGAACCGTGGAAAATCCGCGGACTTTGTTCTGCGGGCATTCTTGCAAGTTCGATATTTTCCGAGAAGTTCATCGCTTTCATATTCGCGTCCAGCTCGTTATCTGGCGCGCACCATTTCCGGTTCTGCTCGCGTGTTAATTCAGCACGGACGAAAATAACCAAACCCCCGATCCCGGTCAGTCGAGACCCAGCACTGCTGCAGCTGCCGCATGGGGCCATTTGGATCCGCGCCCGGCCCAGAGACGACCGCCGGAGGCAGACCATTGAAAATAGGGGGGAAGAAAGGAGGGCCGTCCGGCCTGCGCGTTGGGTCATTTGCGACTCTTGGAAGGCTCGGAGGAGTTTGAACGACTGGATTCCTTGCGACTGCAGTTGTTTCAATTTCAACACTTCGCGGCGTCACGTCTTTCGAAATCGAGGCTGTCGATTCTGGCGCAGCAAGACTTCTTGTCGCCAATATCAGATTCGATTCATTGGCGCGCCATCGATAGCCAACCCCAAAGTCAATCGGAACCGGCTGGTTTTTTTGATATAATTCATTCAGTTTCGGCTGATAGTAAGTTGGAAAAATTGGCATCATGTAGCGACCGAATAGCCGAAGTTGCCACTGTGCCGTATCAAAGTTCGCGAGCGGAGCACCGGTATCGTCCTGTAGGATCGAAGCGCTGTTATCGAGCATGAAGTTCCGGACCTGAGAGAAGTTCGGATTGTGCAGGAGATATGACGCGCTCTTAACAAAACTGTCGCCCTGCCCCAGCGATTTGCAAAACAGCAAGAGTGCGATGTCCTTGCCGCGTTGATCGGCGAGATTGGTGCTAAAATAATATAACGTCTTCGCCTGGCCATCACTTGCGGTGAAATCGATTTTTACACCCCGCGCCGGACTTTGCAGCCGAGTCCCATCGCCCGAATGCAACACGCCTCGTTCGTCGAGATACACCAGACTTACATTGCGGAGTTCTTTACCCGAACGGGCAAGAAACACATACAGGATCGGCATGGTCCCGGAGACGGGACCAGAGTTCAAATCCTGGCTCATTTGAGCCGTTATGAAATAACTCGTGGTCAGAACCGTGCGTAACGAGGCCTGGATACTTCTTTGCGCCTGGAATGCCGTCCCGGGCGGCAACTTCATAAGATCTGGAATCTGGCCTACCGGTTCGAGACCGCTCAGAACGTAGTTCGTTGCATTGGGGAAGAACGCGTTTGCGTAGAGGAAATCCGGTCCGCCAAACATGTAAAACAGGACCGGCTGCGGCGATTTAAGATTTACGCTCGACCACTCGCGGATTTTCGCCAGTTGGTTTTTTTCAACATTGCCAAAAGCAGTATCAAAGTAGGTGGCGTGCTGCTTCGCGTTGCCATCCTGAGCCAGCTTTAATAGCGGTGAATTATTCGATGGCTGCATTCCGGCGAGAAAACGCGCGGTATCGTTGGCGCTGGCGACTTGGTCGTGTTGCGCGCGAGCCGTCGATGCAAGCAGCAAGCTTGCGACAATAACGGCTGCAAATCCGATTCGGTTCACTTTGACTGCGCTACTTTTCGCACCGGGACGTGTCGCACCGGGACGTGCGTACTCGAACTTGTACAATCTCATAAATCACCAGGCCAACGAGCATCATTAAGAAACCGGCAAGCGTTGGGTCCAGCCGGTGTACTTGGAGATAGTACAGCATGAATGCGGTTACCGCCAGCATGTCATGAGGCGTAAACTTGGGGCGTTTACTTGGGGCGTTAACTTGGGGCGTTTACTTGGCGCATTTCATCATTGTCAGCGGCGATATTCATCAAGTCTGCTCAATAGGTCTTTGATCGGATAGTCCGCCCAAGCTTGCGTCACAAAACTCCCGTGACTGACGTTGGAATTGGTCGACAAGAACGTAACCCCGTGTTGCCATTTGTGTGGTTTTAATACGGTATCATAAGCAATTTTCTGCTGGGCAAGAATGGTTTGTAGCGCGGCATTTTTTCCTTTGGTAGAACCGGTGTAAGCGCTCACAAAAAATGTCGATCTGTTATTTGCAATCCAAGCTGCGAATTTGTCGAGTTCGCCATAGAGCGCATCGAGTAGAACGACCCCCCGCACCCGGCTCTGGACTCCTCCCACCTTTAGGCACCAGGCTGTCGCAAGATACCCGCCGCTGTACGCTACAATCACGACCGGCATGTTTGCGAATGCTTGCGATGCCAGAGGGTCGCCATGGAGATTTGCAAGCTTGATGGCGGATTCTCGGACAAACCGGTCGAAGGCTCCTGGTTCCCAAAATTTTCCGGCGCTGGAATCCCGGGCATTGACGGCAAACTGAGGCGCCACCAAAACCGCATTGATGCCCGAAGCGGATATTTGCGCGGGGACCTTTTGGCGATCGTGTACATCACGTCCGAGCGTCGCACCGTGGCCGTGGAAATAAACAATGATGACGCCGGGGCGGCTGACATCAAATTCTTTGGGAATGTGAAGGAGAACCCGACGTTCGCGGTAAGTCTCATCTTGCCAGAATACGCGCCCAAGCCGTGTTTGGTGACCTTTTCTTTTTCCGGATGACACATTCAAAAATCGGGCATTCGTGCCAGGCAACATGCCATCGTAGGGAAAAGGTGCTGTGTCAAATTCAGCAAGCCACGTCTTCGCCCCTATCGGAGATTCAATACGCGGTTGAACGGGACGCGGTTGAACTGCACGCGGTTGAACTGGAATTATTTTTTCAATGCGCGGCGTTTTGCTGCGCTTTTTCGGGACGGCACCCTCAACGCTTTCGAAAGGTGTCAAAATCAGTAATGCCGTCAGCAGAAGCGAGGCAGATGACCAACGCAATTTTTTCAAAGCCTGCTTCATAAGTCTGCGCCTTATTGAGCAGCCAATAACTCCTATTCTAGACGACTTATGAGACTATTTTGATGGAATTTTTGTCCTAACGGCCAAATCTGTCAAGCCGCGTAAACTGCCTTTTCTGGCTCGCTCCAAGGCACATTCCCGCCCCCTGCTGCAATCCTCTATACAGACATGCGAGAGCAGGAATACCTTGTCATTATAATCGGATATTGTTCGGTGCTTTATGGCTCAAAAAAGTCATATAGGGCCTTGGTTTTCGATCGATATTGTGTAAAAAGAGTCCGCTAAATTATGGACCAAATTCAACAGATCACAACTTAACAGCTCACAATGAAAACTCGCTACGTCTTGGGATTGGCGACAGGCGCCTGCGTTCTTGCATGGGCCGCCAGCACGATGGCTTCGTTTGCGGCCGAAACGAGCCCGGATGTGAACGCGAGCTGCCGGATTCCTTTTGAGACGTTGAAGGATCCGAAAACCGGGGAAGCCTTTCCGCTATCCGCCGCAATCAATGAGAGCTTCAAACTCTCGGAGAATCTGCGGCAACGCTACATCGTCGCCGATCTGAACTCGGCGGACGAGAACGGCAACTGCCGTGGAGTGCAGGAGTATTTCTCGCCGGTGGACGAGCTGAGCGAATTCCCGCGCCTGAAGGCGATCGCGGCGGCCCGCAAGACCGATGTCGCCGCATTGGCAAAGGAAAGCATCGAGGCGCTGCTTGCATCCGAAGTGACGCCGGACGACGCCGCGGGTCTCGCGCTGGAGCTTGAGGATCTTGGGAACTATCTCGAACAGGTCCAGCGCTATAAGACCGATCCCGTAACCAAGTCTCCCGTCTTCAACAACT
>CAZNSG010000292.1:0-10614 GCA_964575715.1 uncultured Hyphomicrobiales bacterium | reverse complement strand
TAGCCGCGCGCCAGCATGATGGGGAGCATCAGCGAGCCGAGCATGGCGGTCGTCGCGATGGTTGAGCCCGAGATTGCGGAGAAGACCGTACCCGCCACCACCGCCACGACCGCAAGCCGGCCAGGAACCTGTTTGATCAGCCGCTCGATCCCTTCGATGACTTTGATCGCAATGCCGGTATGGAAGAGAATCTCGCCCATCAGGATGAAAAGCGGGATTGGCGTCAAAGAAAAATTCATCACCGACACAACACTGTTGCGAACAACCTGCGCCAGCCCCGCTTCGCCTCCGAAGAATAACAATGCACCGATGATATTGATTGCGACGAACGACAAAGCTACCGGCAGGCCAAGAAACAGCAGCACCGTGGATCCGCCAAGCAGCAGCAGCGCGGCATATTGCCAGGACATGATCAGTGCCCCCTTCTGGGATTCGCGCAAGTCGCCATCACGACGCGGACACCGCATCCATGCGTGGCGCGCGCGCGCCCCTGCTCAATCGTTGCATGCGGAAGATGAACTCGATGGTCAGCAGCAAAAAGGCGACCGGCAAGGACGCCAGCAGCCACCATTCTGGGGTCACCAGGGTTTTGATCGACATCGAGCCGGCCTGGTAGCTGGCGTCAACCACCTTCAAGCCATACCAAACGAAATAGAGCGAGCAGCCGAGCCCCATCGTGTCGCTCAACCATTCGAGCAGCCAGCCGACACGGGGCGGTAGAACGCGGAGCAGGATGTCGACGCGGATATGCTGGCCCTGGCGGAGCAGCCACGGCGCCGACAGAACGGTGAGCAGATAGAGGATGTTCTCTGAGACCTCGTTACTCCACGCGATACCGCCGGTGCCGAAATTTCTTGTGGCAACGTCGGCGCCGATCAGCAGCGTCATAGCGAGCAACAACAAGCAACCGAGCAGCATCATCCCGTCAAGGACGCGGCCATAGGCCCTGGATATTCGCTCCATCTCCTTCGCCTCGCCCCGAGTAGGTTTCCGGCGCGCTTACTTGGATTTGGCGAAGAACTCTCTCAGCTTTGCGCCGTGCTCCGGGCTTTGCTTGAGAACGCCGGCCCAGCCGGCCTCGTAGGCCTTAGTACGGAAGGCGACGCCATCGGCCCCCTTGAACTCGATCACCTGGATGCCGGCGGCTTTTTGCTTGACGATATCCGCCTCGTTCTCCTTGACCGTTTGCGGAGCCTGCGCCTCGAGCCAGGCCGATGCATCGGTAATCACCTTCTTTTGCGCAGGGTTGAGCTTATCCCAAGTCGCCTTGTTGATCAGGATGCTGACTTCCGCGCTGTAGAAGCCGGGATCGACGCGGTATTTGGTTTTCTCGTGCCAGCCGAGATCGAAGATTCCGGTGATCGGCCAGCCGTAGCCATCGACCACGCCCCGTTCGAGTGCGGTGTAGACCTCGCCCGGCGCGGTCTGCACCACTGTGGCGCCGAGCGCCTGGAAGAAGTCGCGGTAGACCGGCGTGATGCGCAGCTTGAGGCCAGTGAGATCGAGCTTGCTGATCGGTTTGTTCAGGTAGATGTGGAAGGGGTTGTTGTCGATATGCCGCGCGAGCAGGATGCCGTTGAGCTTCTGCTCATAGATCTTGGCCATGTAGGCGTATCCGCCATTCTTGCGGATTTCCGACATCGGACGCTCGGTTAATTTCCAGGCGTCCGCCTCAGGCATTAAATTGGTGTAGAAGGCTCCCGTCACGTTGGCGATATCGACGACGCCGCTCTTGAGTGCGTTGCCCACTTCGAACGGCGGCATCGCCTTCGGTCCGCCAATATAATTGATTTGGATCACGCCTTTGCCATCGGCATTCACCTTTTCGATGAACCGCTCGAAGCCGCGCGAGTAGAATGTCTTCTCGGCGAACGACGTGATGCCCTTGAGCGTGATTTCCTGCGTGCTTGCGATGTCCGCTGAAGTCAATAAGACTATCGCAGCCAATGCTGTGGATAGACGATTACGCATTTTCTCCCCTCCTGCGCTTATAGGTTTTGATCGAAATAATCGATTGCCGCTGCGCTTACGACACCATCATGGGCAATAAGAGCATATAGGTTTGCCCATTCGCAACGGGTCTTTGAGGGTTCATCCTGATACCAGCAACGTCGACCACACTAAGTTCGCTCAGCCTCACTGAGTATAAATCGCAGTTCATCCTTCCGGTATTGCTCAGTTAGCCGACAATCAGCTGCCAACGCGGTATGTCGCAGAATGCCAAAGGCAGACATAATAAAATTTCGGTTTAGCAGCGCCGACTCCGAAGCGAACGCTAATCGATCTTCACCTTCAGCGCGTCGATCGTCTTCGCCCACCGCTCGCGTTCCCGCTGCGTGAACGCCTCGAACTCCGCAACGCGCATCGCGCGGATTTCAATGCCGACTTGGCTCATGCGCTCGACGAACGCCGAGCTCGCCATTAGCGCGCCGACCTCCGCGCGGAGCCGGTCGATCACCACGGCAGGCGTCCGCGTTGGCGCATACAGTGCGGTCCAAGCTGAGGCGAGGAGATCAGGATGGCCGAGCTGCGGCATCAGAGGCACGCCCTGTAGCACCGCGGAAGGTCTCGAGGAGGCGAGCGCCAGCGGCCGTACGCCGCCCGAGCGCACATGAGAGATCACGTCTGGCGTGATCGGAAACATCGCTTGGATCTGCCCGCCGATCAGGTCGGTCAGCGCGGGCCCCTGGCCGCGATAGGGTACGTGCGCGATTTCGACGCCGGTGCGTGCCTTAAACATCTCGCCGAACAGATGGGTCGACGATCCGACGCCGGACGAGCCGTAGCTCAGCTTGCCCGGGTTGGCGCGAGCATGGGCGACGAACGCGTCGAGCGATTGCGCCGGCACCGACAGATTCACCACAAGGAGATGCGGCGCTTCCCACATCATCGCGATCGCGGCGAAGTCAGCCGCCGGATCGTAGGGAATTTTGCGGTAGAGGCTCTGGTTAATAGTTTGCGTGCCGTTGGTGCCGATGAACAGCGTGTGGCCGTCCGCTTCGGCGCGCGCGGCTTCGGCGGCGGCGAGATTGCCGCCCGCGCCTACTTTGTTTTCCACCACCACCGGCTGCTGTAGGGCGGCCTTGAGATGATCTGCCAGGAGCCGTGCCGAGAGATCGGCGCTGCCGCCGGCGGGAAACGGCACGACGATGCGGATCGTCTTGCTGGGCCAGCTCTGCGCCATGGTCGGCGCCGCGTACGCGGCGCCTGCCGCGGTGGCGGAAAAGGTCAGGATCAAGCGGCGGCGGTCGATGTCCATGCGGGTCTTCTAGGGAATCCGACGGCCATGGTGGCCGGTCGAGCCCGGCGAGGCAAGGAACGGATTATGCGGTGCGCAGCGGGCCTAGTCCAGCAGGTGGGGCTGGGTGACGAAACTATTTGCGACCAGCGCTCCTGAAATCCTTCGCCGCCTTTCCGGCAGATGCGAAGGTCGCTGCAGCATCTTTCGCTGTCATAGCGACGGTAGTCTCGATTTCAGACAAACTGCCTCCCGCAGCAGCAGCCAGTACCGCAGAGGCCGCGGCTTTCTCATTAGGGAACTCGCCAATAACCAGCCAATCGTGGTGGCCGAAGGTCAAATACCACCCAATAAGCCTACCGCCTACGCTCTTGAAGAGTTTGGCAACGGCTTCTTCACGATTTTCTGGCCTTGCCAGCATCCCCTTGACAGCGTCTGAAGTAAAACGACCACGCGAGATGTAGATCGGCATGGCATCTCTCCTGAAAAAAAGTTCTGCTTATTAAGCTTATGGACGCTGAACATTACTGCCGTAGCCTTCACGGGTTCAAGAGATGATAATCGGAGAGGCGAGTATGCCTGCGTCGCGTCTTAAACGACCTATCGCCGGATCCGGAGGCAGCGGTCATCGCGAACGGTGACGATGCTGCGCGGTGGTACACCTGGTCGGGAGTGCTTACGCTTGCCGCTCCGCCCATCCTTGGCTGGACACTCGTGTGGCTCGCAAACTGAGATTAGATTTGCCGGCATAGCAACGACTCGAAATAGTATTTGGATCGAGCCACACTCTGGAAGGCAGCGACGCGCAATTTGACTGACTTTTGATAGCCTGTTGACGTCCGGGTCATTCACGACCGGGACAAGCCGGCCGCATGTTGAGCCGCTTCCGCTTTGGCCCGAAAGCGACGGTCAGTCATCGAAATGAGTTCTGTCGGTAAGTGCCATTAATGACCGTTTGCACCGCAGAAAAATATCTGCGCGCGAAAATCGGGGATGTGTGGACGCCATTATAAGGTTACGAAGAGCAACCATGAGAATTATCTTTAGCAGAAAAGGCTTCGATAGCGCCGCCGGCAAGGCTCCGTCTCCGATTATCGAGCGGGAACCGATTAGTCTTCCGATCCCAACTGAGCGACGTTCCGAGACAAGCTACCGTCTCGTAGGGCTCGGGAATATCGTCGAGCATATGACCAAAGGGCGCATCGGTGCTGACAATCTCTGCCACGAAGACCCTATGTTCTTGAATGGGCGATGGGCATTCGGGCAGACGGGCGCGGCCCAATCGCATCTGGAGAGGAACGGTGTTGGCGTCGGCGACGTGTTTCTTTTCTTCGGCTTGTTTGCGTCGCGCGACGGCCGGGACCGTCATCATCGGATATTCGGATACTTGGAAGTTGATGAAGTACGCCGACTGGGCAGCCGACCTTCCGCGAGCGATAATCCCAAAGGCTTCCTGCGGCGACATCCGCATACGATCGGAGAGTGGAACGAGAACAACACGCTTTACCTCGGCTCAGGGGCCAAGGCGAGGAATGCGCATCCTTGTTTGCGTCTCACCAAGCCCGGCGCTCCGATCTCTGTCTGGACCGTTCCAGCATGGCTCAAAGCAGCCGAGCTGACCTATCATAGCAATCCAACTCGTTGGGCTGGCGACAAAGAACTTCACGTTGCTTCGCGCGGACAAGAATTTGTGTCAAACATTGGCGACCAAGTGGCACCGAGGGAATGGCTTCGCACCGTGCAGGTCGCCATTCAGCAGTGATGGTGGGCTGTGCACCCACGACAAACAGATGCGAACATTGATCTACAAAAGGACGCACACCGGCGATCCCGATCCTAAAACGGGCGTGTTTGGCAATAACGATTGCATGGGATCGGTCCGTGAGCGGCAATTCGATGCGGTCATCGGCATCGGAGGGATAGGACCAGAGCCGAAGAGTCACGGTATAGCTGGCAAGTTGAATTGGGTCGGAATCGGCCCGATTTATGATGGCCACGATCCCGACAGCCGCGGTCCGCGAGTGAGGTTCCACCATTTCTGGTATTGCGGGAAAGACGGACCATTGTTGCAGGAGAAGTATCCGGCGCTAGCGGGCCACATGTACGACAAGAACGTAAGGTCATTCATGCACTCCCCGTCGCCCGCAGGAGGGCGTCTAGATCAAGATGTCAAAAAAGTCCTTCGCCTTGCGGAGGATGCGCCACGCTCGAAGCAACTGGCTAAACGGGGCTCCCGAGATACCAGCGGCAAATGCCCGCCAAAATCTCGCGGTAGTTGCTGAGCTTCTCGCTGCATTGCACCGAAGTCTCGCAGCAAATGCTCGCTCAGGGTCATTCATGACCCTGATGGCAGGCAACCCTCGCTGCCCACTTCCGGATTACCCGAAAACCGGACGTGATTTCGATCGGCACCATGCCGCCGCGCGCGCAAAGCCCTGGCCAATCTCGCCGCGGGATGCGAATGAATGAGTCAGAACACTAGCGCAACCACGACTGCCGAGGGTATGCTAACTGAGATGCTATCCGACAAGCTTTGACGATTAGCTTGAGAAAGGCATGACCATGAGCTGGGAATACCGTGGAATCCTGCCGGCGATGCAGTGCCCGTTCGATCCGAACCTCAAAATCGACGAGCTGGAGCTGCGCCGATTCAGCAAGTGGCTCGCAAGTCACAAGGGCATCGGGGGGCTCGTGACCAATGGCCATACCGGTGAAGTCTTTGCGCTGACGGCAAAGCAGCGTGCCGAGGTGACGCGCATTGTGGCCGATGAGATCAAGGGCAAGTTGCCGATCGTCTCCGGGATATGCTGCGAGGGAACTGCCGAGGCCATCGAACAGGCAATTATGGCGCGCGGGGCCGGCGCGAGCGCCCTTCTCGTGATGCCGCCGCACCAATGGCTCCGGTTTGGCATGAAGCAACCTGACAACGTGGTCGATTTCTTTGCGGCCATCGGAAAGGGTTCGGGCCTCGATATCGTGGTGCACATTTATCCTGCCTGGACGCGAGCCTCATATTCGTTCGAGACACTCGCGCAGCTCGCGAAGCTACCTTGGGTCAAGTGTATGAAAGTCGGTACGCGCGACATGAACAAATATGCGCGCGATCTGCGTACCATCAGAGAAGCCGATCCAAGTGTGACCGTTCTCACATGCCACGACGAATATTTGCTCCCGAGCATGGTGCAGGGCGTCGATGGCGCGCTGGTCGGGTTTGGGTCATTCATCCCGCAGATAATTATCGATCTTTATGTTGCTGTTTGCGCTGGCGACCTAAAGAAGGCGATGAGCCTGCAGGAGCGCATCAATCCGCTGAAGGACGTGGTCTACGGCAGCGGCGAACCGACAGGTGATGCACATGCACGCATGAAGATGGCGATGTATCTTGCCGGTATTTTGAAGTCGCCCACGGTGCAGCCGCCGACACGCCTGCCGGAAGGCGCAGAGTTGCAAGCCATCAAGCTGGCGCTGACGCAAGCCGGAATGCTGCAACGCGACGCAGCCTGATGGATTGCCACGGTACCGCAGAATTTCGCTGGCGCAATTGAAGACCGGCGGCAGTAGGGACGGAAAAGAAGTAACGGGAGAATGCCATGCTGCGGCGACGACAATTCGTGACCTTCGCGTTGGCCGCAGCTGCGACCTTGCCTAAGGCGACGAAGACTTTTGCGCAAAGTGGCGCCTATCCCAATCGCAACATTCGCTTCGTGGTGCCGTTTCCGCCGGGCGGCGGCGTCGATGTTTTTGGGCGGTTATTGTCAGAGAAACTTAAAGAAACGTACGGCGTAACGGTTGTCGTGGAGAATCGCGCTGGTGCGAGCGGCGCCGTTGGCGGAGCAACGGTCAAACAATCTGAACCTGACGGCTACACGCTGTTGTTCTCGGCCGCGACCCATGTGATGGCAAAGCAAGTCATGCGTAATCCACCCTACGATCCCGTGACGGATTTCACACCGGTTGCGCGCATTGGCGAGGCGCCTTTGCTGCTGGTCATGTCTCCCAAGATGCCGCAGACAAAAATTGCCGATGTGGTCAGCGATGCGCGCAAAGAGCCTAATCGATGGAGCTTTGCCATCCCCGCGCTTGGGTCACCCAGTCACATTGCAACGATCGCGTTCAATACGCTCGCGGGCCTCAAACTCTCGATTGTTCCCTATCGCGGCACGGCGCCCGGCCTTACCGATGTCGCAGCGGGCCATGTGCAACTGACGATTGATGCAGTGCTGGCATTGCTGCCGATGGCGCGCAGCGGCAACGTAAAAGCATTGGCTATCACAGCTTCCAAACGGAGCACGCTTGCGCCGGAAATTGCAACGGCGGCGGAAAGCGGGATGCCCGGATTGGAATTTGCATCCTGGTACGGCGTCTGGGGCCCCAAGGATTTGCCGGGCGACATCGTGCAATGGTTGAATACCGCGTGCAATGACGCAACACACAAACTGGCGTCGGCAGGGCGTTTGACACAACTCGGAATCGAGCCGGTTAGCCAAACACCGCAAGAATTCGTGCGCTTCATCGCCGCCGATGTCGCACGAAACACCGAACTTTTGCGCGCAGCAAATTTTGACCCGGTATGAAATAATCGCGCGGCTTCCAAGCCGTGTGGCAGTAACAGCCACCAGCATCTAGGGATTTTAACGGTCAATAACTGTGATGTCCCTTTCCCGCTCGGCTTGACGGTACCCCCATTGCTGCTGGCGCGTGGCGACGAGGTGATCGAGTAGCGGTTCGCTGCATGTCGCCTTAGGGCCAATTGCTGCAGGTTTCAGGAGCGATCCCATGAGCGCCACGGAGTACACGCTGATATTCGGGCTTGGCCCAAAAAGCGATGGTGCATCAAACACGGACGTTGAGCTTGCCGTCGCTCTCGCTGCGATTGAAGACGCCTCCTTGAAGAACTGCGGCGGCTACACCTTTCATCGTGGCAAGGGTGGTTGGATTGATCCTGCGGGAAAGGCCATAAAGGAAGAAGTCGCCATCCTCATGGTATCCGGCAGCTACGCCAGCATCGAGGCGATTGCCGCCATCGGAAAGCGGATGCTTGGCCACACCGCAATTTACGTAAAAAAGCCGGACGGGAGCACTATTCTCCTGTAGAGCGCTGTGACGCTCGAACGGCAAATCCCACTGACCCGCGAGTCCGGTCTGGGTCTTGGGTGTGTGAAAACGCCGTGCCGCGCAAAACCCATAGAATAGATTTTTCATCGGATCGCGTTTGACGTCGGTAAAACTCTCAAACGCAGTCGATTTCGATCAGTATGAGAAAGACCATTCTAGTCGTTCCCGCGCTTCCGGCGTTTTCACACAGCCAGCATCATTTTCGACGCCCCGGGTCGTGTCAGGATTGGGGCTGATGTCCGCAATCCTCCGAAAGCGACGGCCCGTCATCGAAATGCGGTCTGTCGATATGTGCCAATAGCGGTGTCATCGTCACTTCGATTGACCCAGCATATGTCGAACAATTCCACCATTCCGTCAAACTTGGGGCACACAGCGGCATTAGTCTGCGCGGGCTTGATGGCGTCATTCGTGCTTCCTACGGTCTCGCGGCTTCGAAAGATTTCCAAGAGAAAATGCCAAAGGGGATGTCAGGCGCGCTGGCTCGCGCACCGGAGGGGTACTTCTGGAGCAGTGGCGTAAATGACAACATCAATCGGCTGGTCTCCTATCGGGTTGTTGCCGGGTATCCTCTGCTCGTTGCGCTTGGCGAGACCGAGCACAACATCTTCGCCGACTACGAACGTCATCGGATGACCTACGTTGTTCTAACGGTTGTGCTGACTCTGCTGGTTCTAATTGCTGTCACTATCATCATCCGTCGCCAGTCGTCACTCAAACGGACAAATTTAAGATTCGGCGCGGTGCTCGAAAACACGACGCATGGTTTGGCTATGATGGATGCGAAGAAACGACTTGTTATCTGTAATGACCATTTTGCCAAAATGTATCGCTTGCCGTCGGAGTTATTGAAAATTGGGACACCGCATGATGCAATCATTGCATATCGCGTCGAACACGGCATCTTGGCAGGTGAGAAAAGCGCTGACGCGGTGGTGAAGAAACTGAATGAATTAGGTGAATTACCATCTGACAAAATCTCAAGCCGGGTCGACAAGCTTGCTGATGGGCGACTCATTCGCGTTACCCGGCAACCGATGGACGGGGGCGGCTGGGTTGCAACGCACGAGGATATTACCGATAGCATCTCTCGTGCTGAACAAGAAAAGCGCCGTGCGGAGATCGATGTTGCGATACAATTATTCCGTGAAAGTGTGGAGACCAATTTGACGTCCGTCAAAGATGGTACCGTCGCTTTGAGATCAATTGCCACGGAACTCTCGACATCATCCCATGCAGCATCCCAACAAGCTGCTGATGCCTTTCTCGCGTCGAATGAGGCTACCACAAACGTCGGAACAGCCGCGGCTGCGGCAGTCGAATTGGAGAGTTCTATCACGGAGATCAAGCAGCAACTCAATCAAGCCGCGGACGTGGCGCGCGGCGCCGTCGTTGAGGCACAGACAACCAATGTCGAAATTGCTGGGCTGGCGCAAGGAGCGCAGAAGATTGGCAACATTACCAAGTTGATCAATGACATTGCGGAACAAACCAACCTTCTTGCCCTCAATGCCACCATCGAAGCGGCACGGGCAGGCGTGGCCGGAAGGGGCTTTGCGGTTGTCGCCTCCGAAGTCAAATCGCTCGCCGTGCAGACCGCCAAGGCGACCGATGAAATTGCTGCGCAAATCCTGGCTGTGCAAGGCTCGTCCAGCAGCGCCGTCGAGGCCATCCAACGAATTACCGGGCGCATGCAGGGGATTGATGGCTACACAACTGCCGTTGCCGCGTCGGTTGGGCAGCAAACCGCCGCCACTGGCGAGATTTCGCGTAATGTCGTGAGCGCGGCGCAGGGGGCAGGAATGATCGCCTCCATTCTTGAAGAGGTTGCGGGTGCCATCACCAAGACGGAAAGTTCCGCGGACATGGTGCTGAAAGCCTCACAGGCCGTCGAGGCAGCGGCTATGAATATGCGGGAAAACGTCGAAGGTTTTCTTCGCAAGGTTGCAGTCTAGAAACGACAAAACTCAGGACGTGACGGATACTGATTTCGCCGTTAGCCGCATCCGCCACTTCCGCTTGGGGTCAGTTTCGACACGGTCGGCCGGTCTAACCCCTTGGCCCACTTCCGCTTCGATCCGTTTGCGACAGCTGACCATCAAATTGCGCTCTGTCGTTAAGTGCCATGGGATCGGACATCGCTTATTCGATCATCTCGTCGGCGTGTCCGGTCAGGAGTGCTTGATCAATACTTAGCGCGATTGAAACCAAACCAGCGAAGCGCGTTCCAGATTCGAGGCTTTTGTTTGGATGATTCCTCA
>CAZNSG010000291.1:0-19278 GCA_964575715.1 uncultured Hyphomicrobiales bacterium | reverse complement strand
CCATGAAGCCGTCGATGGGAGCCGCTGTCCGCCTTCACCGGATTGCTGTCCGCGATCGACCGGAATCACTGTCCGCCTTCAAATGGAATGCCTGTCCGCCATCACCGGAATCTGCAGTCCATCGCCGTGCACGGGGATTGTACGGCCGTTCAGCGCCTCATATGTGAACATAGGAATAACGCGCCGGTCATTGTGCTTCATGCCGGGACCGAAGACGTTGAACGGCCGCACGATCGTCACCGGAATGTTGTAGCGTTGGTGGTATACCGTCGCGATGGTCTCTCCGAGGCGCTTTGATTCGTCGTAACAGGCGCGAGGCCCAACACTAGAGACATAGCCATGATAGGTTTCGGGAGTCGGAACCGATTTCGGATCGGGATCGCCGTAGATTTCGCTCGAACTGAAAAAGAGAAAACCCTCGATCCCCTTGTTCTTGCGGGCAAGTTCCAGCAGATTTTTTGTTCCTTGCACCGCGCTATCGATCGTCTCCAATGGATATTTCATATAGTAGACCGGCGAAGCGACGCCTGCCGCATGGATTATGAAGTGTAGATCCTCGCGCACCGGCAATGGGAATGAGATGTCGGCCCAAACATCGACGATATTGGAATCGTGAGTGCCTCCTTCATACAATGCCAGCTGCTCGCCCGTGATGAAATTGTCGGCCGATATCACCTTGCACGGCTTGGTTAGAACTTCCTTGTTAAGGCGGCGAAACACGGAGATGAAATGCCGACCGAGGAATCCCGCGCCGCCGCATAGAAGGACGGTCTTACCAGAAAAACGCTGGGCATCCGCGCCGAGGTTTTTGATGATTGCCGCGTCGTCTTGCATCATTTCAACCGAACTCGATGTCATGTCACTTCCCTAGGGGGAATCGGTAGCAGATACCGGTAAGCGCCGCCGGTTATTTTCCGAATATCCTCGAAATATTCGTATGCAAACACGACAAGAACATCCGGGCGGTGGCTGTCCAGATGTGCCTTGGTGACAATCGGAATGTGAGTTCCCGGCGTAAATTTGTTCTGCTTGAGCGGGCTGTCATCGACGATGAATTCGATCAGCGATGGTCCGATGTTCCCATAGTTGCAAATCGTCGACACGCGCGCGGGTGCGCCGTAGCCCGCCACTTTCAAGTTCGATTTCTTGTAGCTCGCAAGCAGGTCGCGGAACGCGGCAATTTGGGTGTCAACGTCGCTCCTGAACTCTTGGACTTTGCCAACCGTCAGGCTTGCGTCTTCTTCTTTAAGAAGCGCGGTGACGCTTACCGATTGAGCAATATTGGGGGCCTTTCGCTGGATCGTCACCTGCAAGGAACCGCCATGCGGTTCGATGTGCTCGGCGTCGACGATAATCATATCGTGCGCGTCAAATAGGTGCTGCAGCGAAGTTAGCGAGTAATAAAAGATTCTGTCCAAATAGAAGCGCTCGAATTGGATATGGCGCAGGATATTTCCGATGTATTCGACCTCGATGATGAATTGTCCATTGCCGGTAAGCAGACTCCGCACAGCCTCGATGAACTGGTGTGGATTTTCGAGATGCGTGAAGACACTGCTGGCAACGATGATATCCGGCTTGCCATGGGATTTCTGGATCTCGGCAACGGTCGATGTGTCGAAGAACGAGCAGATGGTTGTCAGCCCTTGATCGTTGGCGATTTTCGAGACGTTGATCGAGGGCTCGACGCCGATTGCCTTGACACCCAGTTGCTTCAGGGGCTTTAGCAAAATCCCGTCATTGGAGCCGATATCGACGACGAACTGCGCGCTTGCGAGTTTCTTTGCAAGTTTTTCAAAATGCCGGACCAGCCCGGCGTTGACCGACGAGAGGTAATAATAATCCTCGAACATTCGTTCGCGCGAGACAATCGTTCCGAGCTGAACATTCTTGCAGCGCGCGCAGAAAAACATTGCGAGCGGGAAGAACTCTTCCGTCTTGAATTGCGCCTCGGTCGGGTATTTGTTTGCAAGCGGCTGGCTTCCCAAATTGAGAAATTCAACCGGGTGGTCGTGGTTGCACAATTGACATTTCATAAGCGCGCGTTTTCTCCAGGCCGTATCGGTTTTTGGGGGCTGCGAAGGGCCACTAGTACCAACGCAGAACCTATTGGACAAGGCGCTTTGGCGACATCAGGCAACTGTTGTCGTGGCAGCGAGGTGTCAAAGATCAGCAATCCTGCAATTCCATGCATTTACCTTGACCAGCTCCCGGCAACAAAACGACGCGCCAGTTAGTGTGACGATCGTTTTTTGCGCCAAGGCTTTAGGGACTTTCTGAAAAGTTGCGGTTGCGTGCACAATTCGGTGCCGCAGGTAACGCGCGGGTGATGAGCGACTTTACGGTCGATTGTATGATCGGGGAGATTTTTAGTGTTTATCGGGAAGTGGCGTGTGGTAGAATTGATGACAGTATATCGTAAAAAGGATAACGAAGATTTATTACCATCGCAAAGGCAACTGCATTTCTGCAGTTTATGAAATGGCGCTCATCAGTGCGTTTCCGTTTGATCGACTCCGCTAGCATGCCGAAAAATGCAACTGATTTTGGCTTGGTCATAGGAATGCGCAATCGAATCAAGGAGGCAGTCAGGTCTTTGATTGACGGCATATCACCCGGACTTGGGCTTTGGTATCGCAACGTCAGAGATCGAAAATGGGCGGCAAGGCCGGTTAAGCTGGAATACGGATTTTTTCTATGTTCCCCGCCGGCTTTTCTCACTGAGACGAGGGAGAAAGACGAGCGGAAAATATTTGACAAGGAGCTAGTGGCGGCCGATGTATGCGTGGATATAGGAGCAAATGTTGGATTTTATGCTTGTCTTGCAAGACAGCGAGGTAAACATGTCGTGGCAATCGAGCCGCTCGCGCAAAACCTCTTCTTCCTCTATGGAAATTTGAAGATTAATAATTTCACTGACGTTGAAGTCTTCCCTGTTGGATTGGCAAGCAAGCCCGGACTTGAGGTTATTTACGGATTTTCGGACATCGCTTCCTTTATTCCTGGCTGGAGTCGGGCGGCCGATTCCAAATCCGAGCAGGTTGCGGTCTCGACGCTGGATATTCTGATGGGAGACAGGTTTGCCGGTCAGCGCCTTTTGATCAAGATCGATGTGGAGGGATTCGAATTTGAAGTTCTCAAGGGAGCGAGCCGGATTCTGAAATCGTCTCCCAAACCAACATGGATTGTCGAAATTTTACTCAGAAACCCGCTCAACGGCGTGATCAATCCGCACTTTGGCGATGTTTTCCGGGTATTTTGGCAGTGTGGCTACAATGCTTATCAGATCGAGGACTCGCTGCGTTCGGTTAACGAGGAAACCGTTGCACAATGGATGCGAGACAAGACATTGGGCCGTTCATCGCATAACTTTCTATTTCGTGAAAGTGTGAACGGCTGATGGCGTGTCTGATTTGAGCAGGCGGGAATTGGTATTTACCTTGTAGCCAAAGGCTATCTTTGTAATGTCTGCCCGATGCCGCACGCTGCGGCGACGCGATAACACAATATTCGAAGATGGATACCTATTCGCTGCCGGAGCGGCATCATGTCGCCAAATTTCGAAATCCTCGCCTCTCCCGACGGGCGGCCGGATACTTTTTAACAGAACAGCAAGGATGCTCGCAATGCGTTCGGGGGCTTTCTGCCAAATCGGTCAGCGAAGGCCTAACGCGCCGACGATTTCGCCGCCTTCCCGGCGCTCGATCACGTGCGCGCAGGTTTGGCGAAGCCGGACAAGGCAGGCGGGTCGCGCGGCCCGGTTCTCCCGCCAGATTTTGTCGCGTTCGTAGTAGAAGGGGGCAAAAACTCCGGCGTCGGCAGTAAAAACTCCGGCGTCGGCCGTCACGCCGTCGGAGAATCGCGCGCTCAGATTGGCGTAGCGAACGAACAACGCCATTACATACGGGTGCTGGGCATTGCAGGCGCAATAAAGCTCGCCTAGCGGCCCGAATGCGACGTCGATCCCCGGCACGGACCGGACGGTGAAGTCCGGCTGATTGGCGATAACCGTGGCGCGCGTTGGCAGGTAGCCCATGCGCCGGGCTTCGGCCAGCAGCAACTTGATGGGGAATACAAGTGCGGCGTCATAATGCTCCACGAAATTGCGGCCCGATCCGGGACCGGCGGAACGCGCGACCGCAACATAGGCGCTGTAGGATTGCAGGATCAGCACGGCAATGCTTGCGATCAGCGCATTCCGTGGCGTCAGGAAATAGCCGAACGCGACGACACCGGCGGCAAGAAACGGCAAGGCGGGTAGGAAGAAGCGGAAATATCCGGGCCAGCCTTGCGTCAAATCATCAAATGCAAAGAATAGGATCGACGCCGCGCCGGCGGCAACGAGACACAATAATTGGTATCGCCCGCGGATCGCGTAGCAAAGCAGGAACGGGATCGCGGCAAGCGCGGCGATCGCTGCGATCGCGCTTGGCCCTGGAAATGCGACGGCCATGCGATGAAGAAACTCTTGGCTGTAAGCGAGAAATGCTTCCGATGAGAACAAGAAATCGTAAGTGCGGTTAAAGCCAAATTCCGACACATCGATGCTTTTCCGCGCGAAATAATAAAAGACAAACGGAAAGCCGCCCGCGAACGCCGTCACCGATAGCCGGAACGCATCGCGCAACGACGTCCACGGCCAAAGGCCCGTCAGCCAAACAAATGGCAAGGCCAAGATGAACGGCTCCTTGAAGCAAGCCGCCGCACCGACCATCAAGCAGGCCAGCGGCGTGCCTTGGCGTCCGTGGGCGACCACAAGTTCGACCGCCATGAACGTGAAGACAAAGGCCCACGGCTCGAGATAAGTAGAGTCGAGGTAATAAAGGACGTCCTTCTGCCAGAACAGAAAGGCCGCCGCCGGCAGAATCGACACGTCGGGCCAGCGCCGCAAGAGCAAGGGCCGCAAGACGAACAGCCACACGGCCACGGCAGCGATATTCGGAATACGGCCTGACAAATCCGCATTACCGGTAAGGAATGCCGGCACGACAAACGGCAGATCGAGCACATAGCCCGCGCCGGGATAGCGCTGATAGATCGAATGCTCGAATGCACCCCATGCGACGAATACTACGGACGCAAAGGCGACCGTCCAGATTGTAGCTGCGCGCCGATAGCATTGCCACGTTACAATCAGAATGACAGCGAGAATAACGGCGCGCGACCAAAGCAACTGCCAAGGCTTTGCGAGCAACTCGTAGAGGGCTTCGAAGCCGAGCGTCCGTCCGAGAATCCCAACAGCCGGCGTGCCGATCGGTTGTGACCACCAGTAAGCCATATAAAAGGCCTGCTTGACGTGAGACGACTGATCGCCGCTGAAGGGAAATTCACGGTTCCAGCCGAGTAGCAGGCTTGCCGCAGCCGGCGCCCCAATCGCCAGTCCGATGAGGACGCTCAAGCGGTTCAGAGGAGCGCGTACGGTACCTGGAATGTCCAGATGGGGAACCAGAATCGCGACGCTGATAACAGCAACAAGAAGTAAGAATATCCAAGCCGGCGACATGGCACCGAGACGGAATACGGAATGGTTCGCGACCAATGCGGTCACAAAGAACAGTGCAGGCAGTTGATTGCCGCTTACGTCAAATCTCATGGCTTGCCAAATTGTTACAGGCACCATGCGAACGCTCTTCGATTTTCATTTGGAATTGGCCATTACCGCGACGCAGCCGTGAGAGCTGCCGGTCATTAAGCGCGACCGCTTCGCGTCTAACATACATGGTGGAATATTCATATTCAACGATTTGTGGCCACGCGGCCCCAAATTTGCGCTGCATGTCGAGGATGATAGACAACCGGCCGATGGCATTAGCCAGTGTGGCCAGCTCGTCCGGTAGCACCAACAATGTATTGACGTTGTGCTTCAAAGCCGCCGCGTCGCCACCATGACTCACGATTACAAGCACTACGATGCTCTTCGCAGCGCTCCAGCCTGAAGGAGAAGCTGATCAAGATCGGCGCGAAGGTCGTGCGCTACGACCGTTATATCGCCTTCAAAATGACCGAGGTCGCGATCCCGCGGCAAATGTTCCAGGAGATTTTACGGCTGATCGCGGAGCTCCGGCCGCAGCAACCCCAGCGCCAGCGTGAGATGCCAGATGGCCATGCGTTCGAGGCAACCGACGGGAAGAGCGGACCCCAATGCCAGGGAAAATAGCCAGATCAGCCCCTCGACCGCCGTTCGAGTTGTCTGAGTTGGCAGTAGCCGTCCGAAACTCCCTTCTGTCTTGCAGGATGGCCAAAATAGGGGAATATTCGCGCCAGCTCGGGAGACATCCAGGGAAACCCGGCCAAGATCAATTTGATCGAAAGCATCAAAGTGAGGGCAGTCTCGTGAGCCTAAAGAAACGGACGGTGAAATGTTGCGTGTGCGATTCGACTAATCACGAAATTCTGTATGCAGATGAGCTTGGTGATGATTTACCGAGCGTAAATTACGATTTTTCACCGCACACACGGAAGACATTTCAAATCGTCAAATGCAGCTGTGGAATGATTTTCACCAATCCGATGCCGCAGCTTGGTGCTGCGTATACCGACAATGTCGACGATGTGTATTTGGGCTCCGCACGTCAGCGACAGAGGACTGCCGAGTATTCAGTTTTGCAGCTTCGAAAGCATGCAGCCGGCGGCAAACTGCTTGATGTGGGATGTGCAACCGGTTTCTTTTTGGACGCGGCGGCAAAGTATTATTCTGTTGAAGGCGTCGAATTATCACGGTGGGCAGCTGATATAGCCAGTCAGCGACATAAGGTGTATCGCCAGCCGCTGAGTTTAATGCAGCTGAATAACGAATACGATGTTCTGACAATGTGGGGCGTCATTGAACATCTTGAGGATCCACTCGTAGAGCTTGAGGCGGCGTCTAGGGCGCTGAAACTAAATGGCATCATTGCATTGTATACTGGCGACGTTGAGAGCTGGATGGCGCGGCTGCTTGGGAAGAATTGGTGGTGGTTCCAAGGAATGCATCTCCTCTATTTTTCGCGCCGTACATTGGAACGATTGCTTGCGCGGGTAAACTTGGTGCCGATAACACACGGTATTTATAGGCAATATTTTGAATTGTCTTCCTTGTCCCGCAGCTTCAATCGCTATTCGGTCGGCAAGCTCTTGTCGCCGGTTCTAAACTCAAAACTTTTGGCGCACAGGATGATACCACTTGATATGAGCGGTGAGTTGGTTCTGTACGCTCGTAAAGCCGGAAACTGATTGCATGGATCGGGCATGCGGCGTGCATTGATCGTCGGAGCGGTTAAGCATGATGGTGCGTATCTTTCCGATCAAATGATTGCCGATGAGATGAGATAAATGTATTCAGCTGTAAAAGATTGCCTCAAAAAACACGGCCGCCGCGCTTGCTGTTCGTTCTCGGCCTAAACACGCTCCGTAAAATCTGCGTTGCTGAAGTCCTGATCAAATAATCGCTTTCCGACAAACTTCTATCGCCAAAATCACCCATCAAACACATGCTGTTTTTGGCCTTCCGATAGAGAGTCGAGTACAATGGCTCGGCTGCGTATGTAAGTAGTAAAGCTGCCTGCAACATCTAAATAACCGGACCGTCCAGCTAATCGGGTGCAAACTGTTTACCTCCATCAACAAATGTCGAATCTGTGGATGCGGTGATCTCTCCACGATCATCGATCTCGGCTCTTTGGTCTCATGCGGCGTGTTTCCGAGGCAGGGGGAAGCCGACCCCGCACCGATGCCGCTCGAATTGGTGCAGTGCGCTGAATGTTCGCTCGTGCAATTGCGGCACAATTTCCGGCAGGATGATCTTTTTCGCCAAACTTATGGCTACCGATCGGGGCTTAATGAGTCGATGGTCGCACACCTCTCCGGGCTTGTGGCCGAGGTCTTGTCTCGCGTCACGCCACATAAGGGCGACGTCGTACTCGATATTGGCAGCAACGATGGAACGACGCTCGGCTTCTACCGGACGTCAGGCTTAGTCCGTATAGGTATTGATCCGACTATCAATCTCTTCAAGCAATATTACCAGCCGGGCATTCTAACCGTTGCCGATTTCTTCACAGCCGAAACATTCCGTTCCATAATGCCAAGTTCGAAGGCGCGGTTTGTCACCAGCATTGCGATGTTTTACGATCTACCGGATCCGAATGCGTTTGTGCAGGACATCCGCGATATCCTCGCTCCCGACGGTATTTGGGTGCTCGAGCAGAGTTATCTACCGACCATGGTGAGCAACCTATCGTTCGATACTATCTGCCATGAGCATCTTGAGTATTACGGCCTATCGCAAATCAAGTTACTGATGGAGCGCAATGGGCTTCGCGTCATCGACGCCAGTCTCATCGATGTCAACGGCGGTAGTATCCGGGTCATCGTCGGCCACCGCGATGGTCCGCATAAGACGATTGGCGCAGCCGTTGATGTGCTGCTGCGGCGGGAGCAAGTCCAGGGTTATCAGGGCGCAGGGCCGCTCATTCGTCTACGACAAAGCATCTCGGACATTCGTGCGCGCGTCCGCGATTTTCTGATCCAATCCAAGCGGGAAGGACGACTGGTGCACGGCTATGGCGCGTCGACCAAGGGCAATACCCTGTTGCAATACTTCGGCATTAAGGCCGATCTCATTTCGGCGATTGCCGATCGCAATCCGACGAAATTTGGATGCCGTACGCCGGGCAGCGCGATCCCCATCATTTCTGAGGATGAGTCGCGCGCCCAGAATCCGGATTATTATTTCGTACTACCCTGGCACTTCCACGATAATTTCGTTGCACGCGAACGGCATTTCCTCGAACAAGGGGGAGCGCTGGTGTTTCCGCTTCCTAAATTCGAGATCGTCACTGCGAAGCAGCGCTAGCGGCGGATGGTGGTGTGATCATGCAACGCAGCGCTCTTATCATCGGGGCTTATGGGCAGGATGGTTTCTATCTCCGCAATTATCTCAAAACCTTGGAATACAGGGTCATCAGTGCTGGACGCGACTTGGTTTCGGCTGGGGAAAAACAAACAGCTTTTGATGTGCTCGATGTGGATGCCGTTGCGAGCCTGATCGCGGCCGAGCGGCCGAACGAGATTTATTATCTCGCCGCGTACCACCACTCCTCGCAGGAGAATACGGAGACGCTGTCGCAACTGTTCGACTATAGCTACAAAGTCCACTGCGTCGGCCTGTTGAACGTTCTAGAAGCAGTGGCGAACATGGGTCAGCAAAGCCGCGTCTTTTATGCGGCGTCTTCGCTCATCTTCGGAAATCCTCGGCGCGCACCGCAGAATGAGGACACGCTATTCGCGCCGGTCTGCGCCTATGGTGTGACGAAGGCTGCCGGGATTGGGATCGGGCGGCTCTATCGGCAGGAACGCAATGTATTTTTCAGCACTGGAATACTCTACAATCACGAGTCGCCACGCCGAGCGGATAAATTCGTGACACGGAAGATAGTGCAGGCGGTGGTCGACATTCATCGTGGAAAGAGATCGAGCGTGGAGCTCGGCCGCCTGGACGTTCAAGTGGATTGGACTTATGCTGGAGACGTTGTGCGGGCCATGCACGCGATCCTGCAAATGGACGCACCCGGTGAATTCGTTGTTGCAAGTGGGGAACTTCATACTGTGCGTCAATTCGCGGAACGCGCGTTCTCGGCCTTGAGCATGAACTATCGGGAATACGTGACGGAGACACCGTCAGTCCTTCAACGAGCCAACCGGCAAGTTCCCTTCCAAGGTGACGCGAGCCGGTTGCGCGCGGTCACCGGCTGGAAGCCAGAAGTCTCGTTTGATAATCTGGTCGATATGATGGTGCGCTTGGAGATGGATGTGTTGCATGCGGAATGATCTTGTCATTTTCGTTCCGACCTACAACGAGGCGGGCAACATCGACGTCTTGCTTCAGCAGATATTGGCGCTGAAATTGCCGGCGGACATCCTCGTTATGGATGACAATTCGTCGGATGGAACTGGCGAGCTTGTCGAAGCCATCACTCACTCCCATCCGGAGGTCCGAATCTGGCGGCGCGAGGGCAAGCTTGGGATCGGCAGCGCGCATATCACGGCGCTACGGCACGCGCAGGCGAGCGGCTACAAGACCGTCGTTACGCTCGATGCCGATTTTTCCCATCAGCCGTTTGACATTCCGCGCTTTCTCGCCGAGGCGGAACGCTACGATGTTGTGCTCGGCTCTCGCTATCTGCGCGCGAATAGTCTGGAGAATTGGAATATATGGCGCAAACTCATCACGCAGTTCGGGCATTTCCTGACTACGACTTTGCTTCGCCTGCCGTATGATGCGAGCGGGGCCTTCCGCTTGTATCGTTTGGACCGTATTCCACCCGCGCTGTTCGAGACGATTCATAGCCGTGATTACGAATTTTTTTTCGAGAGCCTTACCGTTCTGCATGTCAGCGGCTGCCGCATCGGCGAGATTCCGATTGACCTACCCGCGCGCACCTATGGCCACTCGAAGATGAAATTCGGGCACATGGTCCGCGCCCTGATCCGGCTGCTGCGGTTATCGCTGAAGCTTGCAACGATGTGGCGCGCCACCGGCCGTAACAGGCAAGCGCCTACGCGGCCGGATGCCCAAGAAATGCGCAAGTCGTGGGATCAATACTGGGGCGACAAAGGCGGAGATGTCGGGCGTTCTCTCTACGACAAGATCGCAAGCTTCTATCGAGATTATCTGATCAAGCCGAGCTTGAATGCCTCCATCAAAACCACGTTTAATCCCGGCGCCGAGCTCGTCCACGCCGGCTGCGGGGGAGGGCAGGTTGATGTGGACATCGTCCGTTATGCTAAGGTCACGGCGGTGGACATCTCGCCGGTGGCCATTTCGAGATACAAGTCTCTACACGGAGACGCCGCCGAAACCGTCATCGCGGATATTTTCAATCTGCACACATTAAATCGGAAATTCGACGGGCTTTATAATCTCGGCGTGATGGAGCATTTCGAGGGTGCGCAATTGTGCCAGCTGCTCGGCGAATTCAACCGCACGCTGCGGCCGGGTGGCCGCATTGTGCTGTTCTGGCCGCCGGTCTATGGCCTTTCGGTGATCGTTCTGCACGTGGTGCATTTCGTGCTCAACCGCATCATGAAACGCAATGTGCAACTGCATCCTCCCGAGCCAACGAAGGTTTCAACCCGCACGCATATCGCGGGCCTTTTGAACTCGGCGGGATTTGAGCTTGAGCGGATGACCTTCGGCGCTCGCGACCTCTTCACCTATATGGTGATCGTAGGACGCAAGATTTCAGAAGCTCCGGTAGCCATCATGGCGAAGAAAACTGGCTGTGCCTCGCGTTGATGAGCAGTCGCACACTATAACCAGCATACACGGCAACCTATCAATGGCATCGCGATTCATTTGGGCGTCCCCCATGCCTGATGCCGCCGCTGCTCACCCTTGGCGCGTGAACTAGGATGGATACCTACAACGCATTGCGCCGCCGGTTGCTGGGCGAATATCCGCTGAGCTTGCTGACCAGCTATTTGGCGGTCGGGGCGGGGATTGTCTCGCAGATTATTCTGGTGCCGATTTATCTCGCCAACCTTGGGGCGGAGGGGTTCGGCGCTCTCATGCTGATATTTGGGTTGATCAATTACGCGATCATCGGCATCGGCTGGCTCAGTGGCGGCCTGCAGCGGATTTTCGGCGAGGCATTTGCCACCAAGGATCCGGCGGGCTTCGTCCACGCCCTGGATGTGGGGAAGGTCATCTTTGTGGCTTACGCTGCCGTGATGGCGCTCGCTGGCATAGGCGTCTTTGTGGGTTCGGATCGCACTCAGGTCTCGCTCGGCGCGGCTATTGCCGCGGGCTTCTTTCTCGTCGCGCTTTACGAGACAGTGGTTGAACGCATCGCGCTGACGGCGGCGGGTCGGCTGGCGGCGACCAACATGCTGCAATTCGTGCAAGTCATTGTGTATTCGGTTTCCGTGCTGTTCGTAGTGCGAGCCGGTGGAGGGCCGCTCGGCGTGTTCGCTTGTCAGCTGGGCTCGGTTATCGTCGCGAGGTTCCTGGTACCACTTTGTTGGCAAGGGACGAGGCCGCGCGCGCAACACGTGGTTGGATCGTTGCGGCCGCTGCTGGCGCGGCTGACCGGCCGCATGGGCGGCGGCTATTTCATCGCCGGAGCGCTATTGATATCGAGCCAATCCGACGTTCTGGTCGTGGGTTGGCTTGGCGGCGCCGAGGCCGCCGCTCGTTTCGTTCTGCTATGGAAAATTGCTGAGGTCGTGGTGCTGGCGCTCTGGCGAATTCCGGAGACGCTGGCGCCCATGTTGGTGCGGCTGGATGCCGTGGGCGACCGGGCCGCGATCAGGCGGCAATATGGACGAGTCGGCAAGCTGCTGCTGGCGATGACGATCCCCGGCGGCCTGGCTTACGCGTTGCTCGGCCCCTGGATCACCACGCTGTGGCTTGGCGCCGAGCACGCGCCGCAAGACCCGCTCGGCTTCGCGCTGGCGGGAGCCGGCATCGTGTGGGTTGGAATCTCGCGTCTGCCATCCATTTTGGCCTATTCACTGGCGCGCTTGCGGATTTGGAACTGGCTTTCGTTTATCGAAGTGGCCGCGCGGCTTGTATTGACCGTGGTGCTCTATCCGCGCTTTGGCTATCTTGCTCCGCTCATCGCGCTCAATGTCGTGCACATCTGCGGCATTGCTGTCGCTTACCAGTGGATAGGACAGAGAATTTTGGCAAGCAGACCATGACGCGTTTTTCCATTGTGACGCCGACGTACAATCGCCGGTCGATCGTACCGCGTGCAATCGACAGCTCGCTTGCATTCGCCCGAGCCGTCGGCGACAGCGAGGCGATTGTCATCGACGACGCCTCGCAGGACGGAACCGCCGATATGATCCGCAGCGCCTATGCGCAGGATTTGGCGCGCGGCACACTGAAGCTCGTCGAGCGGCAAACCAATGGCGGTTCGACGGTGGCAAAATCCGATGGCGCGCGGCGGGCTAACGGCGATTGGCTGATATTCCTCGATTCCGACGACCAGCTGTTGCCCGAGGCGTCGTCGTCGATCCCGGCGTTCGTCGCTGCGCACAGCTCAGCTCCGGTGTTCTTTTTTCGTTGCGTCGATCAGGAGGGACGCCCGATCGGGCCGCCTGTGCCGCCGCGCCCGATTTCGTTCAGCGATTTCGTCAGCGCTCTCCCGATCTTTGCAACGCCGGGCGAGTGCCTTCCGGTCATATCGCGGCTCGCATTTCTCGAGTTTCCCTCCGACAAAGACGCGCTGGGGTTCGAGTTGATGTCCGCTATTCGTATTCTCCGCAAGCATGGTCCTGCGATGCTGTCCGATGATGTCGCTCGACTCTACCACATGGACGGTTCCGATAGACTTACCTCGCGAGCCGGAAACCTGCGGCGGGCGGACCAGCTCGTCCGCGGATTTTCTCGGATGCTCCATGAGTTTGGCCCTATGATGCCGCTTCGGCAGCGAATGAAAATTCACCTTCGTATTGTCTGTTACGGTGCCGTAGCGGCGTGCGGTTTTGGACGGCGACAATCTAAATGATGTTTTGGGTCGGATCGGCCGCGTGCGAGTCAGCGTTACGCAGCTAATTCACCATCACGACCGCGCGGATTTCGCGTTCGGGGCGCACCGCGAGTGCTGCTCTCCGCAACGCTCGGAAGCCATGCTCACCGATCCCAACTCGCTTTGCGATAACCGAAGCGATCCGGTCGTAGCCGAAGGAGGCAAGACAGATAGAATGTACGGTCAGGTTGCAAGCCGCGATCAGGTTGCCGAAGGTCTGGGGCGTCCATGAGAATAGGTGGTGGTTTTTCTCGTTCGGATCGTATTGGCGATACCGCGCCTGCTCTTCGTAGGGTACGAACAAGAGAAGTATGCCGTTGGGCTTTAGCAATTTCGCCAATCGGCCACACAACGCAGCGGGATCGAGGAGATGCTCCAAGACATGATGGCAAATCACGACATCAAAGCTGCCAAGGGATACGGCAGAATCATCAACGACGATCTCAATGCCGTGCAAGCGAGCCTCTTTGGCTGCAAACGAATTAATGTCGGAACCGACGCGGGTGGCGCAATTCAGATGTGCGAGATTGAATCCTGAGCCAACACCAAACTCAAACACCCGATCAGTGGGTTTGATATGAGCCGCAATCTTCTCAGCACGGAGTCTGGATATCCACGTGTAGACATCGGAAGGAACCGCCATCTGCGCATCGTAATAGCCGCGACCATACAAATTCATGATCAGTTTTCACCGGTGATTGACTTGGCCGGCATCCCCCATCTCAACGCATCCAAACTCTGCAGATTGCCATCATCGCTGCGAGGGCGCGTCAGCAAAATGTACTCTAGGCTGAATGGCTTTTTCTGAATAGTCCCGGAGATCGCGATGAGCCGCTTGCGTGATCGCTAAACATGAACATTTGGGATGAATGGCCGAGTGTTTCGTTTGCGGCCCATTGCGCCACCGATCTTGGCGCAACGGTCTTGCTAAACGATGAATTTTTCGAGTCTGTCCGCTACATTTGCGTATAATTCTAGACCTGTTTCAGAAAGGTGTTCTAAACTGGCAAAATTTTGTTGCAGGTTCCGTTGTTTCCCTGGCACCCATACGGGTAGCGGGACAAGGCATTGAAATCTATCCGCAATGTGCCTGCGGGTGTGAGCGGGAAACAAATGACCGAGAAAGTCGCGCTGATTACCGGGGCCACGGGTCAGGACGGGGCGTATCTGGCCGAATTTCTGCTGGCCAAGGGTTATGTCGTGCACGGCGTCAAGCGGCGCTCGTCCTCGCTCAATACCGCGCGCGTCGATCATCTCTATGTCGATCCGCACATGGGGAATGCGAAGTTCTTCCTGCACTACGGCGACATGACGGATGCCACCAACCTGATCCGGCTCATGCAGGAATGCCAGCCGACCGAGATCTACAATCTGGCGGCGCAGAGCCATGTGCAGGTCAGTTTCGAGACGCCTGAATACACCGCCAATGCGGATGCGCTCGGCACGTTGCGGCTGCTCGAGGCCATTCGCATCCTCAAGCTCACGCATCAGGTTCGATTCTATCAAGCCTCGACGTCGGAACTTTACGGCAATGCACCGGAGAGCCCGCAAAGCGAAACGACGCCATTTGCGCCGCGCAGCCCCTATGCCGCGGCCAAGCTCTACGCCTATTGGATCACGGTGAATTACCGCGAGGCCTATGGCATTCATGCCTCGAACGGCATCTTGTTCAATCACGAAAGCCCGATCCGCGGCGAGACTTTCGTGACGCGCAAGGTCACGCGGGCGGTGGCGGCCATCGATGTCGGGCAGCAGGACAAACTCTTCATCGGCAATCTCGATGCCAAGCGCGACTGGGGCCATGCGCGCGACTATGTGGCGGGGATGTGGATGATGCTGCAGCAGCGCGAGCCGGACGATTACGTGCTGGCGACTGGGGAGGCGCACAGCGTGCGCGAGTTCGTGGAAAAGGCCTTCGCCGCGGTCGGGCGCAAGATCGCCTGGCGCGGCAAGGCCCGGGACGAGCGCGGCATCGACACGCGCACGGGAGACGTACTGGTGGAAGTGGATGCGCGCTATTTCCGGCCGACCGAGGTCGACGCGCTGGTCGGCGACGCCAGCAAGGCGCGCGCGAAGCTTGGATGGTCGCACCGCGTTACGTTCGATGAACTGGTCAGCGAGATGGTGAAGAGCGATATCGAATTGCTTAGCCGCGAGCGCGCACGATGACGGCGCAGAAGTCCGCCACATTCGAGCTTGCCGGCAAGCGGGTTTGGGTTGCCGGCCATGGCGGCATGGTGGGGAGCGCGCTGCTGCGGCGGCTTGAGCGCGAGAACTGCCAGGTGCTGACCGTTGCGCGGGAGACCGCCGACCTGCGGCGCCAGGCCGATGTGGAGCGCTGGATGGACGCCAATCGACCCGATGCGGTGTTTGTTGCGGCCGCGACGGTAGGCGGCATTCTCGCCAACGACACGCGGCCGGCGGATTTCCTCTATGATAACCTCGCGATCGAGGCGAACATCATCGAGGCCGCGCGCCGGGTGGGCGTAAGCAAACTCTTGTTCCTCGGGTCGGCCTGCATCTATCCCCGGCTTGCGCCGCAACCGATGCGGGAAGACGTGCTGCTCTCCGGAGCGCTCGAGCCGACCAACCAGTGGTACGCGGTGGCGAAAATCGCCGGCATCATGCTGTGCCGCGCCTACCGGCGGCAATATGGACTGAATTTCATCGCGGCCATGCCGACGAACCTCTATGGCCCGATGGATAATTTCGATCTGGAAGCAGGCCATGTGGTGCCGGCGCTGATGGCGAAAGCGCATGCGGCCAAGAATCACGGCGGCGAGATCGTGGTGTGGGGAACCGGCAAGCCGCGGCGAGAATTTCTTTATGTCGAGGACCTCGCCGACGCACTGGTGTTCTTGATGCGCACCTATTCGGACGAAGAGCATATCAATGTCGGCGCCGGCTCCGACCTGACGATCTGCGAGCTTGCCGAATTGATCGCGCGCGTTGTCGGGGTAGAAAATCGCTTGCGCTTCGATCCGTCGAAACCCGATGGCACACCGCGGAAGCTGCTCGACTCAGACAAGCTGCATGCGATGGGGTGGCGGCCGCGGACCACGCTCGAAGCCGGACTGCGTGCGACCTACGGCTGGTTCCTGCAGAACGTGTCGGGCGCCCAAGTGCACGGCCGCGCCCGCCGCTGAGCCGAATTGGCGATCGAGAGGAAGACCACGATCATGTTTGCGTTGCCCAGCGATCACGCCAAGATTCGAACATCAGCACGCCCCATAAATGATGTTGCCAGTTGTGGCTGCCCTGAAGATGTTCGTTCCAGCGCCTTCGGACGTACGCCGCATCGAGCAGACCGGCCTCGCGCAAGCGTTTTTCCGCAAGCAAAGCCTCGGCCCAGTCGCGCAGCGGGCCGCGCAGCCATTCGCCCAGCGGAATGCCAAAGCCCATCTTTGGCCGCTCGATGAGTTCGCGCGGGACATGACGATCGAGCACTTGCCGCAGCAGCCATTTTGACTTTCCGCCGCGAATCTTCGCCGAAGAAGGGAGCCGCCAGGAAAACTCCACGACGCGATGGTCGAGCAGGGGCACCCTTGCTTCGAGCGCGACCGCCATGCTGGCACGATCGACCTTGGTCAAAATATCGTCCGGCAGATAGGTAACAAGATCGAGAAATTGCATGCGATCGAGAAGATTGGGGAATTCCTCCGCGACCGACCGATTCCAGAGAATACCCTTAGGCTCGGTCACACCGGACATGAGTTGATCAGGCTCCCAATGGGTGATGAGCCGGCGATAGACCTCATCGCTGTTTGTGCAGTTCAAGATGGAAGCCAGTTTGTGCAGCTTGTCTCCCAATTGCGCCGGCAGCATTCGCGCGGGCAAGACATTGTGCAAGCGTGACCAGCGTTCGGCGGAAATGCTGGTGAGGGCTGCGGCCATGCCGTGCCGGACGGCGCGCGGCAGCAGCGATAGACCATGCCAGGCGCGGGCCGCCAACTGGTAACGGTTGTATCCGGCAAAAAGTTCGTCACCGCCATCGCCGGAGAGCGCCACTGTGACATGGCGCCGCGTCATGGCAGAGACGAGGTAGGTTGGGATCTGCGAGGAATCGGCAAACGGCTCGTCGTAGATATCCGGCAGGCGCGGTATGACGTCGCGTGCTTGCTGGGCGGTGACGGTGAGTTCGGTGTGTTCGGTTCCCAGGTGCTTGGCGACGGCGGCGGCATGGCGGGCTTCATCGAAACCGGCGATGTCGAATCCGATGGTGTAGGTCTTCACTGTTCCGGCATTGGCGGCCTGCATGAGCGCGACCACCGTCGAGGAGTCGATTCCGCCGGAGAGAAAGGCGCCGACCGGCACATCGGCGATCATGCGCCTTCGCACCGCATCCTTGAGCAGTTCCTCCAGCCGGTCGGTCAGTTCGCGATCGCCCGCATGGAGGGGATCGGCGAGGCCCGCACGGGCAACTGCGCGCGCGTCCCAGAACCGCTCAATGCGCGGTTCGCCATTCCAGGGCAAAGTGAGAATCGAGCCGGGCTCGAGTTTGTGGACGCCTTGGTAGATGGTGTGAGGGGCGGGGACATAATTGTGCCGCAGGTAGGCTGCGACCGCGCCGCGGTCGATGCGCGGCGTCCAGCCGGGATGTGCGCGCAGCGCCTTGAGCTCCGATCCAAACAGGAACAAAGCGCCGAATTTCGCCCAGTAAACCGGCTTGATGCCGAGGCGGTCGCGCACCAGGGTGAGCGTGCGCTCGCGGCGGTCCCAAACGCCGATTGCAAACATGCCGATGAGCCGCTGCACCGTGGCCGCGATGCCGTAAGCGGAAAACGCTTCCAGCATCACCTCGGTATCGGAATGGCCGCGGAAGCGGATTCCGCGCGCGGCGAGTTCCGGTCGAATCTCCTCGTGATTGTAAATTTCGCCGTTGTAGGTGATCACAAAGCGGCCGTCGGCGGAAATCATCGGCTGATGACCGGCCGGCGAAAGATCGACGATCGAGAGGCGGCGATGGGCGAGCGCGACCGGCGCGTCGGCATCGACCCAGACGCCCTCGTCGTCCGGTCCGCGATGGCGCAGAACCGAGTTCATCGCATCGGCGATGTCGTGAAGCTGTTGCCGCGAATGGGCGGAGTCGAAGGTCAGCAATCCTGCAATGCCGCACATTTATCTCGGATCGCCTGTTCAACGGAGCGCGCAGCCGTCCTGAATTGATTAGCCCGTGAGGGCGCGCGCAGCAACGAGGATTTTATGTCGGAGCATTTTATGTCGGACCAATGGTCACCGGCGCGGCGTGCTGGGAACGGACCGCGGTAGCTGCGAGCAAGAATTCTTTGCTGCAGTGACTGCATTTCGGCGAAGCAGCACATGGGAGACTTCAGCGCGCGCAAAGCCTCACAAGGTTTCATTCCAGCTATTTTCGGAGGCGCTGGTGCCGGGTGAGAGATTTGAACTCCCGACCAACGGTTTACAAAACCGCTGCTCTACCCCTGAGCTAACCCGGCAAATATAGGTTTTCGAGGGCCTCTCTAACGAAATTGCCACCGGATTGCCACCGGAAGTGCCCTGCCGGTGGCTTTTTTGTTCTCATTCCGTACGCATCTTTGCGAAGGTCGCTTGCATGATCTCGGCCGACTGCGGCGCCCCTATCATTGCCGCCGGACCTTCGCAAAGGTTGCCTCCATAATCTCGGCGGCGCGGGCGTCGGTGTTGCCAAACATGTGACCATAGGTTTTCAGGCTGATGACCGGGGAGCCGTGCCCCAGGCGACGGCTGACGGTCAGCACGTCCATTCCCGCGGCGATCAACTGAC
>CAZNSG010000290.1:0-36715 GCA_964575715.1 uncultured Hyphomicrobiales bacterium | reverse complement strand
CGCCGCGGGTTGCCGGATCGTAGGTGCAGCGAAGCTCGATCACTTCACCGGCTTCGTTCTTCACGGCTTCCCGGCAGGTTACGAAGTAGGCATAACGCAATCGCACTTCGCGTCCCGGTGAGAGACGAAAGAACTTCTTGGGCGGGTCCTCCATAAAGTCGTCGCGTTCAATATAAAGTTCACGGCCGAAGCGAATTTGCCGCTTACCCGCGGTCGGATCGTCCGGATGATTGAGCGCTTCGAGTTCTTCGCTCTTGTCCGCGGGATAATTCTCGATCACCACTTTAAGCGGTCGCAGCACCGCCATGCGCCGCTGCGCTTTCCTGTTCAAGACTTCGCGCACCGAGAAATCGAACATGGCGGCGTCAACCAAACTATTGGCCTTGGCGACGCCGATGCGTTTGACAAAGTCGCGAATGGCCTCGGGCGGCACCCCGCGCCGCCGCAGGCCCGCCAGCGTCGGCATGCGCGGATCATCCCAGCCGCCGACATGTCCACCGCGCACCAGCTCGGTGAGTATGCGCTTTGAAAGCACCGTATAGCTCAAGTTGAGCCGCGCGAACTCGTACTGGCGCGGCCGCGACGGCACCGGAAGATGTTCGAGCAGCCAATCGTACAGCGGCCGGTGATCCTCGAACTCCAGCGTGCAGATTGAATGCGTGATGTGCTCGATCGCGTCGGATTGTCCATGAGCAAAATCGTAGCTCGGATAGATGCACCATTTGGTGCCGGTGCGCGGATGGCTCGCGTGCAGAATGCGGTAGAGCACGGGGTCGCGCAGGTTGATGTTGCCCGAACCCATGTCGATTTTGGCGCGCAAAACGCGCGCGCCGATCGGAAACTCGCCGGCACGCATGCGGCCAAAGAGAGCGAGATTATCGTCCACCGTTCTGTTGCGGTAAGGGCTGTTCTTCCCTGGTTCGGTCAAGGTGCCGCGCGTTGTCCGCGTCTCTTCTTGCGTCTGATCGTCGACATAGGCATGACCGGTGCGGATCAGATGCTCGGCCCATGCATAAAGCTGTTCGAAATAGTCGGATGCGTGATAAAGGTGTTCGCCCCAGTCGAAACCGAGCCAACGCACATCGCGCTTGATCGCGTCGATATATTCCTGCTCTTCCTTGGTGGGATTGGTATCGTCGAAACGCAAATGGCAGCGGCCGCCGAATTCCTCCGCCACGCCGAAGTTGAGGCAGATGGATTTGGCATGTCCGATGTGGAGATAGCCGTTTGGCTCCGGCGGGAAGCGGGTGACGACCTTGGCGACGCGCTTGGCATCCAGGTCCGCCCCGATGATGTCGCGAATGAAATCGCGTCCCGCTTCGACTGCTGCCGTATCGTCCGCCATCTTGCTCTCGAATTCCCTTGCCCTGCCGCGTTATTGCCCAGCGCCATAGTGCCGAGCGACCGTCTCAAGTTCGCTGTGAATTGCACTGACTCTGCCGCCCTTGGCTATGGTACATCGTCACGCAAACATGCGCGCAACCTCGCTGGCAATTCACGGATTTCACCCTACACGACATGACCGAAACCGTCGTCACGCGCTTTGCCCCCTCGCCCACCGGTTTCCTCCACATTGGCGGAGCCCGAACGGCGCTGTTCAACTGGCTATATGCGCGCGGGCGCAACGGCAAGATGCTCTTGCGCATCGAGGACACCGATCGCGAGCGCTCGACCAAGGCCGCGATCGACGCCATCCTTGATGGACTATGCTGGCTCGGCATCCAATGGGACGGCGAGGCGATTTATCAGTTTTCCCGCTCCGCCCGGCACCGCGCGGTCGTCGAGCAGCTCCTCGCGGCGGGCCGCGCCTATCGCTGCTACGCCTCCGCCGAGGAGCTTGCGCAGATGCGCGAGGCGGCGCGCCGCGAAGGCCGCTCCCGGTTCTACGACGGCCGCTGGCGCGACCGCGACCCGGCGCAAGCACCGCCCGGGGTCAAGCCGGTGATCCGGATCAAGGCCCCTACCACCGGTGAGACCGCAATCGACGATCAGGTGCAGGGGCGCGTGACCTGGCAGAACGAAAACCTCGATGATTTCGTGCTTCTGCGCTCCGACGGCACGCCGACCTACATGCTCGCAGTGGTGGTGGACGATCACGATATGGAAGTGACCCATATCATCCGCGGCGACGATCATCTCAACAACGCCGCGCGCCAAAAACTCATCTTCGAGGCGCTCGGCTGGTCGGTACCGGTGATGGCGCACATTCCGCTCATCCACGGGCCGGACGGCTCAAAGCTCTCCAAGCGTCATGGCGCGCTTGGCATCGAAGCCTATCGCGCCATGGGCTACCTGCCGGCGGCCATGCGCAACTATCTGGTGCGGCTCGGCTGGTCGCACGGCGACCAGGAGATGTTTTCAACCGAGGAAATGATCGCGCATTTCGATCTGCCCAAGATCGGCCGCTCGCCGGCGCGCATTGACCTTGCCAAGCTTGATAACCTCAACGCCCACTACCTCCGACAGAGCACGGACCAAGAGCTGGTCGCGGCGATCGTGCAATTTCTTCCGCATATCGCCGACGGCGCCGCGATCGCCAAGCGACTAGACCCGGTCATGCGGCAAAAGCTGACCGCCGCCATACCGAGCCTCAAGGAGCGCGCCAAAACCTTGGTCGAGCTCGTCGATGCGGCCTCGTTCATCTGGGCGTTGCGCCCGATCAAGCTCGACGACAAGGCGCGGGAGCTGCTTTCAGCCGAAGCGCGCAGACTATTGGGCCACCTCGTCTCAGAGCTTGCCGCGGTCGAGCCCTGGGGTGTGGAAGCGACCGAACGCGCCGTTCGCGCTCTCGCAGAGCGGCTTGGCCTCAAGCTCGGCGCGGTCGCGCAACCTCTCCGGGCGGCCGTAACCGGTCGAACGACCTCCCCCGGCATATTTGAAGTGCTGGCGGTGCTTGGCCAGTCGGAAAGCCTCGACCGGCTCTCCGACCAGGCCGCGTCAGACTAAGTAGGCCTCACGCCCGCATCTTGCGGTGCACACATGAAATGGGCTACCCAAACACCATTGGACCTCGACGAGCTAGCCGGGGCTCCATATGCCAACATTACGACCCAATCATAGAACGCAAGGCCTGTATATCAACGAGGGCTCGATCATGGACGCCAAGACCGGCCACAACGTCAAATCCGGCACGCTCACCGTTGGCAACAAGAATTGGTCGTTCCCAATCTACGAGGGCACGGTCGGACCTGAGGTCATCGACATCAGCAAGCTCTATGCCGAAAGCGGAATGTTCACCTACGACCCAGGCTTCACCTCCACCGGCAGCTGCGAATCCAAGATCACTTACATCGATGGCGACCAAGGCATCCTGCTCTATCGCGGCATCCCGATCGAGCAATTGGCCGAGCATGGAGATTTTCTCGAAACCTGCTACCTGCTGCTTTACGGCGAACTGCCTACCGCCACGCAAAAGTCCGACTTCGACTATCGCGTCACGCGCCACACCATGGTGCACGAGCAGATGAGTCGCTTTTTTCAGGGCTTCCGGCGCGATGCCCATCCGATGGCAGTGATGACCGGCTGCGTCGGGGCGCTCTCGGCCTTCTACCACGACTCCACTGACATTTCCGACCCGCACCAGCGCATGGTGGCCTCGATCCGCATGATAGCGAAGATGCCGACATTGGCCGCCATGGCCTACAAGTACAATATCGGCCAGCCGTTCGTTTATCCCAAGAACGAGCTCGACTACGCGACCAACTTTCTACGTATGTGCTTTGCGGTGCCGTGCGAGGAGTACAAGCCCAACCCGGTGCTGGCGCGCGCCATGGACCGCATCTTCATCCTGCACGCCGATCATGAGCAGAATGCTTCGACCTCGACGGTGCGCCTTGCGGGCTCCACCGGCGCCAACCCGTTCGCCTGCGTCGCCGCCGGCATTGCTGCCCTATGGGGACCCGCCCACGGTGGCGCCAATGAGGCCGCGCTCAAGATGCTCGGCGAAATCGGCACGCCCGAGCGCATCCCCGAATATATCCGCCGCTCCAAGGACAAGAACGATTCCTTCCGGCTGATGGGTTTTGGCCACCGGGTCTACAAGAATTACGACCCGCGCGCCAAAATCATGCAGAAGACCTGCCACGAGGTCTTGAGCGAGCTCGGCCATCGCGACGATCCCCTGCTCCAAGTCGCACTCGAGCTTGAGCGCGTCGCCCTGCACGACGAATACTTCCTTGAGAAGAAGCTTTACCCGAACATCGATTTCTATTCGGGGATCACGCTCAAGGCGATGGGCTTCCCCACCACCATGTTCACCGTGCTGTTCACGCTCGCGCGCACGGTAGGCTGGATTGCGCAGTGGAAAGAAATGATCGAGGACCCGAACCAGAAGATCGGCCGGCCGCGCCAGCTCTACACCGGCATCACGCGTCGCGATTACGTGCCGATTTCACGGCGCAAATGACCCTAGAGCATTTTCCGGCGAAGTGGGAACCGGTTCGCCGTAGAAAATGCGATTTAACAAAGAAATCTAGCGCATCTTCAGTTTCCACTGAAACTGAAAATGCTCTAGTCATTTGACGCGTGCGCTGTTGCCGTCTCTTGCCGCCTTGGCGCCGTCGTAAGCCCAGGTCAAGTAAGCACCGCCCCAGGTGAAGCCGCCGCCGAACGCCGCGAGCAGTATACGGTCACCGATCTTGAGCTTGCTTTCATAATCCCACAGGCAGAGCGGAATGGTAGCAGAAGTGGTGTTGCCGTATTTTTGGATCGTGAGCATGACCTTGTCCATTGAGAGGCCGAGGCGCTCGGCCGTCGTCTCGATGATGCGCTTGTTCGCCTGGTGTGGCACCACCCAATCGATCATGTCGACTTGCAGATTGTTGCGCACCATGAGGTCGCGCGTGACCTCCGACATGCCGGCAACCGCAAATTTATAGACGGCGGCGCCTTCCTGATAGACGAAGTGCATCCGCTTGGCGACGGTTTCCGCGGTCGGCGGCATGCGGCTGCCGCCCGCCTTCTGATGCAGATGTTTCATGCCGGAACCGTCTGAGTGCAGGACCACATCCATGATACCCTTGCCGTTGCTGCTCGGCTCGAGCAGCACAGCCGCGGCTCCATCGCCGAAAATCACACAAGTCGCGCGGTCGGTGTAGTCGACGATCGCCGACATCTTGTCGGCGCCGACAACAATTAATTTGCGATAGGTGCCGGCAGCGATGAATTGCTGCGCAACTGTCAGTGCATAGAGAAAGCCCGAGCACGCCGCTTGCACGTCGAAGCTGCCGATGTTGCGGATGCCGGCCATGTCGCAGATGAGGTTGGCGGTACACGGATGCACGAAATCCGGCGTCGTCGTGGCACATATGAGTAGCTCGACATCTTCCGGCCTGGTACCGGTCTTGGCGAGCAGCCCCCGCACGGCCTCCGCCCCCATGTGCGAGGTGCCGAGTCCCTCACCTTTCAGGATGCGCCGTTCTTTGATCCCCGTGCGCTCGGTGATCCAGCTGTCAGTGGTGTCGACCATGCGCGCGAGTTCGGCATTACCAAGCACATAGTCAGGCACATAACCATAAATACCGGTGATTGCCGCGCGGATCGACTGCTGTAAACTCAAAAGCTCCAAACTCCCTGTGTTTGCGCGCGGTGCTATCGCGACAAGCAGAGCGGCGGCGATCGAAGCCGCCAATCCAAACTTACAGACTTGGTGTCCTGCCCGCAAAGCTTCTCTCAGGCCGCCGCAGCGTTGCGAGCACGATATCCGCGGCGCGTACGGATGGCCTGCGCCGGCCGATTTCCATGATGTCGTCGAGCCTGGCAAAGGCCTCAACCTGCCGTCGCCGTACCGGACCCTCTTCAATCAGCTGCGCCAATGCCGCCGCCAGACGCTCGGCCGTACAAACCTCTTGAAGAAATTCCGGCACGATATTTTCTCCAATCACCAGATTGGCGAGGATGACCGAAGGCACATTGACCAAGAGTCGTGCGACAAGAGCTTCGATCCATGAAACGCGATAGGCCGCCACCGTCGGCACTCCGGCAAGTGCCAATTCGAGCGTCACCGTTCCCGACTTGGCAAGTGCAACGCGCGCCACGCGGAATGCCGCGTCCTTGTCCACCTGATTGACCACCACGCGCGGCCGCTGTGGCCATGTTGCAGTTGCCGCGACCACCGCATCGTGCAAATGCGGGACGGTCGGCAGTATGATTTCGAGTGACCCGATTATTTTTTGCACACGGTCGATTGCGTCGGCAAAAATCGACAGCATGCGCTCAATCTCGCCGGCACGGCTGCCCGGTAGCACCAGCACGATTGGCGGGACGGACGCTCTTCGCCGCATTTCTTCCGCATTGGGGCGCAGCTCGCCAATTCGATTGGATAGCGGATGCCCGACATAGGTGCACGGCGGCCCTCCGAGCTTCTGATGCACTGCGGGCTCGAACGGCAGGAGCGCCAGCACATGATCGACATAGCGGAGCATGGCGCGCGCGCGTCCCGGCCGCCATGCCCATACCGAGGGTGAGACGTAATCCAGGATTGGTATCGATGGATCGGCAGCCCGTACCCGGCGCGCGACGCGGTGGGTGAAATCGGGGCTATCGATGATCACCAATGCATCGGGCTGAGCGGCGAGGATCGCATTGGCGGTCTCGCGAATACGCCGCAGAATGGTCGGCAACATCCGCGGGAGTGCGGAAAATCCCATTACGGCGAGATCATCTATCGGGAACGGACTTGGCACGCCCTCGCTCACCATCTCTCGCCCGCCGACACCGGTAAACCGCACTGCTCCGCCTGTGCGTTCCCGCAGCGCGCGGATAAGCGCAGCCCCCAAACGATCGCCTGATTCCTCGGTTGCGACCAGGAAGATGTGTGCCCCCCGGACGATGGTGGCGGACTGGATCGTTGCCTCGCTCATTGGATCTCGTCAGCACCAATGCCGACGACAAAAATTTTTGCCTGATCCGCCGCCTTTGCCATGCGCTCGGGTTCGGCAACGATTGCGCTGCCGGAAACTACTGCGATACCCGCAAGCCGAGCCCGCGCCACACCTTCGATCGTGGGCGGTCCGATGGAGGGCAAATCGATCCTGCGATCCTGACCTGCCTTTGGCGCCTTGACCAGCACACCGGCACCATCGCGTGAGCGAATTCGTCCACTGCGGCGCAGTTCAGCAAGATGGGCCAGCATTTCGTCGGTACCATCCGCCGCTTCGATCGCAAGAATGCGGTTGTCGGCCACCACAACCGCCTGGCCAATATCAAACGGGCCAGTCGCCTGCAAGAGCGCGAGTCCGCATGCGATGTCGCTCCGATCGCTGTCCCTCGGCTTGACTGACCCGAGCGCACCTTGCGGCATGAGGATATTGGGCGCGACCTGATCTGCTCCGAGCAATCTAAACCCATGTTTCTCGAAAATGTTCACGATTCCCGACAAGAGATGGTCATCTCCGCCGCGAAACAGTCTTATGAGCCGCGGCAGCTCCCGCAGGGTGGCAAGGTCCGGCCAAAGCTGAGTGATGCGCGGTCGCACCACACTACCGATGAGCACCACATCGCGGCAGCCTTCTGCCCGGGCAAGTCGGAGAAATCGTCCAAACTGACCGATCCCCATCCAATGATGCGGGTAGTTGGCAACCCGCTGCGCCTCCGCCACCCCTCGCAAGGCAAACAGCATCACATGCCGGCCGCTACGCCTCGCCGCATCCGCCACCGCAAACGGCAAACTACCTCCCCCGCAGATGATCGCGAGCGGTCCCTTGTCCTCGGCGGCGGCTGTCAACTGCGTATTCATGTCTCATCGTCCGCGTCCCGGCGCCGTGCCGTCATTGTCAGTGGCTGCGTTCCCCCTGCGCGAATGAAGGTGAGCATCCGTTCGACTAAAGGACTGGTGTTACCCGCCGCGAGCCATTCCAGCCGTTCGCGAAATTGTCCGGCATCGAAAAACAATGCTTCGTAAGCCTGTCGAAGCGCGTGAATCTCGGTTCTTGCAAACTCGCGCCGCTTCATGCCGATCACGTTAAGACCCACCAGCTTGGCCAAGTGCCCCGATGCGAGACCCCGGGGAATCAGATCGGCGCGCATCCCGCTCATGCCGACGATCATTGCGCCCTCGCCAATGCGTATGAATTGCCGCACAGCCGTCTGACCACCGAACTCGACATGATCACCGATCGTCACATCGCCGCCAAGTACGACGTTATAGGCAAACGTCACATTGTTGCCCACCTTGTAGTCGTGTGCGACGTGCGAACCAACCATCATCAGGCAGCGGTTACCGACCTCGGTGATACCACGGTCGTATTCCGTGCCGGTATTCATGGTGACACTCTCGCGAATATCGCAATCGGCGCCGACCACGAGTAGCGTTTCCCCGCCGCGATATTTGACCGATTGCGGGGATGTACCAAGCGAAGCGAACGGAGCAACCACGGTTCGCCCGCCAATCGCGGTCACGCCGTTCGCGTTGACATGCGAGATCAGGCGCACGCCGGCGCACAATTCCACTAGCGGCCCAATGACACAATATGGGCCGATCTCGACATCGGAAGCCTGCCGCACGCTCTCAGCGATCCATGCCGCGGGGTCGATGCATGGCACGCCTATCACTCTGCAATCATCGCGCCGAGTTCAGCCTCCGCAACCAGCTCGCCGGAGACAATGGCTTCGCCGCGGTACCACCACATGTTTCGTCGCCGTGCGATCCGTGTCATGTGATATTCAATCGTATCGCCCGGCACCACGGGCTTGCGAAACTTCGCCTTGTCGATCGTGAGAAAATAGACGAGCTCGGGCTTAGCTTTCCCGGAATAAGTTCGAATGCACAGCACGCCCGCTGTTTGCGCCATGCCCTCGATTACGAGCACGCCCGGCATGACTGGTCTGTTCGGAAAGTGCCCGAGGAATTGCGGCTCGTTAGCCGTTACGTTCTTGATCCCGATAGCCCGCAGATCGCTCTGAATGCCAATAATGCGATCGACCATGAGAAATGGATAGCGATGGGGAAGCGCGGAGAGAATCTCGCTGATCCCGATCGCGTCGAGCGTCTCGCCGCTCATTCATGATCTCCTTGATTTTTATTTATGTCCTGCGACCCGTGCGTACGCTGTGCCAATCGCTTGGTCACTGCAATGCGTCGCAAAAATTCGCGCCAGGGGCCGGCGGGGTATCCGCCCCAACGCGCTCCGGCAGGGACGTTCGCTATCACGCGGCTTCCTCCTGCAATCGCAGCGCGTTCTCCAATCTCGATGTGATCCGCAACACCCGCCTGGCCCCCGATCATGACATTGTCCATGATCGTCACGCTGCCGGAAATACCGACTTGCGCGACCAAAATACAATGCCGTCCAACCATAGCGTTGTGACCGATTTGCACCAGATTGTCGATCTTAGTCCCTTCCCCAATCATCGTGTCGCCAAAGCTGCCGCGATCGATGGTCGTGTTGGCGCCAATTTCGACATCATCCTGGATGATAACGCGACCGAGTTGCGGGATCTTTTCACGCTGCATGGGGCCGCCTAAATAACCATAGCCATCCTGCCCAATCCGGCATCCGGTGTGAATTATCACCCGATCGCCAATGAGTGCATGCATGACGGTGGCACCGGCTCCCACCGCACTTGCGCGACCAATTCGGACCTCCGGCCCGATCAGCGCGCCGGCTGATATCACACTACCGGTGCCGATTTCGGCACGCGGACCTATAACAGCGCCCGGATCGATGATCACGCCACTTTCGATTCGTGCGCTGTCATGCACGACCGCGCCGGGCGCGACATCGGTCGCCTCAAACAACGAGAACGGTCGCAACGCGTGGGGGAACAGAGTTTTTGCCACCATGACGAAGGCGCGATAGGGCGCGCTCGCGCGCAGCACCGCGACATGAGGCGGCGCGTGCGCTTCGAACTGCGCAGTGAGCAGGCAGGCACCGGCGTGGGTCGACTCCAAGTTGCCGACATGTTTGGCATTGTCGATGAAGGTGAGATCGTCGGGTCCAGCCAGCTCGATCGAAGCAATATTTCTTATGCGCCGATCGAGCCGATCGCCCGTGCGTGGTTCCGCATTCGTGAGCGCGGCGATTTCGCTCACGCTCAGCCCAATACTTTGCTTGAAAAAAATCGGCTCGGTCATGCCACCATGCCGCCGCCCGTATCCGCCAACGAAGTTAGAACCGGGTGCCGCCGCTGAAGCGGAATTGTTGCACCCGGTCGTAATCTTGCTTCATCAACGGGAAAGCAAAATCGAAACGTAGCGGCCCGAACGGCGAACTCCACAAGATGCCGGCGCCGACCGAGGCGCGAATCGAGTTGGATTCGGCCGGCGAAAGCGTTTCACCCGTCACGTCCCAGCTCGTTGGTCCTTTGTAAGCCCACAGCGATCCAGCATCGGCAAACACTGCGCCCTTGATACCGGCCTCCTTGGGCAGGAAGTAAAACGGCGTCTGCGCTTCGACGCTCGCGCCCCAGTACATTGTTCCGCCCGAGGCATCTTGCGACGTTCCGGGTGTCAAATCGCGCGGACCAATTCCGGCCGGGGCAAAACCGCGAACGAGGTTGGGGCCCATCTGGAAATGGTCAAGCATGCGCAGCTCCTTGCTGCCCCAGCCCGCAATATGACCGCCCTGCAAACGCAAGACGCCAATGACGTCGGAGAATACTTCGTAATAGGTGCGTGCTTCCGCGGTTGAGCGGATAAAGTTCACATCTCCGCCGACTCCGGCAAAGTCCTGCTTGAACTCGGCGTACAAACCACTGGTGGGGTTTTTATTGTTATCGAGCGTGCTATGCGACAGGGTATAGCCGACCAGCGAAACCATCACCGCACCTGCGGCCAATTCCTTGCGCACGGCAAGCGAGGCCTCGCCATCGGCGTAACATGGATCACCCACGACCACACCCGGAACCGGTGCACTAGGCGACGAAACGCAATTGTTCAGAATGTCCGGCAGCGTGATCTTTTGCTGGTAGATCGAGTAGCGCAATTGCAGCCCGAATTCCTCGCTCAGCCCGAATCCAAGGAAAAGGTTCGCTCCGGCGGTCTGATTGTCGTAGGAATAATAACTCGACGCCGTGGTCTGCCGCGCCCATAGGGACGCGCCGCCGGACATCCGATAGCCGAGAAAATAGGGTTCGACAAACGAAAGCTCGAAGCCGCGCGCGCGCTGGCCGAACATTATTGTTGCTCTCGCGACTTGACCTTTTCCCATCAGGTTGCGATCGCCGATGGTGAATTCGCCCATGAATCCGTCAGCAGTTGAATACCCGCCGGCGACCGAGACTTCTCCCGTCGACATCTCTTCCACATCGACATTGATCACGATGCGATCGGGCGCCGAGCCCGGCTCGTTCGTGATCTTCACGTTCTTGAAGAAATTGAGGTTTTTCAAGCGCCGCTCGGCGCGATCGATGAGCGCGCGATTATAGGCGTCGCCCTCGGCAATATCGAATTCGCGCCGTATCACATAATCGCGGGTACGATTGTTGCCGCGGATGTTGATCCGCTCGATGTACGCGCGTGGTCCTTCATCGACGGTGTAAACGAGGTTGATCGTGCTGGTTTCCGGATTGCGCTCGCCGCGCGGACGTATGACCGAGAACGGATAACCGCGCTTGGCCACGTCGATCGACATGAATTCGACCGATTTTTCCACGGCTTCGGCGTTATAGACGGCGCCGGGCACGGTTCTAAGCTTGGAACGCAGCGATTGCACATCGACGGCGCGCACATTCGACTGAATGTCGATAGTCCCGAATCGATAGCGCCGACCTTCATCGATCGTGAAGGTGAGAGTAAAGTTCTTGCGCTCAGGATCATACTCGGCGGCTGCCGAGACGATGCGGACATCTGCGAAACCGTGCTTGAGGTAAAACCGCCGCAGTAGATCACGATCAGCCTCGACACGATCCGCATCGTAAATGTCGCCCGTCTGAAGAAAGGATAACAGACCGGATTCGGTACTCTTGATTTCATCTTTCAGACGCGGCGAGGAATAGGCGTTGTTGCCGACGAATAAGATTTGCCTGACGCCGGTCTTGCTGCCTTCCTTGATTTCAAACACCAGATCGACACGCCCGTTCGGTAATTCAATGATCTTCGGGTCGACTTTGACATCGTAGCGGCCGTTGCGGCGGTAAATTTCGACAATGCGCTGCACGTCGGCCTGCACCGCCGGCCGCGACAGCGTTCCCCGTGGCTTCGACTGTACCTCGCTGTTGAGCTGGTCGTCCTTGATTTTCCTGTTGCCTTCGAAGGCGACGCGGTTGATGACCGCGTTTTCGACCACTTTCACAATAATCCGACCGCCGGATTGGTTGACGTGAACGTCCTGGAACAGTCCGGTGGCATAAAGCGCTTTGATTGCTTCGTCGATTTTGGCGGCGTCCAGGCGCTCGCCCGGGCCGGTTCGAAAATAGGAACGGATGGTATCGGCTTCGACCCGCCGGTTGCCGTCAACGACAATCGAATTCGTTGTCTGCGCTACGGCATAGCTCCCCGTTGCCGCTGGAATGGCGACAACGCACAAAACAACCCCGGCGAGGACGAGGCCGGCGACGCCCAACCCTCGGATAAGCCGTACCCACACATCCATGCGTGTCTTGTCCTGTTGTATCCTCGTGTCCGCCCGAACAGCGCTATGATGGGATTCGCATGAACTCATGTTTGTACAAGCTTTTACTCGCACTGCAACACACTTCGCCTTATCAACCACAGCTACACGAGGATCGTTGCTATTGATATTCAAGAACAGTTACCGGCCAGCCACAGACGTTAAGAAGTGGAGAAATGGATGATGTCATTAAAAGTTGCAAAGATCATCAACATCACCACAAGCGCTAAACCGATACGGAATCCAACCTCTTGCGCCCGCTCCGACAACGGACGACCGCGAATGGCCTCGATTCCATAGAACAAAAGGTGACCGCCGTCGAGCAGCGGAACCGGGAACAGGTTCAACAGCCCGATCGAGACCGACAACACCGCAGCAAGATGAAAGAGCGCAACGGCCGCCGAGCGAGGACCCCCGCTGCTAAGCCCGCCCTGCCATACCTGACCCGCGATCTGCGCGATTCGGGCCGGGCCCCCCACCTGATCTGCTGCCTCGCGTCCGACGAACACCCCGCCGATATAGGACATGGTGCGTTCGACAATGAACCACGATTCTTCGGCGCCCAATCGGATTGCGGTCAGCGGATCAACTGTTTGCAATTGAAGATCGCCCGCGGCCATCGAGCGGCTGATTCCAAGCACGCCGATGCGATGTACATTGCCGAATTTATCTTTGACTTCGCGCAGAGTCGGCGCCGCCTTCAGCGTTTTCTGAACCCCGCCACGATCGACCAAAATTTCAAGTGGTTGACCAGCGCTAATTGAGATGATTCGTTGAACTTCGGCAAAGGTCGCAATCGCGCGGCCATCGATCGACAGCACGAGATCACCGGGTAAAAATCCTGCCGCCGCGGCCGCGCTGTCGGCCTGCACGGCGTCTATGAGTGCGGATGTGGAAGACTTGCCATGGAACGTGAAGATTGCCGCAAAGATCGCGATCGCAAGGATAAAATTGGCGATAGGCCCGGCGGCAACGATGGCAGTCCGGTTTCCTAGCTTCTGATATACGAAGCTCTGCGCGCGTTCGGCCGGGTTCATTGCTGCGGCCGCAGCCTGGTTCGGCACGCTCGCCGCATTTTCATCGCCAAAGAACTTGACATAGCCGCCGAGCGGAATCGACGCGATCTTCCAGCGCGTACCGTAGCGATCATTGAATCCGAAGAGTTCGGGCCCGAATCCCACGGAAAACACTAGAATCCGCACGCCACAGAGCCGGGCAATCAGGAAATGGCCAAGTTCGTGGAAAAACACCACGATCGTGAGCACAAACAAGAACGGAATCAGGTAACCGCCCAACCAACTCAAATTATCTAAGATATTGAAACTCATAAATATTTTTCCTATTTACCGATCCCCGAACTATCTTAGGATGCCTTTGCGGCGATTTCAGGCAAGAGATCATGCGCCAGCGATCTTGCAATATGGTCAACGGCGAGTGCTTCGTCTGCATTTTGTGGCTCGGCCAAGAGACCCCGAAGCATGGCCGCCTCGAGGCTGGCGGCCGCGAGGTCCGCAATTGCGGTAAATCGGAGTTGTCCCGAGACGAACGCCCCCACAGCCACTTCATTGGCGGCATTGAGCACAGTCGGGGCCGCGCCACCGGCTTCGAGCGCCCGGCGAGCGACCGCCAAGGCCGGGAATCGGCCCAGATCCGGTTGCTCGAAGGTCAGATTTGCGACTTGGGCTAAATCAAGTCGCGGGACCGGCCCGTCAATGCGCGCAGGCCAAGCAAGACAATGGGCGATTGGGATGCGCATATCGGGCGCACCGAGCTGGGCGATGATCGAACCATCGCGGAATTCTACCAGCCCATGCATGATCGACTGCGGATGCACCAGCACATCGATCTCCTCCGGCTTGAGCGCGAACAAATGATGCGCCTCGATCAGCTCGAGCCCTTTGTTCATCAAAGTTGCCGAATCGATGCTGATCTTAGGACCCATCGACCAGTTTGGGTGCCGCAGCGCCTGCTGCGGGGTTGCCGCGCGCATCGCTTCACGCGACCAGGTTCGAAACGGCCCCCCGGAAGCGGTCAAGATCACGCGCCTCACATCCTCACGCCGGCCGGCAGTCAGCGCCTGGAACACGGCGTTATGTTCGGAATCGACCGGCAGTACGATCGCCTTCGCCGCAAAGGCCGCACGCATGAACAGACCGCCGGCGCAAACCAGGCATTCCTTATTGGCGAGCGCGATGGTGGCGCCGCGGGCAACCGCAGCCAGCGTCGGTTTGAGTCCGATCGCACCACTGATTGCCGCCATCACCAATTCGGCCGGCCGCTCCGCGGCTTCGATCAATGCCGCCGGGCCGCCGCCGGTCTCTATGCCGGATCCCGCGAGCGCATCCTTGAGATCGCGATAGGCGTTGGCATCGGCAATAGCGGCGTATCGCGCGCCGAGTTCGCGCGCGAGCCGCGCAAGCTCAACCGCATTTCGGTTCGCGCACAGCGCTTCGACGCGAAATCGCCCGCGCCCGCGCTTGATCAAATCAATGGTGCTCGCGCCGATTGATCCAGTCGCGCCAAGCACTGTCACGCTACGCACGGCGAGCGCCGGCTCGGTCGCGGAGCGGACCTTTGGACTACGCACGGACATCAATCACCATACCAGAAGACCACGGCCTGGCGCCGCAACGCCGCCATGCATGAGACCGATGATGACAGCCAAGACGCTTGCCGTCAGAAATCCATCAAGCCGGTCCATGAGGCCCCCATGGCCCGGAATGAGCCAGCTTGTATCTTTTACGTTGAATCGGCGCTTGATCGCGGATTCCAGCAGATCGCCCACCTGCGATATGATGGAAAGCGCGCAGGCAACCAGGCCGACCGCCACGAGATTATCGACCTGGGCCAAGTGTGCCACCACGATGCCGCCGCCCATGCCGGCCGCCAACCCGGCGATCGCGCCCGTCCAAGTCTTGTTCGGGCTCACGCGCGGCATCAGCTTGGGTCCGCCGAGTGCGCGACCAGCAACATAGGCCACTATATCCGTCGACCAGACCACTGCGAAGAGAAAGAGAATGGCGGCAAATCCCAATGTCGGATCCGCACGCAGCACCACGGGTGCGATCAGCAAGCCCCCGCTATAGACCACGCCCGCGACGCACCAGGCGCGCCGGATCTTGACCGCAAGTGTCGCCACGCCGAGCATACCGAGTGCGATCAGCATCAGTGCCGGGACGGGTCGGTCAATCGCCCAGAGCAAGCCAGTCCCAACGATGGTGACGGAACCGATGGTGAAAACCGGATTTTTGTCATGCGTGCATACCAGCGCATCCCACTCCCACAACACAAGGAGCGCCGCGATCGTCCAGAACGCAATGAATACGTGCCCGCCGAGATAGGCCACACCGAGCGCAAGCGGCACCATCACGAGCGCGGAGCCGACGCGCAATACAAGGTTGTGACTGCCGGCGGCGACCGGCGGCATTGTATTACTTGGATTGACTGGATCGACGCCTGCCACGATCAGGACCCCGCCTGCGCTGCCAAGCCGCCGAACCGGCGTTCGCGCCGGCGGTATTCGACGATCGCACCCTCCAGCGCGGCGCGATCGAAGTCCGGCCAGTAGATCGGGAGAAAAACCAACTCGCTATAGGCGGCTTGCCAGAGCAGGAAATTGGATAATCGCTGCTCGCCGCTGGTGCGGATGAGAAGATCGGGATCGGGCAGGTCGGCGGCATCGAGAAAGCCGCCCAGCACCTCTGTTGTCACCTCTTGCGCGGTCAGCCGGCCGGCCGCAACTTCGCCGGCAATGCGCTGCGCCGCACGTGCGATTTCCTGGCGCCCGCCATAATTGAACGCAACCACCAGCGTGAGCCGCTGGTTTGCGCGCGTGAGATCCTCGGCCTCCTCCAGGAGCCGCCTGATGTCCGGATCGAGGTTCTCGCGTTCGCCTATCACTCGCACCCGCACGTTGTTTTTATGGAGATCGGCCAAATCATACCGGATGAATCGCCGCAACAGGCCCATGAGTTCGCGCACTTCGGCCTGCGGACGCGACCAATTCTCCGAGCTGAACGAAAAAATGGTGAGGACGGAAATGCCAATCTCCCCCGCTGCGCGCACCGTCCGGCGCAAGGCTTCGACGCCGCGCCGATGACCTTCGGCGCGCGGTAGCCCGCGGGCCATCGCCCAGCGTCCGTTGCCATCCATGATGATGGCAACGTGCCGCGGAACTTCGAACGGTTGAACCGATGTAGCTAGCGATGCTTCCGACATTGATCGCGGAACCTTTGCCCTTTTCCTTACACCGTCATGATTTCTTTTTCCTTGGCGGCAAGCGCGTGGTCGATTTCGGTGATTGCCTGATCGGTCGCTTTTTGCACTTCGGAATCCATGCGCTTGTGTTCGTCCTGGCTCATCTTGTGATCTTTTTCGAGCTTTTTGAGGACTTCCATCCCGTCCCGCCGGACGTGGCGCACAGCGATCCTGGCGGTTTCGGCATATTTATGGGCGATCTTGACCAATTCCCGGCGACGCTCCTCGTTGAGCTCGGGGATGCGCAGATGCAGCACCTGGCCTTCGGTAGTCGGGTTAAGACCGAGATTCGCGGCAAGAATGGCTTTTTCCACCGCATGCACCATGGCGCGGTCCCAGACTTGCACGCTGATCATGCGCGGCTGCGGCACGCTCACGGTCGCAAGCTGAACGAGCGCCATTCTCTGGCCGTAGGCATCCACATGGATCGGGTCGAGCAGATGAGCCGATGCGCGCCCAGTCCGCAAACCGCCCAGTTCCTGCTTGAGCACCTGCTGCGCCCCCTGCATGCGGCGTTTCAGATCGTTGATATCGAACGTTGTGACTGTCATGGCCCCTCCCGGCGACGGCGCGCAAATCGCGTGCCCGCAAGCCCCACGCGCAGGTTACTTGGCCGCACCCGCAGCCGGCTTGCTCAGCCGCCAACCAGGGTTGCGCGCCCCTTTCCTCGCAATACCGCCTCTATGGCCCCTGGCACTCGGATCGAGAACACGATGATAGGCATACGGTTCTCCCGGGCAAGCGCGAAGGCGGTGGCGTCCATGACTTTGAGGTCGCGATCAAGCGCTTCCTGGTGGCTCAGCTCGGTATAGCGCTTGGCCTTGGGGTCTTTCTTGGGATCGGCGCTGTAGACCCCATCGACGTTTGTGGCTTTGAGCACCGCGTCGCAGCCCATCTCGGCCGCGCGCAGAACCGCCGTGGTGTCGGTAGTGAAAAACGGATTGCCGGTACCGCCAGCGAAGACAATGACACGGCCTTCCTCGAGGTGACGCAGCGCACGCTGGCGCTCATAGGTTTCGCACACTTGCGGCATGGCCAGCGCCGACATGGTCCGCGCCGGGGAACCCGCCCGCTCGATCGCCGCTTCCAGCATCAGCGCATTCATCACGGTTGCCAGCATGCCCATGGCGTCGGCGGTCGACCGCGCGAGATTCTTGCCGGAGACCTGCACGCCCCGCAGGATATTGCCGCCACCCACCACGACGCCGAGCGTAACGCCATTTTTATGTGCGGCGACGAGATCGCGGGCGATACGATCGATGGTGGGCTGATGGATGCCAAAGTCCGCGGGGCCGGTGAGCGCCTCACCGGAAACTTTCACGATCACGCGGCGGTAGGCGGGCTTAGCCATCGCTTATGATCTCCCATGATCGGCGCTTAAGATCAAACCTGGCCGGCGGCGGCCGCGACTTCGGCCGCGAAATTTGACGCTGGTCGATCGATGCCCTCGCCAAGCGCGAAGCGCACGAATCCGGTGATCTTGATCGGCGCGCCAACGTTGCCTTCGGCTTCCTTCAACGCCTGCGCCACGTTCTTGCTCGGATCGTGGATATAGGCTTGTTCGAGCAGACAGACTTCCTTGTAGAACGTCTTCAATCCCGATTCGACGATCTTGTCGATCATGTTGGCGGGCTTGCCCTGCGCCTTGAACCGCTCCGCGAGCACATCTTTCTCGCGCGTGACGATGGCCGGGTCGAGTCCCCCCGCATCCACCGCCTGCGGGCTCGAGGCCGCCACATGCATGGCAATCATCCGGCCAAGAGCGGCAAGTTCATCGCTCTTACCGTTTGATTCAAGCGCGACGGTGACGCCGATTTTTCCCAGGCCCTCGGACACTGAATTGTGCACGTAGCTTGCGATCACGCCCTTGCCCACGGCAAGCTGCGCCGCGCGCCGCAACGTCATGTTCTCGCCGATTTTGGCAATGGTCTCGGCGATCGTATCGGCAATCGTCATGCTGCCGGCCTTCGCCGCATTGATCTTGTCGACATCGGGCCCGACTTCCAGCGCCACATTGGCGATCATCTTCACCAGGCCCTGGAACAGATCGTTACGCGCGACGAAATCGGTCTCGGAATTGACTTCCACCAGCACGCCCTTGCTGCCCTTGACCTTGACCCCGATCAATCCATCTGCAGCAAGCCGGCCGGCCTTCTTGGCGGCTTTCGCCAAACCCTTTTTACGCAGCCAATCGACCGCAGCTTCGAGGTCGCCATTGGTCTCGTTAAGCGCAGTCTTGCAATCCATCATGCCCGCGCCGGTTCGCTCGCGGATTTCTTTGACCATTTGGGCAGTGACGTTTGCCATTGTTCCTGTTCCGCGGCCTGCAACGCCGTTCGTGACGGCTCACTCGGCCGTCAATTCCTTCGCCTTGGCAATCCAGCCGTCCACGCGGCCAGGCAGTCCAACCTCTTCGCCGATATTTTGCGCGGCAACCGGACCTAGCGCGGCAATCTGCGAGAAATGGAAAATTCCAAGATCGTTGAGCATTTTCTCGATTGGCGGCGAGATGCCGGGCAGTTTCTTGAGATCGTCGGCGACCCCGCGCGGACCGGGTAGCGGCTCAAAACCAAGCCCGCTGGATTCCGCCGGCGGCAGCGGCTCCAGCACCGGCGCAGGCGCGGCACCGATGTCCATGCCCATCTGGCCCTGCGCACGCGAAATGCCATCGAGTGCGGCTTTGGCCACGAGGTCGCAATAAAGCGAAACGGCGCGACTCGCGTCATCGTTGCCGGGCACCACGAAGGTGATTCCATCAGGATCGCAATTGGTGTCGACCACGGCGGCAACCGGCAGCCCGAGCCGCCGCGCTTCCTTGATCGCGATGTCTTCTTTATTGGTGTCGATGACGAACAAGAGATCCGGCAAGCCGCCCATTTCCTTGATGCCGCCAAGCGCGCGTTCGAGCTTGTCGCGCTCGCGGGTCAATGTGAGGCGCTCTTTCTTGGTATAGCCTTGCGCTTCGTTGGACGAGAGCATCTCGTCGAGCTTGCGTAAACGCGAGATCGAGCCCGAGATGGTCTTCCAGTTGGTGAGCGTGCCGCCGAGCCAGCGCGAATTGACGTAATACTGCGCCGAGCGCTTGGCGGCTTCCGCGATGGCGTCCTGCGCCTGGCGCTTGGTGCCGACGAACAGGATGCGGCCGCCTTTGGCGACGGTATCGCTCACAGCTGTGAGCGCACGATGCAGCATCGGCACGCTCTGAGCCAGATCGATGATATGGATATTGTTGCGGGTGCCGAAGATGTAATCAGCCATCTTCGGATTCCAGCGGTGGGCCTGATGGCCGAAATGCACGCCAGCTTCCAAAAGCTGACGCATGCTGTAGTCGGGCAGCGCCATGATCTTCTCCGGTTATTCCGCCGCGGCCATGTGGGCTTCAACCTTGCGGCTGGCGCCACCGGAAGGCCTTACCCCCTATCGGGAAAAGACCAGAAACCGCGTGTGAGATGCGTGGCTTATATAGGTGCGGGCATGTGGATGCAAGGAAAAGCACCGCGTCAAACCGCCAGAACTTCAACCACGCCCGGCACGGCCTTGAGCGCGCCGGCGATCTGCGGTGAGACCGTAAATCGTCCCGGCAGCTTCACTTCAACCTCGGTTCCGCCGCCTAGCAGCAGCACCATGCTGACCTCGCCGTCGGATTTCGGTCCCTTCGCGTGCCCACCGGCAGACCCCGGTGCGAGCCGCTTGCAAATCGCCTCAAGCGGCTTGTCATCGCGCACGAACACGCGCAGGCCCTTCTGCAGTTTGGCCGCGGCCGCATCGAGCGGCTCTACCGACTGGATGCGCGCGCGTATGTCGTCGCCCTGCGCCTCCGCCGTGAGGAATAGCAGCACCTGCGAGCCGGGCTCGAGCATGTCACGGTAGTGCTGCAGCCCCTCGGCGAAGATCACCGCCTCATAATGGCCGGACGGGTCCGAAAGCCCGAGGATGCCCATCTTGTTGCCGGTCTTCGTGCGCCGTTCGGTGCGTTCCACGACCGTTGCCGCCACCCGCCCCGCGCTCGCGCCCGCTTTCACCGCGCGCGAGAATTCCGCCCACGATTGCACGTTCAACCCTTTGAGCAGCGCGTCATAGTCGTCGAGCGGATGGCCGGAGAGGAAGAAACCGACCGCGTCGTATTCCCGCTGCAGTCGCTCAGCGGGAAGCCACGGCTCGACCGCCGCGATCGCAAGCTTTTCCCGGCTGGCCGGCCCGCCAAATAATTCGTTCTGGCCGAGCGTCGCTGACTCATGTGCACGTTGGGCGGCGGCGAGCATCACTTCGACCGCGGCGTGGACGCGGGCGCGGCTGGGTTCGAGTTGATCGAAAGCGCCGGCGGCACCGAGACTCTCCAAGACCCGCTTGTTGATGGCGCGCGGATTGATCCGGCGCGCAAAATCGGAGAGATCCGCGAACGGCGTAGCCCCGCGCGCGGCCACAATCGCCTCGACCGCCTGCGCGCCGACGCCTTTGAGCGCCGCCAGCGCGTAATGGATGGTGTTGTCCTCCACTGTAAAGGCGGCGCCCGAACGGTTGATCAACGGCGGCTCGACCTTGATGCCGAGCCGCACCGCCTCGGCGCGGAACTCCGCAAGCTTGTCGGTATTGCCGGTATCGAGCGTCATGGAAGCGGCCATGAACTCGACCGGATAATTCGCCTTCAGATAAGCGGTTTGATAGGCGACGAGCGCATAAGCCGCCGCATGGCTCTTGTTAAAGCCGTAGTCGGCAAAGCGCGCCAGCATCTCGAAGATGTTGACCGCCTGCGCCCGCTCAACGCCGCGCTCGACCGCGCCGGAGACGAAACGCTCGCGCTGCGCCTCCATTTCTTTGCGGATCTTCTTGCCCATGGCGCGGCGCAATAGGTCGGCTTCGCCGAGCGAATAGCCGGCGAGCACCTGCGCGATCTGCATCACCTGTTCTTGATAGATGATGACACCGAAGGTCTCGCGCAGAATCGGTTCAATCTTGGGATGAATGTAGTCCGGCTCCTCCATGCGATGTTTGCGCGCGCAATAGGTTGGGATGTTGGCCATCGGGCCGGGGCGATAGAGCGCAACCAGTGCAACGATGTCCTCGAACCGGTCCGGCCGCATGTCGCGCAGCGCGCTCCGCATGCCGGCGCTTTCCAGCTGGAAGACGCCCACCGCCTCGGCCCGCGACAACAGCTGATAGGTTTTTTCGTCGTCGAGCGGAATTGCACTCAAGTCAAGCTCGACGCCGCGCTGGCGCAAGAGCCGCACGGCCGCCTCCAGCACCGTGAGCGTCTTGAGGCCCAGAAAGTCGAACTTCACGAGGCCCGCCTGCTCCACCCATTTCATGTTGAACTGGGTGACCGGCATATCGGATTTCGGATCGCGGTAGAGCGGCACAAGCTCGATCAGCGGCCGGTCGCCGATCACGATGCCGGCGGCGTGGGTTGAGGCGTGGCGATAGAGCCCTTCGAGCTTGAGCGCGATGTCGATGGCGCGCTTGACGATCGGCTCGCTGTCGCGCGCGGCTTGCAGGCGCGGCTCGCCTTCGATGGCGCGCGCGAGCGTCACCGGATTGGTCGGATTTTGCGGGACAAGCTTGCACAGCTTGTCGACCTGTCCGTAGGGCATCTCCAGCACGCGTCCGACATCGCGCAGCACCCCGCGCGCCTGCAGCGTACCAAAGGTGATGATCTGCGCCACCTGCTCGCGGCCGTAATGCGACTGCACGTAACGGATCACTTCGTCGCGCCGGTCCTGGCAGAAATCGATGTCGAAGTCGGGCATCGACACGCGCTCGGGATTGAGGAAACGCTCGAACAACAGCCCGAAGCGGATCGGATCGAGATCGGTGATCGTGAGCGCGTAGGAGACGAGCGAGCCCGCGCCCGAGCCGCGCCCCGGTCCCACCGGAATCCCCTGCTCCTTCGCCCATTGGATGAAATCGGAAACGATGAGGAAATAGCCCGGATATTTCATGTCCTCGATCACGCGCAGCTCAAAGGCGAGGCGCTCGCAATAGTCCTCGATGGTGCGGCCGGGCGCGAGCCCGCGCGCTTTATGACGGAGGTCGAGCCCGGCCTCGGCGCGCCGGCGCAGTTCGCCGGCTTCATCGACGGGCGTATTGCGCTCCCCGGTCGAGAAACGCGGCAGGATCGGCTCGTGCGTACGCGGGCGGAACGCGCAGCGCTCCGCGATCTCGACGGTCGATGAAAGCGCCTCCGGAATATCGGCGAACAGCGCCGTCATCTCGGTGCGCGTTTTGAAATAGTGTTCGGAGGTGAGCTGGCGGCGGTCGGGCTCTGCCAGCAGGCGCCCTTCCGCGATGCAGATGAGCGCATCATGCGCCTCGTAATCCTCGCGCGCAGCAAAATATGGCTCGTTGCTCGCGACCAGTGCGATACCCTTGCTGTATGCAAAATCAATTAATGATGGTTCGTTCGCGCGCTCGGCCGCGCTGCCGTGGCGCTGCAGCTCCACATAGAGCCGATCGCCGAACAGCGCCAGCAAGACGCCGCCGCGAGCGCCCGCAAGCTCAGCCTGACCGGCCGCGAGCGCCGCATCAAGCGGGCCGGCGGGTCCGCCGGTGAGCGCGATCAGCCCGTCGATTGCGCCTTCGAGCCAGCCGAGCTTTACGTGCGGCGTTTCATGCGATGGTGTCTCGAGAAACGCGCGCGAGGACAGCCGCATCAGATTGGCATAGCCCGCTTGCCGCGCGGCCAGCAGCACGATGCGCGGCAGGCCGCGTACGCGCGTCGGCATGCGCGGATCATGCTTCTCGTCGCCGAAATCAATGGCAAGAGAACAGCCGATGATCGGCTGAATGCCGGCCGCGGCGATCTTTTCGGAGAACTCCAGCGCCCCGAACATATTGTTGGTATCAGTGAGCGCCAGCGCAGGCTGCCGGTCGGCCTTGGCGAGTTCGGCGAGCCGCGCGATGGTGAGCGCGCCTTCCAGCAGCGAATAGGCGGAATGCACATGCAGATGCAGAAAGCCGATGGTCATTAGAACCTCAACGATTCGTCTCGCGTTCGTATGTCGGCGATTCTTGGCGATTCTTTTGACGATGGTTGCGGACCTTTAACCGCCCTGTCCACCGCGATCGCACCGCTTTGCGCCCTAACCTGCGATTTCCCCAACGCGGCAGCGGAACCACATTTGCGCTCCGGATGACGCCGTCCATATCGCCGTCATGGCAACGGAGCCCGGGCAAGCCCGAGTTCCGCTTGCCATCCACGCCTTCATCGGGGATGAGGGCAGTGCGAGCGACGTGGATGCCCGCAACTGGCGGGCATGACGAAGGGGTACAGCGGGTACGCGAACGCAACCGACGCCACTTTGCGAGCTACATTGCCGCGATGACCTGCGCCCAGATGGCGATCATGCCGAGAAACAGGGCGATCGAGGTCAATGCGGCGGCTTCTTCAACAACAGCGCGGAACATGGCTTCCTCCAAGAACAAAAAGAGAACATAGTTCATTGTCTGTTCCTGAGTCAAGCCCCGGTAGTGGGTCAGTTTGAATTGTGGCAAAGGCTCAATGTGCGCTCAGACTTAATCGTTGTTACGGCAATGCGCGCGCGCAACCCTATTGCGTGTCCCCGTCGGGCCGCTTGATCAGCTTAAAAGCGTAAACGCGCGGATCCTTTGATTCATACATGGTGTTGCGACACACCACGCAGATTATACGCTCCTGGTCGCGTGCAACGACCTTGCTGTCCGTCTTCTCGTATAGCGCCCCGCAATGCGGGCAATGGAATGGGATCGCCGCCATGCTGAAACTCTCGCATGGACCATGGCGATTTTCCATCCCCACGCGAGTCAACATTTATCGCCCTGACTTACCGCCGGCGCAATTGGCGACCATGGCCGCTGCGACTCTCACCCCACCTCCGCCACCAATCCGTCCCGTATTGTCACCCTCCGGTCCATTCGGGCGGCGATATCCACGTTGTGGGTGGCGATCAGCACCGTGAGATTGGCCGCGCGCACGAGTTGGGAGAGCGCGTCGAACACATGCTCGGACGTGTGCGGGTCGAGATTGCCGGTCGGCTCATCTGCAAGCAAGATGCGCGGTGCATTGGCCACCGCGCGCGCGATCGCGACCCGCTGCTGCTCGCCGCCGGAAAGCTCCGCCGGCCGGTGCGTCAGCCGTTCGCCCAGTCCCAGATAGCTCAACAATTCGGCCCCGCGCCGCGCCGCCTGATCTTTCGGCAGGCCACGGATCATCTGCGGCAGCATCACGTTCTCAATCGCAGAAAATTCCGGCAGCAGATAATGCGCCTGATAGACGAAGCCGATCTGCTCGCGTCGGATGCGCGTGCGGGCTTCATCGCGCAGGTGCGCGGTCGGTACGCCATGGATATAGACCTCGCCTGCATCCGGATGTTCGAGCAAGCCGGCGATATGCAGAAGCGTCGATTTGCCCGTCCCTGATGGTGCCACCAGCGCGACCGATTGCCCCGGCCATACCGCAAGCTCCGCGCCTTTGAGGATGTCAAGCGTGCTATCGCCCTGCCAGTAGTGGCGCTCGACTTTGTGCAGGTACAGAACCGGATCGTCGCGCTTCGCCATCGCTCACCCGTAGCGCAACGCTTCGACCGGATCGAGCCGTGCCGCACGCCACGATGGATAGAGCGTCGCCCCGAAAGAGAGTACCAGGGCCATCGTCACCACGGCCGTGGTTTCGCCGACGTCCATCTGCGCCGGCAGCCTGGACAGGAAATAAATCTCGGGCGGAAATATCGGGAAGCCGGTCAGCCAGGACATGAACTGACGGATCGACTCGATGTTTCGGCACACGACGAGGCCCGCGAAGAATCCGGCAATCGTACCAACAACACCGATCGACGCTCCAGTAATGAAGAACACCCGCATGATGGCGCCTTGCGTCGCGCCCATGGTGCGCAGGATGCCGATGTCGCTCCCCTTGTCCTTTACCAGCATGATCATGCTTGAGGCAATGTTGAACACGGCCACCAGCACGATCAGCGTGAGGATCAGGAACATTACGTTGCGCTCGACCTGCAGCGCGCCAAAGAACGCGGAATTGCGCTGCCGCCAGTCGATCATGAAGATCGAGCGTTCCGCGGCCTTGCTCACCAGCGGCCGAAATTGCGCGATCTTGTCCGGACTGTCGGTGTAGACCTCGATCGCGGTGACGTCGCCGGCGCGATTGAAATAAGCCTGCGACTCCGCGAGCGGCATGAACACGATTCCTGCATCGTACTCCGACATGCCGATCTCGAACACGGCAGCAATCTTGTAAGATTTGATACGCGGTGTGGTGCCCATCGGCGTCACCGCACCGCGCGGTGCGACCAAAGTCATTGTGTCGCCCATGCGAATCGTCAGGAGATCGGCCAGCCGGCGGCCGATCACGAGCCCTTGGCCCTCATCAAACCCCTCCAGCGTTCCCTGCTTGATGTTTTTGGCAATCGAGGGAAGCTTGACGAGGTCGGCTCCGCGGATGCCGCGCACGATCACCCCGGTCGCATTGACCGGCGAAGAGGCGAGCGCCTGGCCTTCGATCATCGGCACTGCGAGCAAAATTCCCGGTATCTTCGAAATACGCCCCGCCACCGCCGCAAAATCGGTGAGCGGCGTGTCCTGCGGCTGCACCACGAGGTGACCGTTGAGGCCCAAGATCTTGTCGAGCAGTTCCTTGCGAAATCCATTCATTACCGCCATGACGATGATGAGCGTTGCAACGCCGAGCATGATGCCGACGAAGGAGAATCCAGCAATGACCGAGATGAATCCTTCCTTCCGCCGCGCGCGCAGATAGCGCAGCGAGAGCATCCATTCGAATGGAGCAAAGGGAGCGGTGCCGGCGGGTTCGGTCATCAATGGCTCATTGCTTACCGATCTCACCAGATTCTGGCGGTTTCAAGCCACCAGTCGTCGCACGCTAATCCGAAATGCGCACAAAATCATCGGCTCAAGAGGTCGATTGCCGCCCCCGGGCTCACGTTTTCCCGGCTGCCATCGGCCCGGCGCTTGACTTCGATCGTTCCGGCGGCGAGCCCCTTAGGTCCGATCAGCACTTGCCAGGGTATGCCGATCAAGTCGGCAGTCGCGAACTTCGAGCCCGGCCGTTCATCGAGGTCATGGTAGAGCACCTCGATCCCCTTGGCGCAAAGTTCGCGATAGACATTCTCGGACGCCTGGTCGGTAGCATTATCGCCCTGCTTGAGGTTGAGGATGACGACCTTGAACGGCGCCACCGGCTCCGGCCATTTGATGCCGGCGTCGTCATGGAACGCTTCGATGATGGCGGCGACCAGCCGGCTCGGACCGATGCCATAGGAGCCCATGTGAACCGGCCGCTCGACTCCGTCCGGCCCGTTGACCACGGCTTTCATCGGTTCGGAATATTTTGTGCCGAAATGGAAGATGTGCCCAACCTCAATGCCGCGTGCCGACACCTGTTTGTCAGCTGCCAGCTTGGCAAACTTTTCCGCCTCGTGTTTTTCCGAAGTGGCTGCATAGAGCGAGGTCCATTTGTCGACGATGGCCTGCAGACCCGCCACGTCGTTGAAATCGACGCTCGCACCCGGCACCGCGAAATCCAAGTAGTCACGGTGGCAAAAGACCTCGGATTCTCCAGTCTGGGCCAAGATGATGAATTCATGGCTCAATTTCCCGCCGATGGGACCGCTTTCGGCCACCATCGGGATCGAGTTCAGACCCATGCGGGCAAATGTGCGCAAATAGGCGACGAACATCCGGTTGTAGGCATGCCGTGCCCCGGCAAAGTCGAGATCGAAGGAATAGGCATCCTTCATCAAAAATTCGCGCCCGCGCATGAGCCCAAAACGCGGCCGGATCTCGTCGCGGAATTTCCACTGAAGATGATAGAGATTGAGCGGCAGGTCTTTGTATGAGCGCACATAGGCGCGGAAAATTTCGGTGATCATCTCTTCGTTGGTCGGCCCGAACAAAAGATCGCGCTCATGGCGATCCTTGATCCGCAACATCTCCTTGCCATAGGCGTCATAGCGGCCGCTCTCGCGCCATAGCTCCGCTGACTGGATGTTCGGCATCAAGAGCTCGATGGCGCCGGCGCGATCCTGCTCCTCGCGCACGATATCGCAAATCTTCTTGAGCACGCGTAAGCCGAGCGGCAGGAATGCATAGATGCCGGCCGCCTCCTGCCGAAGCATGCCCGCGCGCAGCATCAAACGATGCGAGACGATCTCCGCTTCTTTCGGCGTTTCACGCAAAATGGGAAGGAAGTATCGGGAGAGGCGCATCACATTATCGTGAGTATTCGGGATTCACAGTCTATATGACTGAAATATAATGGCGAAGAAAAAAACAAAGCGAAGAATCCGCAAGACACGGCAGGGGATAACATTTCGCCCGATAATGACATGACACCATTGATTGGCTACGGTTCGCGCGCTCTGAGACTCAATCTCGATGGATCCAGGAGTGCGGCAAAGCTAGGTAGGAACATTCCACAGTACACGATCACAATAGCTCACGATCACACTGCCACCTCGAATATGTGCCGCGTTTGGGGGCAGACTAACAGAAAAATTAGAGCAGGGCATCGCTCTGCTCTAATTTTTTTGACATTCGAGGATGCATTGCAGCGCTCACCGCAGCATTCGAATCACCGCAGCAATCCAAATAGCGTGGCAAGATCTTCAAGGCTGACCAGCCTTCGCGTATAGACCACCCAGAACGCGGCGAAGATCACCGTCGTCACGATTGTCGTCCAGACCAGCTTCGCTTTGAGGTTGGTGATAACCGGCGCCCCCGGATCGGTACCCGGGGCCCTGCCCTCGCCCTGCGCGCGCACACCCCAGGGCAGCACCGCGAACAGCACGACCCACCAGATCAGGAAGTAGATCGCGATCGACGTCGAGACTGCCATTGCGTCAGGCCTGCTCGAGCTCGATCAGAGTACCGGAAAAGTCCTTAGGATGCAGAAATAGCACGGGTTTTCCGTGCGCGCCGATTTTGGGTTCGCCGTCGCCCAATAGGCGCGCGCCTGCCACTTTAAGTTGATTCCTCGCGGCGCCTATATCGTCGACCTCGAAGCAGATATGGTGCATTCCGCCATCCGGATTGCGTTCCAGAAATTTTTCTATCGGCGAATTTGCGCCAAGCGGGGCAATCAGCTCGATCTTGGTGTTGGGCAACGTGACGAACACGGTGGTCACGCCATGCGCGGGCAGCGGCACGGGCGCGGAGACATTGGCACCGAGCCTATCGCGATACACGCGCGCTGCGCCTTCCAGATCGCGTACCGCGATGGCAACATGATTGAGGCGACCGATCATGGGCTGTCCCTAAAACACTATACCTCCAACACCTGCACGCGACACATCGGTTTCTTTTTCCAATGCGCCGCGATTGCGGCACGCACGCCGCGCCGCACCGCTTCGGCCACGGCCTCCGGATCGCGCCGCCGCGGCTTGGGCAGCGATTCGAATGTGGCGAGCACGGCGTCGTAGGCAATCTCTTCCATCGACTGGCCGTCGGCGCTGCGTTCCGGGATGCCAACGAGATCAAGCGCGGGATCGGCGGCCAGCGCCCCCTTGTTTGTGAGCGCGAGCGATACCGTGACAATACCGGCAAAGCCGAGCCGTCGCCGGTCGACGGTCGTGATCGCTTCCGCCTCGACCAGCAGTATGCCGTCTTTGTAGAGGCGGCCGGCAGGCACCTCGTCGATGACCCCTGGTACGCCCGGGGCAAGCCGCACCAGATCGCCGTTGCGGCAGCGCACGACCTTTGCACCGCAGCGGCGCGCCAGCTCTCCGTGCTCGGCCAGATGCAGCGCCTCGCCATGCACCGGGATCACGATTTGCGGTTTGACCCAGGAGATCATGTCTTCGAGCTCGGCGCGGCGCGGGTGCCCGGAGACGTGCACGAGATGAGTTCGGTCGGTGATGACCTCGACGCCCTGATCGATCAGTCCGTTGATGACGCGCCCAATCGCCTTCTCGTTGCCGGGGATTGGCCGCGAGGAGAAGATCACCCGATCGCCTCTGGAAAATGTGACCTCGGGATGCTCATCCGTGGAGATGCGTGAGAGCGCCGCGCGCGCCTCGCCCTGACTGCCCGTGCACAAGGCCACCACCTTATCCGGCGGCAGATAGCCGTAAGCCGTCATCTCGCGAAAATCCTGCACGCCGTCGAGATAGCCGGTTTCGCGTGCGACCTGCACCACACGTTCCATGGCACGCCCGACCACGACCACCTCGCGTCCGCAGTCGCGCGCAGCATCCGCAACTGCGCGTAGGCGCGCCACATTGGAGGCGAATGTGGTGACTGCGACCCGCCCGCGCGCCGATTTGATCAGTTCGGCCAATGTGCGGGCGACATCTTGTTCCGATGGCGAGCGTCCCTCGCGTACCGCATTGGTGGAATCGCCGACCAGCACCAGGCAGCCCTCGTTGCCGAGCGCGCGCAATTTGGCCTCGTCGGTCGGCGGGCCGATAATCGGGGTTGGATCGAGCTTCCAATCTCCGGTATGCAGCACATTGCCGTGCGGCGTGCGGATGATGAGCGCATTCGATTCCGGTATCGAATGCGCGACCGAAACCAGCTCGATGTCGAAAGCACCGATCTTGAAACGCGAACCAAGCGCCACTTGCTTGATGGGAATTTCCGGCGCGCCCGGCTCGCTCAGACGCTTGGCGGCCCATAACGCTGCGGTGAATGGCGTGGCATAGACCGGCACCTGCAAGCGCGGCCATAGATCAAGCAGCGCGCCGAAATGATCTTCATGCGCGTGGGTGAGCACGAGGCCCGCAAGATTGCGCCGCTCCGCCACCAGAAAGCGAATATCCGGCATGATCAGATCGATGCCGGGAAGCTGCTCCTCCGAGGCAAACGACACACCGAGATCGACCGCGAGCCAGCTCCGCCGCCGCTCATCGCCAAGTCCGTAGATCGACAGATTCATGCCGATCTCGCCGACGCCGCCAAGCGGCGCGAACACCAGTTCGCCGGTAGCGCCCGCCATGTTCAGCGCTCCACAGCCGCCAACGAATAACGATCGGCAGCGAGCGCCATCACATCGCCCGCGGTAATGGTCTCGTTTGTGCCATCGCTCAGCCGCAAGACCAGCCGCCCGCGCGCATCGACGGTCTCGAAATGGCCCGACCGCTCGCCTTCCCCATGCTTGACGCGCATCGGTGCCCCAACGCCCGCGGCACGCGCGAGCCAATCGGTGCGGATCGCCTCGAAACGCTCACCGTGATGCCATTGCGCTATTCGCCGCATCATCGTGGCTGACAAAATTTCAAACAATCGCTCGACCGGCACAAAAATTCCCGCCGCCGCAAGATCGGTGGCCGAAAACGTCGCATTCTTCGGATGATTCACACAATTAACGCCAATCCCGATCACCACCGAAGCGCCCTCGCCTTCGATCAGAATGCCGGAGAATTTCTTCTCCGCGATGAGAACGTCATTGGGCCATTTCAGCGCGAGCTGTTTCGCGACCGGGGCGGCAAGCGCGGCAACCGCATCATACACGGCAAGCGAAGCAACGAACGACAACTCGGCCGCCCGCTCGGGCGGCGATGGATCGGCCAGCAGCAGGCTGGCGTAGAGATTGCCCGGCTCCGACACCCATACGCGCCCGCGCCGGCCGCGGCCTGCGCTCTGGCGGCGCGCGGTGATCCACAACGGCCCCTGTTCGCCATTGCGTGCCATTGCCAGCGCTTCCGTGTTGGTCGAGCCGACACTATCGCGCTCAATGAGCTGCGCGCCGGACGCCAGGACCGCAGGATCGAGCCGCATCAGAACAGCGATTTTGCGGCAGCGCTCGCGGCCTCAAGCAGCGGCGCCGGATAGATGAAGAACAGAAGATTGAACAAGCCGGCAACGCCGAGCACAGCCTTTAGTTCCACCGGCATTGGCTGGAAAGCCTGCACTGGTTCGTCGAAATACATGATCTTGACGATCATAAGATAGTAATAGGCGCCCACCACGCTCGCGAGCACGCCGATGATGGCGAACGTAAAGAGCCCGGCTTCGATGGCGGCGATGAATACGTAGAATTTGGCAAAGAACCCGGCGAGCGGCGGAATGCCGGCAAGCGAGAACAGGAGCAGCGCCAGAAAAAACGCCAGCGGCGGATTCGAACGCGCGAGCCCCGACAAGTCCTGGATTTCTTCCACCATCTCCCCATTGCGACGCATGGAGAGAATTACCGCGAACGTGCCGAGCGTCATTGCCATATAGATTGCCATGTAGATCAGCACGCCCTGCACGCCGCCCGCCGTGCCCGGCGCGAGCCCGATCAGCGCGAATCCCATATGTCCGATGGAGGAATAGGCCATCAGCCGCTTGATGTTGCGCTGGCCGATCGCGGCGAAAGCGCCAAGTACCATCGAGGCGATCGCAACGAAGACAATGATTTGCTGCCATTGCGGAACGATATTGGGAAACGCACCAATCGCTACCCGCAGGAACAAAGCCATTGCTGCGATTTTTGGAGCGGCGGCAAAGAATGCGGTGATCGGCGTGGGCGCGCCTTCGTAGACGTCGGGCGTCCACATGTGGAACGGCACCGCCGAAATCTTGAAGCACAGGCCGGCGAACAGAAATACCAGGCCGAAAGTCAATCCGATGCCGCCTTGCCTGGAGGCCTCGGCGATGCCGGCGAAGGATACCGTGCCGGTGAATCCGTAAATGAGCGAGCAGCCGTAAAGCAGCATGCCGGAGGACAGCGCGCCGAGCACGAAATATTTCAAGCCGGCTTCCGTCGAGCGCACGGAATCGCGGTTCGATGCCGCAACGACGTAGAGCGCAAGGCTCATCAGCTCAAGGCCGAGATAAAGCCCGATCAGGTCGGCGGCCGAGATCATCATTCCCATGCCGACCGTCGAGAGCAAAATCAGGATGGCATATTCGAACTTCTGTTGCTTCTCGACGGCAAGATAGTCGAGCGACATCACGATCGCCACGGCCGAGCCCGCAAAAGCGAGAACTTTGAGAAAACGCGCAAAGTCGTCGACAACAAAGAAGTTATCGGCCGCAAAACTGCCGCTGAAGCGGCCGTCCGGCAGCATGGCGACAAGAATGGCCGCAGCCGCGAGCAAGGCGATGGCCGAAACCTGGATGATCGCGGTCGCCCGCTCCCCGCCATAGGCGCCGAACATGAGCAGCGCCATGGCACCAACCGCGAGCACGATTTCAGGCAGGAGCGGCCAAAGCGCAAGCAGCTGGTTCATCGGCCTGTCCTCATTTGACCAAGGCCGCCGATTTGGCCGCACCCAGCGCCTTGTGGTAGTTCTCGATGAGCGCCGTCACCGAACTAGCTGACACGTCGAGCACCGGCTTTGGGTAGATGCCGAGCAGAATTGTCAGCGCGACCAGCGGCGCAAAGATCGCGATCTCGCGATAATTGAGATCTTTGATCCCGGCGAGACTTGGCTTCTCAAGCGTGCCAAAGATGACCTTGCGGAAGAGCCACAGCGCATAGGCCGCGGACAGGATCACCCCGACCGTGGCAAGCGTTGCGACCGCAACGTTCACCTTGAAGGTGCCGATCAGCGCGAGAAATTCGCCGACAAAGCCCGACGTGCCGGGCAGCCCGACATTGGCCAGCGTGAATACCATGAACACCGCGGCATAGGCCGGCATGCGATTGACTAGACCGCCATAGGCCGCGATCTCGCGCGTGTGCATGCGGTCGTAGACCACGCCGACGCACAGGAACAGCGCGCCCGACACAATGCCGTGCGACACCATTTGAAAAATACCGCCGGCCACGCCCTGCGCGGTCGCGGCAAAAATGCCCATGGTGACGAATCCCATGTGCGCGACCGAGGAATAGGCGATAAGTTTCTTCATATCCTCCTGCATCAGCGCCACCAGCGAGGTGTAGATGATGGCGACCACCGAGAGCGCAAACATCAGCGGCGCAAAATCATGCGAAGCGATTGGGAACATTGGTAATGAGAAGCGCAAGAATCCATAGCCGCCCATCTTCAGCAGGATCGCGGCCAGTATCACCGAGCCCGCGGTTGGCGCTTCCACATGCGCATCGGGCAGCCAGGTGTGCACCGGCCACATCGGCAGCTTGACCGCGAAGGAAGCAAGAAACGCAAGCCACAGCGCACTCTGCATCTCGCGCGGGAAATTGTGATGCAGCAGCACCGTGATGTCCGTGGTCTTGGCCTGCCAGTACATCGCCATGATCGCGAGCAGCATCAGCACCGAGCCGAGCAGGGTGTAGAGAAAAAACTTGAAGCTGGCATAGACCCGGCGTGGCCCGCCCCACACGCCGATAATGAGAAACATTGGAATGAGTCCGCCCTCGAAGAACAGATAGAACAGCACGAGGTCGAGCGCCGAGAACGTGCCGACCATCAGCGTCTCGAGCACGAGAAACGCCACCATGTATTCCTTGACGCGGGTCTCGATGGTCAGCCAGCTCGCAACGATGCACAGCGGCATCAGCGCCGTGGTCAGAATGACAAAGGGCAGCGAAATCCCGTCCACCCCCATGTGATAGGTGCCGTATCCGCCGAGCCAAGCGCGCTTTTCGACGAACTGGAATTCAGGCAGCGCCGGATCGAACCGCCACAGCAAAACGAGCGAGACGGCGAATGTAATGAGCGTGGTCCACAGCGCGACCCAGCGTGTGTTGCGCTTGGCCACTTCATCCTCGCCGCGCAGCGCTAGAATGAACAGCGCGCCGACCAGCGGCAAGAACGTGGTGACGGACAGGATCGGCCAGCTCGCCATCAGCGCACGCCTCCGGCGAACATGAACCAAGTGATAAGCAGCGCGGCTCCGATTAGCATGGCGAAAGCGTAGTGATAGAGATAGCCGGTCTGCAGCCGCACCACGTTGCGGGTAACATCGAGCACGCGCGCGGACACGCCGTCCGGACCAAAGCCGTCGATCACCCAGCCATCGCCGCCCTTCCACAACAGCCTGCCGAGCCACTTGGTCGGCCGCACCAGCAGCGCGTCATAGATTTCATCGAAGTACCACTTGTTGAGCAGGAAGCGATAAAGCACGTCGTGCTGGCGCGCCAGTTCAACGGGGATGTCGGGCCGGCGGATGTAGAAATGCCACGCGATCAGGAATCCAATCAGCATCATCGCGGTCGGCAGGAAGCTGATCGCGAGCGGCACGTGGTGCATGGCGTCGATAACTTCGCCGCTTTGCTTCAACGACTCGCGGAAGAAGCTCTCGGCGTTATAGCCCGCGAACAAGTCCCTAAATGGCAGGCCGGCGAGAATGCAGCCCGCGGCCAGCGCGCCAAGCGGGATGAGGATCACCACCGGGCTCTCTTTCGCCGCCTCGTAATGCTGCCGGTCGTGCGGCTCCCCATGGAAGGTCTTGAAGATCAGCCGCCACGAATAGAACGAAGTGAGGCATGCCGCCGCAACCGTCATCAGAAAAGCATAGAACGCGAAGATATTCTTCCCGGAATAGGCCGCCTCGATGATCGCATCCTTGGAGAAATAACCCGCCGTAAGCGGAAAGCCGGTCAGCGCAAGTGTGCCGATCACCATGGTCCAGTAGGTGAACGGTATTTTCGCGCGCAGGCCCCCCATCATGCGGATGTCTTGCTCGTGGTGCATTGCCATGATCACGGAGCCCGAGCCGAGGAACAAAAGCGCCTTGAAGAAGGCGTGCGTGAACAGGTGGAACATGCCGACCGAATAGGCCCCCACCCCCATGGCGACGAACATGTAACCGAGCTGCGAGCAGGTCGAATACGCAACGATCCGTTTGATGTCGTTCTGCACCAGACCGACGGTCGCGGCAAAGATCGCCGTGGTCGCGCCCACCAGCGTGACAAAGGCGGCGGCGTTCGGTGCGAGTTCGAACAAGGGCGAGAGCCGCGCCACCATGAATACGCCCGCGGTCACCATGGTGGCGGCGTGGATCAGCGCGGAAACCGGCGTCGGGCCTTCCATGGCGTCGGGCAGCCAGGTGTGGAGCAGGAATTGCGCCGACTTGCCCATGGCACCCATGAACAACAACAAGCAGATCAGCGTGAGCGCATCGGCCTCCCAACCGAAGAAATTAACGGTCTTGTCCCGAAGCGTGGGGGCCTGTGCGAATATGGTGTCGAGATCGATCGACCCCATCATCATGAAGACGGCGAAAATCCCGAGTGCAAAGCCGAAATCGCCGATACGATTGACGACGAAGGCCTTGATCGCGGCCGCGTTCGCTTCCGGCTTATGGTACCAAAATCCGATCAGGAGATAGCTCGCAAGCCCCACGCCCTCCCAGCCGAAGTACAGCTGCGCCAGATTGTCCGCGGTCACCAGCGCGAGCATGGCAAAGGTAAAAAACGACAAATACGAGAAGAAGCGCGGTTTATAGGGATCCTCGGCCATGTAGCCAATGGAATAAAGGTGCACGAACGCCGAGACCGTGGTCACCACCACCAACATGACCACGGTCAATGTATCGATGCGCAGCGCCCAATCGGCTTTGAAATCCCCCGACGCCATCCAATTAAACAGCGCAATGCGCTCGTCGTAATGCCCAAAGCCCACGCGCACGAAGGCAATCCAGGACAGCACCATCGCGACGAACAGCAATGACGTGGTAATGACCTCTGCCGCACGCGAGCCCATGGCCGGCGGCTCATTCGGCGCGTCATGCGAGTCGGACTCCACTGCCTGTGCATGATGGTGCGCTGCCGCAGGCGCGCCGCCCGAAAAGCGCTGGCGCGCGCCCGCAAGCGCGATCACCGCGGCAATGATGGAGCCGAGCAGCGGTAAAAGGACAATCGCCTGATACATCTCAGCCCTTCATCAAATTGATGTCTTCAACCGCAATCGAGCCGCGGTTGCGGTAGTACACCACGAGAATCGCAAGCCCGATCGCGGCGTCGGCCGCCGCCACCGTGAGCACCAGAAGCGCGAACACCTGCCCGACGATATCGCCGAGATGGCTGGAGAAAGCGACAAGATTGATGTTGACCGCGAGCAGGATCAGCTCGATCGACATCA
>CAZNSG010000289.1:0-31903 GCA_964575715.1 uncultured Hyphomicrobiales bacterium | reverse complement strand
TACAGGACGCGGCCATCGTCGTAAATTTTGATCTGCCGTGGGCCATCATCCGACTAATTCAACGTGCCGGCCGCGTGGATCGCATCGGCCAAAAGTCCGAACGAATCCTTTGCTATTCGTTCTTGCCTGCCGACGGGGTCGAGAACCTTATCCGATTGCGTGCCCGCGTGCGCCAGCGCCTGCATGAGAACGCCGAAGTTGTTGGCACTGACGAAGCGTTCTTCGAGGATGAAAGCGAGCGCCAGAAACTTCTCGACCTGTACCACGAGAAATCCGGCATTCTTGACGGCGATGCCGAGACTGAGGTCGATCTGGCGTCCTTCGCATACCAAATTTGGAAGAATGCGATAGATCGGTTTCCCGAACTACAAAAAACGATCCCGGAACTGCCCCCGGTCGTCTATTCGACTCGCCCACATCAGGCCGCCGAGACGAAGCCCCATGGCGTTCTCGTCTATCTCCGCACAGCCGAAGGAAACGACGCGTTGGCGTGGGTAGACACCAAGGGCAATAACATCACGGAGTCGCAATTCGAAATTCTCAAAGCCGCTGAATGCTCACCTGAAACGCCGGCGCTCCCTCGACAGGACAACCATCACGATTTGGTGCGCAAGGGCGTCGAGTTTATCGCTGCCGAGGAAAAGACTGTCGGTGGACAATTGGGGCGGCCCTCCGGTGCGAGGTTCCGCACTTATGAGCGGCTAAAACGATATGCTGAACGCGTCAAAGGCTCGTTGTTCGACCTGCCGGAGCTCGCGAAGGCGATCGAAGAGATTTATCGCTACCCCCTCCGCCAATCCGCCACCGATACGCTCAATCGCCAACTTCGCGCCGGCATAACCGATGACAAACTCGCAGAGTTGGTGATGGCGCTACGGGAGGACGACCGGCTTTGTATCATCCATGAGCAAGAGCAATCGGGTGAGCCTCAAATCATTTGCTCGCTCGGACTTTCTCCCGCCCTGATGTAAGGTCAAACGATGCCAATCAACGTCACACGTGCTCGCCAATTCCTGAAAGACTTCGATTTCCGAACACTATTCATCGAAGAGTTAGGCTGGGACCGGTATCAAGCGCCGCTCAAAGTTATGGTCGGCACTCAGTCCTACACTCTCATCGCGATTGCTCATAAGCGCGGCATGGTCGCCTATCAGTGTACTGCGTCAACCAGGGGGCCAATGCCCGAATACGCCGAGCGTCGCAAGATTGAGAATCAGGTCGCCAAGAGCGCGCTTGAGCATTTCATAATCTTTACCGACGCCGCCAAAACGACGCAGATTTGGCAGTGGGTCAAACGCGAACCTAGTAAACCAGTTGCGTGTCGTGAACATTCCTACCAGACATCGCAGCCCGGCGATGCACTTATTCAGAAACTTCAAGCCGTTGCATTTTCCCTCGACGAAGAAGATAGCCTCTCATTGCCAGATGTTACGGGCCGCGCGCGGGCTGGTTTCGACGTAGAGCGTGTTACCAAGCGCTTTTTTGATCAGTTCCAACAAGAACACGTTGCATTTCTAAAATTCATTGCAGGGATCGCAGAGAGCGGCGACCACGAATGGTACGCGTCAGTAATGTTGAACCGCCTCATGTTTGTTTATTTCATGCAAAAAAAGGGCTTCCTCGACGGCGATCTCAACTATCTACGCAATCGGCTTGCGCGATGCCGGAAGGAGAAAGGCAACGACAAGTTCTATTCGTTTTATCGCTACTTCTTACTTCGGCTCTTTCACGAGGGCCTCGGTGGGCGAAAGCGTGATACCGAATTGGAGAAGCTTATCGGCCGCGTTCCTTATCTCAATGGTGGCATATTTGACATCCACGAACTCGAAGCACCCGAACGATACGGAAAGACAATTCAAATTCCGGACAAGGCCTTCGACCGCATATTCAACTATTTTGACCAATATCAGTGGCATCTAGATGAGCGCCCGATCCGCGCAGACGACGAAATCAATCCCGACGTCCTTGGCTATATCTTCGAAAAGTACATAAACCAAAAACAGATGGGAGCCTACTACACCAAAGAGGACATCACGGAATATATAAGCAAGCACACGGTCATCCCATTTCTGTTCGATTCGGCCAAGCCCAAGTGCAAGGTTGCGTTCGAGAATCCCGGCGGGCCGACGCTTTGGGATTTATTACGCGAAACACCTGATCGCTATATTTATCCCGCAGTCCGTCACGGGGTGAGCGATCCACTACCCGCGGAGATTGCGGCGGGACTGAATTCTGTTGCCAAGCGACTGAATTGGAACAAGCCAGGTCCCGCACAGCTCAGCTTGCCCACTGAAACGTGGCGCGAAGTCGTCGCACGACGAAATCGTTGTGAAGAGCTGCGGCATAAGCTCGATGCCGGTGAAATTCAAGACATCAACGATCTTATTACGTTGAATCTCGACATCCGTCAGTTTGCGCAGGACGTAATCGAAAATTGCCAGGGACCAGAATTATTGCGCGCCTTTTGGCAAGCCGTCGAACACATTACCATACTCGACCCGACCTGTGGTTCGGGCGCGTTTCTCTTCGCGGCGCTGAATGTTCTAGAACCGCTTTACGAAGCCTGCCTGGACCGAATGGCGGCGTTTATTGCTGATTTCGAGAGGTCCAACGAAAATACTCAGCCGAACACATTTTCCGACTTTCGCGAGATTTTATCGCGTGCTGCTGTACATCCTAATCGTCGATACTTCATTTTCAAAAATATTATTCTGAATAATTTATTTGGTGTGGACATTATGGAAGAGGCGGTTGAGATTTGTAAGTTGCGGCTATTTCTAAAGCTGGCCGCGCAAGTCACGCCGGATTTGGCCAGTCACAATCTCGGTATTGAACCATTACCCGACATTGATTTTAACATTCGTGCGGGCAACACGCTTATTGGCTACGCCAATTACGATGAGATCAAGAGGGCTCTTAGTAGCAAGTTAGATTTCGAAAACGCCGCCGAGAAGATCAACGCTAAGGCCGGCGACCTTCAACATACCTTTGATACATTCCGACGCTATCAAACTGAGGACGGTACATCGGTGCCGGCCCAGCACAAGCTGCAACTACGCCAGCGACTCAAAGCTTTAGAAGACGAACTCAATCGATATTTGGCGGTCGATTATGGCGTGAAGATCAGCGATAAGATCGCTTACAACAAGTGGTTAAAGTCTCACGAGCCATTCCATTGGTTCGTCGAGTTCTACGCCATTATGCGCGGGGGGGGCTTCGACGTAATCATCGGGAACCCGCCTTGGAAGGAGTATGCCGCGGTCAAAACCCAATACACTGTCAAAGACTATTCAGTCGAGAAGACTGGTAACTTATACGCGCTTTGTTCGGAGCGATCGCTCCAACTTATTGGACCCGGCGGCTATTTCAGTTTTATCGTCCAATTACCCGTAGTAAGTTCGTCTCGAATGGCGACGCTGCGCCAGTATTTGAGCCAAAAGTGCAACTTGGTGCGCGTCATATCGTGTGATGATCGTCCCGGAAAGCTTTTCGAGGGACTTCAACATTGCCGAAGCGCAATTCTCGTCGCGAAAAAGATGAGACCGGCGGGGTCCGCAGTTCTGGTAACTACACGATACAATCGCTGGGCCAGTGAGGTTCGATCAAATTTGTTTGCAACGTTGGAATTTACACGCATTTCAGAAAGCACGCTACTCCAAGGCCAATTCCCCAAAATTCCAGCAGCTTTGCTTGCGTCCGCATTCACCAAGGTTTTTGTCGGACAACGGAAGCCGATTCAGCTTGTGTCATCGTCACACCCGACAAACCACTTCATATTTTATCAAGAGGCGACCCAGTACTGGGTTAAGGCTACAGTTGGCGTACCTTATTACGCAAAAAATAAGCGGGTGGGGCCGCCCGCTCACGGTCGGTATCTATACTTCCAAGATGAGCCACATTCCCACGCAGTTTGTGCCGTCCTCAACAGCAGTTTGTTCTACACATATTTTATCGTGTACGGCGACTGCTTCCATCTAAGTGATACCCTCGCGACAAGTTTCCCCATCGCTCCGTCTATTCTCGGCGACAATTCGCTAATTGCGTTAAACGCAAAGCTCATGATGGATTTGAAGCAGCACGCTACTCGAAAGACAATTAACACCAAGGATGGCGCTACAATCGCCTACGACGAATTTAATGTTTCTGAGTCGAAAGATATTCTTGACGAAATCGATTTGAAATTGGCTAGGCACTACGGCTTCACCGAGGACGAAAGAGATTTCATTATCAATTACGACATAAAATTTCGTCTTGGTTCGGATGCTGACGACAAAGAGGAGCTGAGTACCTAGTCGAGCATCACGATGCGTGCCTAACCAGGCTATATTGTCTGGCAGCATACGCATTTTGGTTTGTACCGCCTTGGAGTGCTTAGCGTTCGGCGGTCTTATCTTGTCACCTTCGCTACCGGCCAACTGGTCGACGACGTGAGGCGGGCGTCCAACGGTAAATGAATAGTTAACGGGCTGAAATTATTGGCTACATCTGTGCGCCCCAATCGTCGAACGCAAAAAGGAGGGGGGCCTGTCCAGCGTACCCCGGGTCCCGCCCCGTCCCCTGAGACCATCCGCCTCGCATCACGCTGCAAAATTTAGAAACCGTGCCCGACGCGGCGTTGTTAGGGCGTGCGGCCGTTCGCAAAACACGGTCGCGCGTGGCTGTAACAGCGAGGTTGTTATGAAACGTGATCTCTATGCAGAGGTATCGACGCGCATTGTTGCGGAGTTGGAGCGTGGCGCCGCGCCATGGATCAAGCCTTGGTCGGCAACGACCGGCATGAATACGCCGTGCAACGCCGTGACCAATCGGCCCTACTCGGGATGCAATGTCGTGCTGTTGTGGATGGCACAAACGACCGGCTATCGCACGCCCCGCTTTCTGACATTCAAACAGGCTTTGGGGTTGGGCGGTAATGTCCGCAGGGGCGAGCACGGCACGAAGGTCTATTTCGTGAAGCAACTTCAGGTCGCCGATCGAGATGGCAAGGAAGGCGAAACACGCATCATTCCCATGATGCGGGAATACACCGTGTTCAATGTTGACCAGTGCGAGAACCTTCCCGACACCATCAATACGGCAAAGCCGATGCGCGTTCGTAATCCCGACATACGCGACGGGCTTGCCGACGAATTCTTGCGCACTACCGGCGCGGACATTCGCGAGGGCCATGGTGAAGCCAACTACGTGCCGAGCCACGATTTTATTTCGATGCCCGCACTCGTTGCGTTCAAGAGCGCAGATCACTTCTACAACGTGGCTTTCCATGAATTGACGCATTGGACCGGACACAAGTCGCGCCTTGATCGCGACTTGAAGAACCGGTCCGGCTCACGCAATTACGCGGCTGAGGAACTGATCGCGGAGTTGGGTGCCGCCTTCCTCTGCGCGGAACTCGGCTTTGATGGTGACGTTCGGAACGCGGGCTATATCGCCTCCTGGATTGGGCTTCTGAAGGATGACAAACGAGCGTTCTTTACAGCGTGCAGCAAGGCTTCCAAGGCTGCGGACTACCTTCGAGGCTTGGCCCTTGCCGAGCCCGCGGAAATCGCGGCGTGAGGGCACGAGCTATGCTGCATATCGCGCGACGCGCTGGATAGGGGGCAGTTCCAATCCTGTCGCGGGCCTCGACAACCGCGGCGGCGCTGAGCGCCCCTTGGTGACAGCACGGCGACGGTTCCCTGATTTCGGCCGGCGCAGCGTCGGACGGTTTCCTGATCTACGGCTGCGCTGGCTTGAATGGTGGCAGCTAGGTGATCAAGAACGAGATACTGTTCGCCCGAGAGATCGGCGGAAGCGGAGCACACGGCGAGCGCAAATTCGGCGACGCGCGTTGAACTGGGAAGGGCGATCCAATGACAAGCCGTGCTCAGTCGGTCCAGCCTTTCACCCGCAGCGTTAATGCGGACACAGTGCGGACACGACACTTTCTGAGAAAGCAGTGAAATATCTAAGTTATTGAATTTATTGGTGAGCCCGGTTGGTTTCGAACCAACGACCCCGTGATTAAAAGTCACGTGCTCTACCGACTGAGCTACGGGCTCTCCGGCGCGGTGTGTAGGGATGGTACCCCTTCCGGTCAATAGGGCCGCCATTTTCGGCATGCGGTTGATCTCCTGCGCCCGCTGCTAGATCATCGCGCAGCAGCCGCAAGGAGCCCAGCATGCCAATCGTAAACCGCATCGCCGACCTGCACCCTGAGATTACCGCCTGGCGGCATGATCTCCATGCCCACCCCGAACTGCTGTTCGACGTGCACCGCACCGCGGCGTTGGTAGCCGAAAAGCTCAAAAGCTTTGGCTGCGACCAGGTGGTGACGGGGATCGGCAAGACCGGCGTGGTTGGTGTGATCCGCGGCCGCAAAGGGGCCGGCAGCCGAACGATCGGACTGCGCGCCGACATGGATGCGCTCCCGATCGAGGAAGCCAACGATCTGCCCTACAAATCCACCGTACCCGGCAAGATGCACGCCTGCGGCCATGACGGCCATAGTGCCATGCTGCTCGGCGCTGCCAAATATCTCGCCGAGACCCGCAATTTCGCTGGCACCGTAATCGTCATTTTTCAACCGGCGGAGGAGGGCGGTGGCGGCGGCCGTGAAATGGTCAAGGACGGACTGATGGAGCGTTTCGCCATCGAGGAAGTCTATGGCATGCACAATTATCCCGGGCTCCCCTTGGGCGAATTTGCGCTCCGGGCTGGCCCGCTGATGGCGGCGGCTGACCGCATCATGGTCGAGATCGAAGGCGTCGGCGGCCACGCCGCGCGGCCGCATTTCTCCGTCGATACCGTGCTGGTCGGCGCACAGATCATCAACCAGATCCAGTCGATCGTTTCGCGCAATGTCGATCCGCTGCAATCGGCGGTGGTTTCGATTTGCCTCTTTCAGGCCGGCAATACCGACAACGTCATCCCGCAGACCGCACTTCTGCGCGGCACCGCGCGCAGCTTGGTGCCCGAAGTGCAAGACCTGCTGGAAAGACGCCTGCGCGAGATGATTGAAGGCACGGCGCGGATTTATGGCGCCAAGGCCAAGCTCACCTATCGCCGCGATTATCCGGTGACCTGCAACCACGAACGCCAAGCCGCATTTGCCGCATCAGTCGCCGCCGAAGTGGTGGGGCGTGAACGGGTCGATGACAATGTCGCGCCGGTGATGGGCGCAGAAGATTTTTCATTCATGCTCAATGCGCGGCCGGGCGCCTTCATCTTCGTTGGCAATGGCGAGAGCGCCGGCCTGCATCATCCCGCCTATAACTTCAACGACGAGGTGATCCCGTTCGGGACGTCGTACTGGGTGCGGCTGGTGGAGACGGCGATGCGCGGCTAAAAAAGCGATGCGGCTCTTGAAATTACTGCACGCTCTCGAACTGCTTGTCGGTAACCGTCGCCTTGACCGTGGCCGTGCGACGCTGCAGCTGCGGCACCAGATCGGCGAACTTGACCTCAAGTGCGCGCCAGGTGGCGAAATCGTTGGCGCGCGAGCCATCGAGCGTTGCGAGCGTGACCGAGGCCAGGAACGGCAGCGCCTGTACCGCCAGCACCAGCGCGAACAGATTGATCTCGCGCACTTGCTCGTAGTTAGTCGCATAAAGGAAAATGGCGCTTCCGGTCAGGAGCGTGCCGATCACCGCCTCCCAGAAGGCCGGGAAGTCTGTGCCCCGACGCGCCCAGCCGCCCTTGGCGGTGCGCATGAACGGCAAGTGATCCTTCACAAAGCCGATGCCGACCGCACGCGCCACCGTCCATTGCAGCGACATGGCGGCGAGCACTGCGCCGAACCTCTGCCCGGCCGGGATCGCGACCCGCAGCTGATAGAGCGCGATGAAATGCAGCAGCGATACCGCGAATGCCGCAATGATCGGCACGGTGAGTACCTTGTCGGGGATCGCGACGCCGAGCACCGCGACAACGGGCACCCAGATCAGATTAAGCAGCGCGACCACCACGCCGATGCTCTCGGCGCCGAGCCAGTTCAGCCAGCCAATGGTGAACTGCCGCTTTTGTTCGGGCGCGAGCCGACTCGCACCCGGCAGGAAACGCCGCCAATGCTTCTTGACGATCTGGAAGCCGCCATAGGCCCAGCGATAGCGCTGGCGCTTGAATTGCTGGAAGTTGTCGGGGAGGAGCCCATGACCATAGCGCCGGTTGGTGTAATGCGCTGCCCAGCCGAGCTCGAGAATGGTCAGCCCCAAGTCGGTATCCTCGCAGATCGTGTCGCTTGACCAGCCGCCGGCTTGCTCCAGCGCCGCGCGCCGGATCAGGCACATGGTGCCGTGCACGATGATGGCGTTGACTTCGTTCCGCTGCACCATGCCAATATCGAAGAAGCCGGCGTATTCGCCGTTCATGGCGCGATGCATGAGGCTGCGCGTTCCATCGCGATGATCCTGCGGCGCCTGGATGAGGCCAGCTTTCGCGTCGGCGAATGTCGGCGTGAGATCCTTGAGCCAATTCGGATGCACGACATAGTCGGCGTCGATGACGCCGATGATCTCCGCGTCAGGAGCGGTATGGACCAGGGCAAGCCGCAGTGCGCCCGCCTTGAAACCCGTAAGCGAATCCTCGCGCACGAACTTGAAACGCTCGCCGAGCAGGCGGCAATGCTCCTCCACCGGGCGCCAGAACGCCGGATCGGGCGTGTTGTTGATGACCACCACGCATTCGAAATTTGGATAATCGAGCCGCGCGACGGAATCGAGCGTCTGTTTGAGCATTTCCGCCGGTTCGCAATAGGCCGGAATGTGGATGGAAACCTTCGGTACGTAAGATTCGGGCACAAGCGACGGTGATGCGATCAACCGCCGCGGCTTCTGGCCAAATGCAATCGCCGCGATCTCTTCGATTCGCGAGAGCGCGATTAGAATCAGCGGCACCAGCAGAATGAGCCCAAGTGCGAGCGCGAAGGCGGCCCCCCACACGAAATAATGGCCATGCCAATAGGCAAAGACAATCGCGCTCCAGGCTCCGACGACATTGGCGGCTCCGGTTCGCATCACGGCCTGGCCGAGGGTTGCGTCACGCAGCGCAAGCAGCGGCAACGACAGCAATACGCCAATCAGCACCGCGAGCGTGGCGAGTTTCCAATGCTCGGCGTTGGTGATCGGTCCTGCCCAGCTGAACTTCGGCTGTCGCTTGGCGTCGAATAGACCCCAGTAGGTGCCGACGCTGCCTTCAAACGTTTTCCAGGGCTGGTCGAACGCTTCGATGATGTTGTAATCGATGCTCTGGGTATCGGCGCGGGTGACGAAATCGCGCACCACAAGCGCCTGCGCGCTGCGGCCGGGATCGGCATCGCGGCGATTATAGCCGGCGCTTGGCCAGCCGAATTCCGCAATCACGACGCGCTTGCCCGGATAGAGTTGCCGCAACGTGTTGTAGACATGAATCGCTTGGTCTACAGCAGCCTTCTCGTCGATTCCTTCCCAATAGGGCAGGGCGTGCGCGGCGATGTAGTCCACGGCATAGACCAGCTCTGGGTGATCGCGCCAGACGCTCCAGATTTCGCCGGTCGTCACCGGCAACTGTGTCTCGCGTTTGACGCGCTGGATGACCTTGATCAGCCGCGCGACGTTGACGCGCTCCTTGAGTTTCTTCTCTTCCTCCGCATTGCGTGCCGTGCCAATCAAATTCAGCTCGTCAGCAGTTAGCTCTTTCAATTCCCCCTTCGGGAACAGGCGAGTATCATCGATGATGATCGTCTCGCCGCGGTAGACCGTCTCGTTGCCGACGACGATGCTGTCGACGTTGCGATTCCTGCGGGCGAGATCGAAGACCTTTTGGAGTTCTTGTACGTTGCGCGACGGACGCTTGTCCTTGGCGTCTTTCTTTGGCTCGGCGCCCACCCAGGCGCCGACCGCGACCCGCAGCCCGAATTCGTTCGCGATCCCGGGAATGAGTTCGCCGCCGCGGGTGGAAGAATAGGTGCGAACTGCACGCGTATAGGGCGCCAGCAGTTTGAGATCGGATCGGATCTGGGCAGCAGTCGGAAGCGTTCCGTGATCGGGATTATCGAAACCCCGGTATGGATTATACGACACGCTCGCGAGCCGGCCGTTGAAATTGGGGGCATCGCCTTGGTCCCGGAACAGGACCCACAGGGCCAGATGTACGCCCGCGACTAGCGCGACGACCAGAGCGACGAACCGCATCAAAGCGACCGCATGGGGTTTAGAGCCTTCGACGCCCGCCCGTCCCCTGGCTCGGCGTCAGCAGCGAAGCAGCCTGAGGACATTCATTTTTTAGTTTGCGGTCATGGCCAATTAAAGGCACGCCTGTGTTGCTTTGTAGCATTAGAAAACTGGTTACCGGGTCGCACTGCCCGCGCCCCCCGGGGGTACGGTCGCCGCAGCCGCCGGTTGTACCTGCAGGGCTGGATTCAGCCAGCAAGCGTGGACCCGGACCGCCTCGCTGCTTCCTTGCCGTATGACGCAGCGAAACGCCTGCTGGACATGGGGACCGGGGCAACCGAACCGGTCGTAGAGGTCCAAATGGCGGAAGGCGGTATCGAGGTCGTCGTTGTAAAGCAGGCCGACCACCCTGCGTCCCAGCCAGACACATTCAGGGTTACCGGCCGGGCCGGTGACAATGCGCGCAGCTTCAGTAATCTCTTCGGTACGGCGCTGGCCGTCCTTGCCAGGCTCGCCAGCGGCGCCGGTTGAAGGTTTTTGGACCCCGCTTTGGGCTAGCGCGGAATGAGCGGTTAGCGCCAAAATACCTGCGCAGAGCGCAACGGGCAGTACACGCAATGGTTTGATACGCATGGGAGGCTAGGTTTTGCCGTGTTGGTTTATTGGCCGCGTTCCACCAATAATCAGCATAAGATTCGGTCAGCAAAGTGACGCCGGCTGCCGCATGGTTATCATGGTGACTTTCTCCGATCGATTTGTCCAGCACTCACCCGGTTAATCCTTAAGGTACGGCATGTTTACAACATTCCCTACGCTCAATAATCCGAAGCAGTCACCATGACCGGCTCACATCGGCCCAAATTTGTCACGCCAAAACCTGTCATTTTGTTCATTCTCACCGCGGCGGCCATTGTCGCGGTATGGTGGCGGCTCGGCGCCGCCATAGCCATGCCGCCGTCGCCGCTCGATCCGGGTGAAAAGCTCTACTGCGTGTCCTACGCTCCGTTCCACGGCGCGCAGACCCCGCTTGACCTAACAACCCATATCGAGCCTTCACAAATTGAAGACGATCTCGCGCAACTCTCCCGGATTACCGGTTGCGTACGCACCTATTCGGTCGATTTCGGCCTCGACCGCGTGCCCGAGATCGCACGCAAGCATGGGCTGAGCGTTCTGCTTGGCGTGTGGCTCTCGAGTAGGCCCGAGCGCAATCAGTTTCAGATCGCCACCGGCACCGCGCTTGCGAAACAATTCCCCGACGTCATCCGCGCCGTCATTGTCGGCAACGAGGTGTTGCTGCGCGGCGAGCTTTCATCGGCCGACCTGGCCAATGCCCTGCGCACGGTCAAGACGCAAGTGCCGCAACCGGTGACCTACGCGGACGTATGGGAATTCTGGCTGCGCTATCGCGAGCTTGCCAACGCGGTCGATTTCATCACCATCCACATCTTGCCTTACTGGGAAGACTTTCCGATCCCTGCGGAGCATGCTGCGGATCACGTAGCCTCGATCCGCAGCCGCGTGGCGGCCGAATTTCCAGGCAAGGAGATCGTGATCGGTGAGACCGGATGGCCCAGCGCCGGTCGGATGCGCGAGGGCGCGCTGCCTTCGCGCGCCAATCAGGCGCGCGTGATCCAGGATATTCTCGCGCGCGGCCGGCGCGAAAATTTCCGCGTCAATGTAATCGAAGCTTACGATCAGCCCTGGAAACGCCAGCTTGAGGGCACCGTCGGCGGTCATTGGGGGCTACTCGATGACGCCACGCGCACATTCAAATTCGCCTGGGGCGAGCCGGTCTCGAACCATCCGCACTGGCGCTGGCAGGCCGCAGGCGGAGTGGCGCTCGCGGCGCTGATATTCGGCTTTAGCCTGCTTGCATATCGCCGCGCCCGCCCGCAACCCGAGCCCGCGCGCGGCTTGATGTTGGCGATTGTCTGCAATGCATTGATCGCCGGAGTGCTCGTGGGTTGGGCGGTCGAGAATGTGCTTGTCGAAAGCTTGGGTGTAGGCGGTTGGGTGCGATCGCTGGCGCTTCTTGCAGTGGCGATCGCGGCGCCTATCGTCGGCGCGATGGGTCTGATGTCGCGCGTTGCCATCCCAAGCTTCGACCGCGTGCTTGCCTCGGCCGAAGATCGCATCCGCGAACCGCTTGCGCTTGCGCTCGGCGCAGTTCTGATCGTGCTTTGTGTGCTCGCGGTGCAGACCGCGCTTGGACTCGTCTTCGATCCGCGCTATCGGGAATTTCCTTTCCCGTCGCTCACCGCCGCGACGGTTCCGCTTCTGCTGCAAAGTGTCCTGCTGCCGCGCCCAGCTGGCGCGCCGGCGATTGCCGAATATTTGGTGGCCGGAGTGCTCCTGCTCTGCGCGATCTACATTGTCTTCAACGAGACTGTGGCGAATTGGCAGGCGCTGTGGCTATGCGCGGCGCTCACCGCGCTTGCGGTCATTCTGGTTCGGGCGCGGGCCGCGCCAGACTGAGAATCAATAGCGCAACGGCGAGCCCGGACAGCCCGGCATTGTAAAGCACGACGCCGGCCCCGCCGGCGAGCAGAGCAACCGAAAAGAGCACGATGGACGGGTGCATAAGATTGAGCACGGCGGCGGCGAGCGCGCCATAGCCGAACACGGAATTGTTGAACATCAGCGTCGCGATACGGCGGATTTCGCACGTCCATGTTCGCATGCCCGCATCGCAGGCAAGCCCGACCGCGCTCTCCTCGATCACGCGGTAGCGCAGAAAGAGTGCGCCACCGACCGCGACAACGCCAAGCGCCGCGAGCCAGCAGATTTGTGCAAATGATGGACGATAGCGCCGTCTTGCCATTACCGCAGCGCCAATCGCTGGCCGTCGAACACGGCCGGCTGGCACACCGTACCCGTGGTAGTGATCACCACGCACATGCGTGCCGCCATCGCCGCGCTGGGCAGCGGGCCGGCCACCAGCCGTAATTCCACGCCGCCCGGTTTTACGCGCTCGCGCAGCACGACGATCGGACGCAAGCCATCCAGCAACGCGCCGTGCCGGCCCTTGGCCGATGTCCACAGCGCGCGCAGCCCCTCGATCGTCGGTGCGCTGCCAAGGTCGACACCGAAATCGACCTTTGCGGTAGGTGGCGTGTCGAGCGTTGGGACATCCTGCACTGATGGAATCGGCGTTGATTGCGGCATCGCGCTTGTGGGATTGGAGATCGTGGGATTGGATGTGGCCGGAACGCTCGCCGGCGCACTTGATTCAACGATTAAGGGAGTAGTCACAGCAACGCTCTGCGGGACACCCGAGGGAATGTGGGGTGGGACAATCACCAGCGCATTCGATGCTGCCGCTGGCGGCGGCGCAACGGTCTCGACCGGACGCGGCGGCGTGTTATTGAGTGTGACCGAGCCAGTCAAATCGTCGAGATTGCGCTCGATCGCATCGAGGCGCGCCAGCAACCGTTCACGATCATTGGTGAGACTGTTCAACGCCTCGGACAGCCGCGCGATCTCACCGCTTTCGCGCGGCTGTGGTGGTGCTGCCGTGCCCTGAATGTTGGCGAATGCAAGTACGATCCGGCGTAAGCCCATCTCGGAACTGCCGACGAGCAATGCCAAGCTCACCGCCGCGATCGCCGCCACGCCCCACCGTCCGAGTCGCCACATTGTCGACCCATCCAATTGCGCAGGCGTGTTCAGCGTCGCACGTGACTCGTCTTCGGCCACTGCCGCATCTCCTGGCCGCGAATCAGCTCTTTGAAAACATTAGCAGATTTGGTTTGATCCCGCTGCCTCAGTGCGTCGAAGGCTGCGATGGCGGCCTTTCCCCGCCACTTGCGCTCGGCTATGACGGCGCGAAGTCGGAGCTGTGATGAGAACCTGTCTGGCAATCGTGCTTGCGGCCGGCGAGGGCACCCGCATGCTTTCGCCCCGGCCGAAAGTCTTGCACCGGATCGGCGGGCAATCGTTGCTCGCCCATGTGTTGACGGCGCTAAGGGCGGCCGGACAGACGCGGACCGCCGTGGTGGTCGGGCCTGAGCACGCGGAGGTCGCAGCCGAAACACGACGGGTGCTTCCGGATGCGGAGTTTTTTATTCAGGCCAAGCGGCGCGGCACGGCCCATGCGGTGCTCGCGGCAAAGTCCGCGATCGCGCGCGGCATCGACGATGTTCTGGTTGTCTTCGGCGACACGCCGCTGATCGAGCCGCAGACGCTTCACAAGCTGCGCGTGGCGCTCGCCGATGGCGCGGCCGTGGCGGTGCTCGGATTTCGGCCCGCCGATCCCACCGGCTATGGCCGGCTGGTGACCGCGGGCGGCGAACTCGTCGCCATCCGCGAGCACGCGGATGCGAACGAGAGCGAACGCGCGATCGCGCTGTGCAACGGCGGCCTGATGGCGCTCGCGGGCCCACACGCGCTTGCGATCTTGAGCGGCATCGGAAGCGACAACCGCAAGCATGAGTTCTATCTGACCGATGCGGTCGCGCTGGCCCGTTCCATGGGCTTGCGGGCATCGGCGATCGAAGTGACGGAGGATGAAGTGCGAGGGATCAACACCAAGGCGCAACTGGCGCAAGCCGAGGCGGTTTTGCAACAGCGCCTGCGCAACGCAGCGCTTGAAGCCGGAGTGACCCTGGTCGCGCCGGAAACAGTGTTCCTTTCTGCCGACACCAAGTTCGGCAAGGACGTGGTAGTCGAACCCTATGTGGTATTCAAACCCGGTGTCGTGATCGAAGACGGCGCGACCATCCGCTCCTTCTCGCATCTCGATGGTGCGCATGTCGGCAAAGCCGCGATTGTCGGCCCATTTGCACGGCTGCGGCCGGGCACCCGGCTCGGCGAGGGCGTGCACATCGGCAATTTCGTGGAGATAAAGGAGGCGCGCATCGAGGCCGGCGCCAAAGCCAATCACCTCAGTTACATCGGCGACGCGGCCGTCGGCGAAGGCGCTAACGTGGGTGCCGGCACGATCACCTGCAATTACGACGGCAATGCCAAGCACCGCACCGAGATCGGCAAGGGCGCCTTTATCGGGTCGAACACGGCGCTGGTGGCGCCGGTTAAGATCGGGCAGGGGGCCTATGTCGGCTCCGGCTCGGTGATTACCCGCGATGTACCGGCGAATTCCCTGGCGCTGGGCCGTGCCCCGCAGGTCGTTAAGGAAGGCGGCGCCGAGCGCTTGCGTAGCATTCAAACGGCAGGCAAGAAGAAACCACAGGGATCTGATTAAGGCGGACTCAGGTACAGCTGCCACCATGTAACCAAGGTTACATGCGAGCAAGTAAGACCGTCACGAGATGACACGCAATCTAATTTATCTGCAATGGGTTAAGGTGCTTATTTAAAGGATTGTGTCGGCACGGCCGTGTACTGGGGAGTAGGCGACATTGTGTGGGATTGTGGGAATTCTCGGCCGTGAACCGGTCGCTGGCCTCCTCGTCGATGCGCTCAAGCGCCTGGAATATCGCGGCTACGATTCCGCTGGCGTCGCCACCCTTGAACAAGGCCGCCTCGTCCGCCGGCGCGCCGAAGGCAAGCTCCGCAATCTCGAACAGCGCCTGACCCGCGAGCCGCTTGCCGGCACCAGCGGCATCGGGCACACGCGCTGGGCGACCCACGGCCGCCCGACCGAGAACAACGCCCATCCCCATGCCACCGAACGGCTGGCGGTGGTGCACAACGGGATCATCGAGAACTTCCGCGAGCTGCGCGAGGAGCTGGAAAAGAAAGGCGCCCGCTTCGGCAGCGAGACCGATACCGAGGTCGTCGCCCATCTTGTTACCGATGAAATGAAAAATGGCCGCACGCCGGTCGAGGCCGTCAAGGCTGCCTTGCCGCGGCTGCGCGGAGCGTTTGCGCTCGCCTTTCTGTTCGCGGGCGAGAATGATCTGCTGGTAGGAGCGCGCAAAGGCTCGCCGCTTGCGGTCGGCTACGGCGATGGCGAAATGTATCTTGGCTCCGACGCCATCGCGCTTGCGCCCTTCACCGACACCATCAGTTATCTCGAAGACGGCGACTGGGCCGTGGTCACGCGCCAGGGCGTGGAGATTCACGACTCGAACGGCCAAGCGGTCAGCCGCGCCGTGCTCAAGTCCAACGCATCCGCCTTTCTGGTCGACAAGGGCAATCACAAGCATTTTATGGCGAAGGAAATCCACGAACAGCCCGAGGTCGTGGGCCATACGCTCGCGCATTATCTCGACATGACGGCCGAGCGCGTGCTGCTGCCGGCCGACCTGCCCTTTGACTTCCGCGCGCTCAAGCGCATCTCGATCTCGGCCTGCGGCACCGCCTATTACGCCGGTCTCGGCGGCAAATACTGGTTCGAGCGCTTTGCGCGCATCCCGGTCGAGATCGACGTCGCCTCCGAGTTCCGCTATCGCGAGGCTCCGCTCGCGCCGGGCGATCTCGCCCTGTTCGTTTCGCAATCCGGCGAGACCGCCGATACGCTCGCCTCATTGCGCTATGCGCGCGAGCAGAAGCAGCATGTGCTCTCCATCGTCAATGTGCCGACATCGACCATCGCGCGCGAGAGCGCAACCGTTATGCCGACGCTGGCGGGCCCCGAAATCGGCGTGGCCTCGACCAAGGCGTTCACCTGTCAGCTTGCGGCATTGGCCTGCCTTGCGGTCGCCGCCGGCCGCGCGCGCGGGACGCTTTCGCAAACCGATGAGCGCAGGCTTGTGCGCGCATTGATCGAGGTGCCGCGCCACATCTCCCAGGCGCTCGCGCTTGAGCCGCAAATCGAGACGCTGGCCCGCGATCTGGCAAAGAGCCGCGACGTGCTCTATCTCGGCCGCGGCACCGCCTATCCGATTGCGCTCGAAGGTGCGCTCAAGCTCAAGGAAATTTCCTATATCCACGCCGAAGGTTATGCCGCCGGCGAGCTCAAGCATGGGCCGATCGCATTGATCGACGAAACCATGCCGGTGATCGTGATCGCGCCCTATGACGGCGTGTTCGAAAAGACCGTTTCGAACATGCAGGAGGTTTCCGCGCGCGGCGGGCGGATCGTCCTCATCACCGATCGCAAGGGCGCGAAAGAAGCGGCGGTCGCCACCATGACCACGCTCGCGCTGCCGGAGATGTCGGCGGAGGTAACCCCGCTGGTTTACGCCATCCCGGTGCAGCTCATCGCCTATCACACCGCGGTGGTGATGGGCACCGACGTCGATCAGCCGCGCAACCTTGCCAAATCGGTGACGGTGGAGTGAGCCGAGCGTGATGACATCGAACGAAAATAATGCCGGCCCGCCCGCGCCGCCGATCGCCATTCTGGAGCCGGCGCCCGCGCCGGTGCATCACGGCGTAGCCAGCCGCATCCGCAATTATTTTCTCACCGGGTTTATTCTGGTGGGGCCGATCTACATCACCATCAATCTGACCTGGTGGTTCATCAATTGGGTCGACGATCTGGTGCGGCCGGTCATCCCTGTGGCCTTCCGCACGGAAACCTATCTGCCGCTTCGCGTGCCGGGCCTGGGCCTGATCATCGTCTTCGTTTCGCTCACGCTGCTCGGCTTCCTGACTGCCAACTTGGTCGGCCGCAGGCTGGTCGCGTTCGGAGAGAAAATCCTCAACCGCATGCCGATCGTGCGGCCGATCTACAAGACAATGAAGCAAATCTTCGAGACGCTGTTCTCGAAGTCCGGATCGAGCTTTCGCAAGGTCGCGCTGGTGGAATTTCCCGCTCCCGGCATGTGGTCGCTGGTGTTTCTCTCGCAATCGCCGGGCCAAGATATCGCAGCACAACTTCCGGGCACCGACCATGTTTCGGCCTTCATGCCCTGCACGCCCAATCCGACCACCGGTTTCTTTTTCTATGTGCCGCGCAAGAACATCATCGAGCTCGATATCTCGGTGGAGTCAGCGATGACGGTGATCATGTCGGCCGGCATGGTGCAGCCCAACGGCAACGCCCAGAAAAAGCTGGCGATCATGGCGGAAACCGCCCGCGCCGCGCGCGTGACGCACCAGGCGCAGACCGCCGCGCCGGCGGAGTGACGGGCTACCCCGCCCTCAGCAGCCGGATCGCTTCGTCGCGCTCGAACAGATAGAGCAGATGGCGCAGCGCCTGCCCGCGCGGCGAGGTCAGGTTTGGATCGCGGTTGAGTATGAGCGCCGCGTCGTCGCGCGCCGGCGGAAGCAGCTTGCCGTGCACCTCGATGCGCGCAAGCTTGAAGCCGGGCATGCCGCTCTGGCGCGTGCCGAGCACATCGCCTTCGCCGCGCAGCCGCAAATCTTCCTCGGCGATGCGAAAGCCGTCATCGGTTTCGCGCAAGATTGCCAAGCGCGCCTTGGCGGTCTCGCCCAGCGGCGCCTTGTAGAGCAGCAGGCAGGTCGAGCGTTCCGCCCCGCGCCCGATCCGTCCGCGCAATTGATGCAGTTGCGAAAGTCCAAAGCGCTCGGCGTGTTCGACCACCATCACGGTCGCCTCCGGCACATCCACGCCGACTTCGATCACGGTGGTGGCGACGAGCAGCCGCGTCTCGCCGTTGCCAAAGCGTTCCATGGCGCGATCCTTCTCGCTCCCCCGCATGCGTCCGTGCACCAGATCGACGCGCGCGCCGAATTCTTTCACCAAGGCCGCATGGCGTTCCTCGGCGGCGGCCAGGTCGCTCGTCTCCGACTCCTCCACCAGCGGACAAACCCAATAAACGCGCTGGCCGCCCTCGAGCGCGCGCCCGACGGCGGCGACCACCTCGTCAAGCCGCCCGAGCGGCATCGCGCGGGTGTCGATCGGCTTACGCCCCGCCGGTTTCTCGCGCAGCTCGGACACTTCCATGTCGCCAAAGTAAGTGAGCACCAATGTGCGCGGAATCGGAGTGGCGGTCAGCACCAGCACGTCCACGGCCACGCCCTTGCGCGCGAGCGTAAGGCGCTGATGCACGCCGAAACGATGCTGCTCGTCGACAATGGCGAGCGCAAGATCGCGGAACGCAACCTCGTCTTGAAATAACGCGTGCGTACCAATCAAGAGATCGATATCGCCATGTGCGAGCCGCTCAAGCGTCTCGTCGCGCTCGCGCCCGCGCTCGCGTCCGGTGAGGATGGCAACGCGCAGACCCGCGGTCTCCGCAAGCGGCGCGATGGTGGCGAGATGCTGGCGCGCGAGAATTTCGGTCGGCGCCATCAGCGCCGCCTGCCGGCCGGCTTCGATCACCGTTGCCGCCGCGAGCAGCGCCACCACCGTCTTGCCGGAGCCGACATCGCCTTGCAGCAGCCGCACCATGCGGTGTGGACGCGCCAAATCGGCGACGATTTCGCCGGCCGCACGCTGCTGCGAGGGGGTGAGCGCATAGGGCAGCGCCGCAATGATGCGCGCGCGCAGACGGCCATCGACGGAACTGCCGCGGCCCGGCAGGCTGCGCTGATGCGCGCGCAGCAGCGCGAGCGCGAGCTGGCCGGCGAGGAATTCGTCATAGGCGAGCCGCGACCAGGCCGGCCCTTCGGGCTGCAGGTCGGTGGGCTCAGCCGGTCGATGCAGCGCTTTGAGTGCATCGGTAAACGTCGGAAAGTGCGAGCGCGCAAGCCAGGCTTCGTCCTGCCATTCGGGCAGAGCCGGCAGCTTGCCGAGCGCGCCGTCGACGGTCTTGCGCACCTGATTGAGCGAGAGCCCCTCGGTCAGCGGATAGACCGGCTCGACCAGCGGCAGTTTGTCGAGATCGGCTTCGCTCACCACCCGGTCGGGATGCACCATCTGCAGCATGCCGTCGTAGAGCGCGGTGGTCCCCGAGATGTAGCGTCGCGCGCCGACCGGAAAGAGCTTTTCCAGATAGTCCTTCTTGGCATTGAAATAGGTCAGAACGAGATCGCCGGTCTCGTCGCTGGCATAGATTTGGTAGGGCGCGCGCGTGCGATGCGGCGGGGAGGGGCGATGCCGATCGATGGTCACCACGACGGTGACGACATTGCCCGGCACAACGTCGCGCAGCTTCGGCCGCGCGCGGCGGTCGATGGCGCCCGCGGGCAGATGGAACAGCAGGTCGACCATGCGCGCCGGCGCGTCCGCCCGGCCGAGCAGATGGCGATACAGCTTCTCGACCTTCGGCCCGACGCCGGGAAGGCTTGCGAGCGCGGCGAACAGCGGATCGAGCAGGGAAGGTCGCATACAAAACTCATACACCTCTCCCCGCTTGCGGGGAGAGCATAGGCGGCATTCGGCCACCGTTCTTAGCGTGCAAGAACGCCGATGCGAAGCATCGGCTACAGCGCGGAGCGCGTCGGATGAGGGGGGCTTTCCACAATCTAAGCATTTCGAAAGGCCCCCTCACCCCGCAAGCGGGGAGAGGGAGAACGAACCGGCCCCTGACATCCGCCGTTCATCGTTCTATATAAATCTCGCACCCGGCCCCCGCCGGGTTTTTGGCGTTGGAGCGGACATGAGCGGAAGCACAAGATCGAGCGCGGGCCTTGATGCGCGCCGCCGGCGGCTGTTGTTCCGCTCCTGGCACCGCGGCATTCGCGAAATGGATTTGATCATGGGCCGCTTCGCCGATGCGCATGTCGGGGAGCTCAGCGACGCCGAGCTCGATGAGTACGAGCGGTTGGTCGAGTTGCCCGACCCCGATCTGCTCAATTGGGTGACCGGCGCAAGTCCGACGCCGCCAAGCCATGACACCGCGCTGTTCCGGCGTCTGCGCGATTTCCATCTGCGGGCAAAATGATGCGCATGCCAAAATCGCCCGCCGAACTGCTGGCGCCCGACCGGCCGCTTACCCTCGCAATTGTCGCCGACGGCGCCGAGGGACTGGTGATCGCGGACCTAGCCCGTGCGGTGGCCGCGCGCGCGGACCCGCCCACGACCAGCCTGCTGGTGATCTGCCGTGAAGGTCCGCGCATGGCGGCGCTTGCGCGCTCGCTCGCGTTCTTTGCCCCCGACATCGATGTGCTGGAATTTCCCGCCTGGGATTGCTTGCCCTACGACCGTGTGTCGCCGCACGCCGCCATCGTTTCGCAACGCATGGCCGCGCTCTCAAGGCTGGCGCGGCTCAAAGGCCGCACGCGGCCAGCGGTGCTGCTCACTACGGTCAATGCCGCGCTCCAGCGCGTTCCGGCCAAAGAATTTGTGGCCAACCATGCGCTCTCGGCCGCGCCTGGAAATATGCTGTCGATGGCAGGCGTCACGCGCTGGCTCGAACTCAATGGCTACCTCCGCGCCTCGACCGTGCGCGAGCCCGGCGACTATGCGGTGCGCGGCGGCATTGTCGATCTCTATGCCCCGGGCATGGACCTGCCGGTGCGGCTCGATTTCTTCGGCGACACGCTCGAAACCATCCGCAGTTTCGACCCGGAGACGCAGCGCACGGCGGCCGAGCTGCGCGCGCTCGATCTGGTGCCGGTGGCCGAGTTCCAGCTCAATCCCGACACCATCCGCAAATTCCGTACCGGCTATGTCGCGGCCTTTGGCGCGCCCGCGCGCGATGATCTGCTCTACGAGGCCGTCAGCGAAGGCCGCCGCCATCCCGGCATGGAACATTGGCTGCCGCTGTTTCACGACCGGCTCGACACGCTGTTCGATTATCTGCCCGGCACGCCGGTCGTGCTCGAACCGCTTGACGACGAGGCCGCCAACGAGCGCCTTGCGCAAATCACCGACTATTGCGAAGCGCGCCGCCAGGCGCAGGCTCACGATACCGCCCCGCCATATCAGCCGCTGCCGCCCGAGCGGCTCTATCTCACCGCAACCGAATGGCAGCAGCGTTTGCGCAACGTCTCGCTTGCGCGGCTCACGCCCTTTGCGGTGCCGGGCGAGGGCGCCATGATCGACATCGGCGCGCGCGGCGGGCGTAATTTTGCGGCCGAGCGTGTCGAAGCCGGCGCCAATGTCTTTGACGCGGTAGGCAAGCATGTGCTGGCGCTGCAGGCGGGCGGCAAGCGCGTGCTGATCGCGCTCTGGAGCGAAGGCTCGCGCGAGCGCATGGGCCACGTGCTCGCCGATCACGGTCTTGCAAAACTTTCCGCCGTCGCATCCTGGCCGCATGCGCTCGCCTTGCCCAAGCCGCAGGTTGCGCTCGGCGTGCTTGGCCTCGAATCCGGCTTCGAGACCGCCGATGTCGCCGTCATCAGCGAGCAGGATATCCTTGGCGACCGCCTGGTGCGGCCGCGCCGCGCCGCCAAGCGCGCGGAAAATTTCATCGCCGAGGTCACGAGTCTCTCGGCCGGCGATCTCGTCGTCCATGTCGACCACGGCATCGGCCGTTTTGTCGGCCTCAAAAACATCGAAGCGGCCGGCGCCCCGCACGATTGCCTCGAAATCCATTACGCCGGAGGCGACAAGCTTTTCCTGCCGGTGGAGAACATCGATCTGCTCTCGCGCTATGGCTCGCAGGAAACCGGCGTCGATCTCGACCGGCTCGGCGGCACCGCCTGGCAGACCCGCAAAGCGCGGCTCAAAAGCCGCATCCGCGACATGGCGAACGAACTCATCAAGGTCGCGGCCGAGCGCAAGCTGCGCGCGGCGCCAAGTCTCGCCGTCGGCGCCGGCCTCTATGACGAGTTCTGCGCCGGCTTCCCCTATGAGGAGACTGACGATCAGCAGGCCGCGATCGACACCACCCTGGATGATCTCGCCGCCGGCCGGCCGATGGATCGTTTGATTTGCGGCGATGTCGGCTTCGGCAAGACCGAAGTTGCGTTGCGCGCGGCCTTCGCCACGGTGATGAACGGCAAGCAGGCGGCGGTGGTGGTGCCGACCACGCTGCTGGCGCGCCAGCATCTGAAAACCTTCACCGATCGCTTCCGCGGCGTGCCGGTACACATTGCGCAAGCCTCCCGCCTGGTTTCCGCCGTGGAACTCAAGCGTGTGAAGGCCGGCATCGCCGACGGCGGGATCGATATCGTGATCGGAACCCATGCGCTGCTCGGCAAGGCGATCAAGTTCAAAGACCTCGGCCTGCTGGTCGTTGACGAGGAGCAGCATTTCGGTGTCGCGCACAAGGAGAGGTTAAAGCAGCTGCGCGCCGAGGTGCATGTGCTCACGCTCACCGCGACCCCGATCCCGCGCACGCTTCAGCTGGCCTTGAGCGGCGTGCGCGATCTATCCATCATCGCCTCACCCCCAGTCGATCGTCTGGCAGTGCGCACCTTCATCTCGCCGTTCGATCCGGTGGTGGTGCGCGAGGCGCTCTTGCGCGAACGCTATCGCGGCGGCCAGTCGTTTTTCGTGTGTCCGCGCATTGAGGACATCGCCGGCGCCAAGGAATTTCTTGACAAGCAGGTGCCGGAAGTGCGCGTGGCGGTGGCGCACGGTCAGATGCCGCCGGCCGTGCTCGAAGACATCATGTCGGCGTTTTACGACGGCAAGTACGACGTGCTGCTTTCCACCACCATTATCGAATCCGGCCTCGACATCCCGACCGCCAACACCCTCATCGTGCACCGCGCCGACATGTTCGGCCTCGCCCAGCTCTACCAGCTGCGCGGCCGCGTCGGACGCTCGAAGCTGCGCGCCTATGCGCTGTTCACCTTGCCTGAGGCGCGCAAGATCACGCCGCAATCCGAGCGGCGGCTCAAAGTACTGCAATCGCTCGATACCCTCGGTGCCGGCTTCCAGCTTGCCTCCCACGATCTCGACATCCGCGGCGCCGGCAATCTGCTCGGTGAGGAACAGTCCGGCCACATCAAGGAAGTGGGCTTTGAGCTTTACCAGCAGATGTTGGAGGAAGCCGTGACCGGCCTCAAGGCCGGCATCGCCGAGCCGGTCGCCGACCGCTGGTCTCCGCAAATTTCCATCGGCACGCCGGTGATGATCCCGGAGGATTACGTCGCCGACCTTTCCGTGCGCTTGGCGCTCTATCGCCGGCTCGCCGAGATCGAGGACGAACAGGAGATCGAAGCCTTTGGCGCCGAACTCGTCGATCGCTTCGGAACATTACCCGCCGAAGTCGAGCATCTGCTCAAAATCGTCGCCATCAAATCGCTGTGCCGCCGCGCCAACGTGGAGAAGATCGAGACCGGCCCGAAGGGTGCGGTACTTGCCTTCCGCGACAACACATTCGCCAACCCGGAAGGGCTCATCGCCTATATTCGCGAGCAGGGGCCGGCGGCCCGCGTGCGGCCCGACCAGAAGGTCGTATTGTTCGAGGACTGGGAGCATCCGGACGAGCGGCTCAAGGGCACCGCCGCGATCCTGCGCTCGCTCGTGCGCCTCTCCGAACAGGCCAAGGCGGCTTGATCGCGCGCACGCTGTGATTACCTAATCAGTGAGAGGCCGAGATGATTTTCTTTGCGCTCATCGGCGCGATCACATTGCTTGCTTGGCTGGCTGGACGATTCGGCGTGGCCGCGTTGCAGGATTGGCGCGCCTGTATGCGTTGGGGTCTCGCGCTGGCGCTGATATTCACCGGCATCGATCATCTGGTGACCCCGCAGCGCTATCTCGCAATGATGCCGCGCTTCGTACCTTTTCACGAGGCGGTTGTATTCTTCACCGGACTATGCGAACTGGCCGGCGCGTTCGGACTGCTGATCCCACGATTGCGCTGGCTCGCCGGCGTCATGCTGGCGATTTATTTCGTCGCCGTCTTCCCAGCCAACATCAAGAACGCCGTCGAAGGTTTATCAGTCGAAGGACTTCCCATTGCGCAGTGGTATTACTGGTTCCGCCTTCTTTTCCAGCCGCCGGTGATTTGGTGGGCGCTCTTTTCGTCGGGCGCGTTTGATTGGCCGTGCGCTCGGTCTCAGCGAGCCAAAAAAATTGCATAAGACTCGCAGGCGCTATTTGGCGGTTGCCGCTTGCAGGATTGGCGTGAGGCGCGCGATCTCGCTCTTCACCAACGCCGCCAATGCTTTCGGCCCGCGTCTACTCTTGTCGGGAATTTCGGAACCGAGATCGCCGAGCCGTTTGCGCACGGCTTCTTCGTCGAGCCCTTTGTTGAGCGCCTCGACCAGTTTGTCGAGCACCGCCTGCGGTGTGCCCTTGGGCGCGAATATGGCATAGAACGGCGCCACGTCGAATTGCGGCAGTCCTTGTTCGGCGGAAGTGGGAACGTCCGGCAGCAAATGACTGCGTTTGCCTGTAGCGATGGCCAGCGCCTTGAGCGTGCCGGCGCGCACGTGCGGCAGCGGGCCCAGGATCGGATCGCAGACATAATCCACTTGACCGCCAAGCATCGCGGTGAGCGCTGGTGCAGTACCGGTGAACGGGACCATCGTCGGCTTGATCCCGATTGCCGAATTAAGGATCACGCAGCCGACATAGGATACCGAGCCGACACCGGCATGCGCCATGTTCAGCTTGGCCTCGTTGGCCTTGGCGTAAGCGACAAACTCTTTCAGGTTATTGGCCGGAAAATCCTTCCGCACCGTGAGCAACTCCGGCTGCTCGGAGACTAACCCGACCGGTTCGAAATCGACATCGGGCTTGTAGGCGAGGTTAGGATAAAGCGGGACCGCGGCCGCATGCGTGCCCATATGTCCGGAGATGAGCGTGTACCCATCGGCAGTCGCGCGCGCCGCCCGCGTCGCGCCCAGCGTGCCACCGGCGCCCGCCACATTCTCGACCACGAATTGCGCTCCGAGATGCCGCGAGAATATCTCCGCGACGATCCGGCCGGTCACATCCGCCGGCCCGCCGGGGGCGAACGGTACGATCACCGTCACCGCACGTGTCGGGTAGGTCTGCGCTTGCGCGCTTGCGATGGCCGCGACGAACCCAACTGCGATCGCAACAGATAGCTTTTTCATGCTTCCCCCCTCTTATGTGTTCCTGCAAACGGTAGCGTCTTTGCCGCCCTGAGTCGGATTGCGTTTCGGCGAAACGCGCACGTCCGCTTGAGCGTCCGCGATATCGGCTATAATGCCGCGCATGTCGCCCGGAGTCATCCGATTTATTGTCGCCCTGATGGTGCTGCTGGCAGCCGTACCGGCCGGAGCGCATAGCGGCGCTCTCGCCGGCGGATTTTTCGGTGGCCTGGCTCATCCGGTATTTGGGCCTGACCATGTGGTAGCCATGGTAGCGGTGGGCTTGTGGGGCGCGTTTCTTGGGCGCCCGGCGATTTTCCTCCTTCCGGTGGCTTTCCCATTGATCATGGCCGCGGGCGGCGCGCTTGGCATATTGGGCATCCCACTGCCCGGCACCGAAATCGGCATCGCGACTTCTGCGCTCGTGCTCGGCCTGATGGTCGCTTTCCAGGTGCGCCCGCCCCTATGGATCGCGCTGGTCATCGTGGGCGCGTTCGCGATATTCCATGGCCACGCCCATGGCACGGAACTTCCTGCGGGCGCCGACGCGGTGGCCTATTCGCTCGGCTTTGTGATTGCGACCGGGCTGCTGCACCTTGCCGGGCTTGGCTTTGGCCTGCTCGCACGCTGGCCCACGGGGAAGATTGCGGTGCGCGCGGCTGGCGCGCTCATCGCTGGTGCCGGCGCGATCTTTCTTGGCAGGCTCGTATGACTGCCGCCCACACGCTGATCGTTCTTGCGCTGATCATTGTTCCGGACATCGCCGCAGCTCATGCGCCATTCGACGGAGCAGGGGGCTTCCCTGGGGGATTGCTGCATCCGCTGTTCGTGCCGGTGCATGCGGTGGCGATCCTGGGAATGGGGCTGCTGCTCGCACGCCAGGTGCCGCGCGAGCGTTGGATGTTTCGGATCGCTTTCGCGCTCGGGCTCACGGCCGGATTTGCCACCATCGCGAGCGCATACGTTCCGACCTATGCCGGCGAGACTCTGCTGGCGTTGACCCTTGTCATCGGCGCACTGGTTGCGATGGCATATTCATTGCCGCCACTTGGCGTGAGCCTGCTGGCGGCTGCGACCGGGGCCGCGCTTGCGCTCGACTCGCCGCCCGTGGCCATCTCGGTGCGCGAGGCAATCATTATTCAACTCGGCACGTTTTGCGGCGCGGCGCTTTTGATCATGGCCGTGATCGAAGGCGCATCGCGGCTGCGGCTTCACTGGCAGCTGATTGGGGTCCGCATCATCGGTTCTTGGATTGCCGCGAGCGCGATCCTGGTGCTGGCGCTGCGCTTCGCCCGCTAAATCATGAGGTACCGGTCGCGCGCGGCTCGGCGAGCAAGCGTTCGCGATCGTTCGCCGCTTGCTCGATAGCATCCGCCAGCATCTCCGGCGACTGCGCGCCGCTGACCGCCGTCACCCCGCCGAAAATGAAGGTCGGCACGCCGTCGATGCCCGCATCCTTGGCCGAATTGGCCTCACGCTCGATCTGTTCCACATCTTGGTTGCTCGCCAGCATCGCGCGCACCTTCTCGCCGTCGAGGCCGCAATCGGCCGCCGCCCGCACCAGCAGGTTCGGGTCGGACAGATCGCCGCCTTGGGAGAAATACAGGTCCATCAGCCGCTGCTTCATGCCCGCGGCGTTGCCCTCCTTGTCCGCCCACAGGATCAGCCGGTGGCAGTCGAGCGTATTGGGCTGCCGCGTCATCTTGTCGGCCGCATAAGCAAGGCCCTCGGCCGCCGCGGCCGCGCCGACCCGGCCGGCAATGGCCTTATAGCGCTCGACCGAGCCGAATTTTGTGGTGAGGTATTCGTCCCGGCTCATGCCCTCGCGCGGAACCCAGGGGTTGAGAAAATAGGGCCGGAACCTGACCTCAACCGGAATTCCCGGCTTTAACGCCAAGGCTTTCTCCAGGCGGCGTTTTCCGATGTAACACCACGGGCAGACCACGTCCGAGACGACATCGATCACGAGCGGGTTTAAGTTTTGCGCTTGGGCGGTTGCTGGCGGCATGGGCGGACCCTTTCGGTTGGCCCGCTAGACTTAAGCCACTGCCTACTCGGCGGCAACCGTGCGCGGCGCCACGCGCGCCATGAGCGAGAACATCGTGTCGCTCGATTTCAGCGTCGCCAGCGTGACATCGGGCACAATTGACGTCTGGGCATGATCCGGCCGCAGCATGGTGTGCTTGAGCACGCTCGCAAGCCGCCGCGCCACCACATGCGCCGCCCGCAGATCGGTCGATGTGAACACTGTCAGGATCGAGCCGTCCGCCTGGCGGCAGGCGAAATCCACTTTGCGCATGATCCGGCTCACCACCCGCGCGGCATCCATCCCGGTACGCCGGTCGAGCACGGCATCGAAGGAAAACCGCGCGATTGAGAGACCGCTGCCGCGCTCGTTCGCCTCATCGATCGCGCGCGTGAGATCCTGACCGAATGCCTTCTCGTTGAGCAATCCGGTCTCCGGATCGAGCATGCCCTTGCATTCGAGTGATTTGAGCATGCGCTTGAGCCGCGCATCGAAGGCGTGCAGCCGCGTGAGCGGCAGAATCCGCTCGACCAGGCGAATGGGATCGCGCGCGCGCAGGATATTTGGCATTTCCGCCGGGCACGCGCCGTCGCCCAGCACGCCGACTGGGAGATCGCGAAATCGCGCGTCTTCGCCAAGCACGATCAGAAACGCATCGATGATGCGCGAACTAAAGCCATCGCCGATCACAATGCCGTCGATCGCGCGCGCGGCCAGACATTGTCCGGCGGCTTCCACGCTCAATGCCCCGATCACACCGACACGTTCGCCGACGGCGACGCTCAGCGTCGGATAAGAGCGCCCGCGGCCGAGCACCAGCACGGTTGCGTCCTCCAGCGGATTGCTGGTCGCAAGTGCGGGCAGCGAACCGCTCTCCAACGCAAGCATATCCATGCGGCGGAGCACGGTTGCATGCAAGGCGCGCACGCGCAGTGCCGCCGCAAGCCGTGCAATCAGGCGCTCGACTGGCACATCGGCCGCGACGGCAAGCGCATCCTTGTAAGCTACATCGTCGATCTCCCGAACCCGCGCGATGACCGGAACAAAAGGCTGCGCGCGCGCAATCTGTTTCGCGAAGGCGGTGAAGATCGGGGATTCGACCAAATCCATCTCGGCGATGACCACCGCCGCTGGTTGTATCGACGTAATCGCAGTCAAAGCATCGACCCAGCGCGCCTCCACGATCGGAAAGGCGCCCGCCTTGGTAAAGGCCTGGACAAGACCCATGGCCGGCTTTTCGGAGATGATAACAAGCGGGCCTTGCAACGACATGACAACTCGCGGGGCTTGCACAACAGCCCTACAAGCTACGTGGCCGCTGTTAATGGGACGTCAACGCCCTTTTTTCGCAAACTTTAGGGCGTTTCGCGCCATTGCTCGGGGCATCCGCAGGCAGAGTTAATCCAGTCACTACGTGAACCTTTCGCGCGAATAGCAGCCCCTACACCCTGGACAATTTCGCGAATAAATTGTCACATGAATAGTGGGGGGCGAGCGCGACCGGTAGGGGTAGAATATGAGTTTGGAAGAGCATGCTCCAATCATTGGCGCCGCAAGGGATACGCGCGCGCGGGCAGCGAGGATTGCACGCCCTGTGCTGCTGGTTGTGGCCGCGCTTGCCCTGTTGGGGACGCACGCCCAAGCGCAACTCGCGCCGCAATGGAGCTATTGCACCGGCGGCTCGGATATCGACTGGAACACGCAGATCAGAAACTGCACGACGCTGATTCAGTCCGGTCGCGAAACCAGAAAAAACCGCTCCATCGCCTACATCAACCGGGGTCTGGCGTATTACACCCTGAAGGATTTTGACCGCTCGATCGCCGACAACACCGAGGCCATCGCTCTCGATCCCGAAAGCGTCATCGCCTATCACAACCGCGGCCTGGCCTTAAAGAATAGCGGCTCGCTAGACCGCGCGTTATCCGACTACAGCGAGACGCTCCGGCTCGATCCAAATTACGCCAGCGCGTATGTCGCGCGCGGCAACGTGTACACCATCCGAGGCGACAACGACCGCGCCATCTCCGACTATAACGAGGCGATCAGGATCAGACCTGACGTGCTGGCCTATTACAATCGCGGCCTCGCGTATTACTCCAAGCAGAACTACGACCAGGCCATCTCCGATTACAGCTCGGCGCTTCGCTATAATCCGAGTTACGCGCTCGCCTTCGCCAATCGCGGTCTCGCCTACTACGACAAGCAGGATTTCGACCGGGCTTTGTCCGACTACAATGAGGCGCTGCGGCTCGATTCCGCTCAAGCCATCACCTACAGCAATCGCGGTTTGGTGTTCGCGGTGCGACGCGATTACGACCGTGCTATTACCGACTACAACGAGGCCATCCGGCTCGACGCGCGCTACGGCATTGCCTACTTCAACCGCGGCCTCGCCTACGCCAACAAGGATGACCTTGACCGCGCCGTCGCCGATTACACCGAGGCTCTCAAATACGATGCACAGCTTTACGATGCCTACTTCAATCGCGGTAACGCTTATTACAATAAGAATGAACATGATCGCGCGGTCGCGGATTACACCGCGACACTCAAGATCAATCCCCGATATGCTCAGGCCTACAATAACCGCGGCCTCACGTATTTCGCCAAGCAGGAGTACGATCTCGCGATTGACGACTACAACGCGGCGATCCAGATCAATCCGCAATATGCCGCCGCCTTCGACAACCGCGGCGATATATTCTCCGCCAGGAAGGACTACGACCGCGCCATTACCGATCACGGCGAGGCGATCCGGATCGATCCGAAAAACAGCCAATATTATTTGAATCGTGCAGGGGCGTATTACAACAAGAAGGATTACGACCGCGCCATTGCCGACTACAGCGAGGCGATCAAGCTCGATCCGCAGGACGCCGCGGCCTACGACAATCGCGGCGACGCCTACGCCGCCAAGCGGGATTACGATCGCGCTATTTCGGACTTTAACGAGGCGATCCGGATCAATCCGAAGAGCGCCGTGTATTTCACCGATCGCGGTCTCGCTAATTACCACAAGAGGAATTACGACAATGCCATCGCCGATTACACCGAAGCGATCAAACTCAATCCGAAATATGGCGCCGCTTATGACAATCGCGGCAATGCCTTTACCGCCAAAAATGACTACGACCGCGCCATCGCCGATTACAACGAAGCGATAAAGCTCAATCCGAAGAACGCCATCGCCAACAACAACCTGGGCCTTGCGTTTTTCAATAGGGATGACCACGAGCGGGCGATCGCGTCCTACAACGAAGCGATAAAAATCAATCCGAATTACGCCAACGCCTACGACAACCGCGCCGACACCTACGCCTCGAACGGCGACTTCGACCAGGCGGTCGCCGATTACGGCGCGGCGATCAAGCTCAATCCAAACCGCGCCGTGTTCTTCAGCGATCGCGGCAATGCCTTCCATGCCAAGAATGACAACGAGCGCGCCATCGCCGACTACAACGAGGCGATCCGCATCGATCCCAAGGCCGATGGGGCGTTCTTGTATCGTAGCGTTCTGAATCTATACAGCGGGCAGGCTCCCAAGGCGCTGGTCGATATCAATCAGGCCGCCGATCTGGATCCGAAGGATGGCTATAATGCGTTATGGGTCGATATCATCGGCCAGCGCAACGGTCTCCCAAACCGCTTGGCGGAGACCGCCAAGCAAGTCGATTTGACCAAGTGGCCGGGCCCGATCGTCAAGCTCTATCTCGGGCAGTTCACGCCTGCGGCTGTGCTGGCTGCAATCGATGCGCCCACCCCGAGAGCGAAAAAGCGCCAGAACTGTCAGGCGAATTTCTACGGCGGCATGTGGTCGCTGTGGCAGGGCGCGAAAGACGAAGCCACGCGCTTGTTCCAGCTCGCGGCTGCTGGCTGCTACAAGAGCGCCCTGGAATGGAGAGCGGCGGTCGCCGAGTTGAAGGCGCTGGAAGCTGCCCCGGCGGCACAATAGAGCATGATCCCGAAAAAGCCTGCCCCCGGACATAGCCGTCCGAAGGACGGCGTCGCGGAGCCTGTCCTTGGGCTTGCCGAAGGCAAGACCCGAGGGCTCGCCCATAGCCGTCCGAAGGACGGCGTCGCTTCGCTCGCC
>CAZNSG010000288.1:0-4663 GCA_964575715.1 uncultured Hyphomicrobiales bacterium | reverse complement strand
CCATGCGCACCACCCGCCGCGCGATATAGAGCGGCGGCTCGCCGGCGTCCAACATGCGGCATAGATAATAGAGTGCCGCGTCCGGATCCGAACCGCGCACCGACTTGTGCAGCGCCGAGATCAGATTGTAATGGCCGTCCTGCGCCTTGTCGTAGATCGGGGCGCGGCGCTGCACCACGTCTTGCAGCGCAGCGGCATCGAATGTCTCGTTCGGCCGCGCCGCGCGCCAAACTTCCTCCGCCAATGTGAGCGCCGCGCGGCCATCGCCATCGGCCATGCGCGCAAGCGCTTCCCGCGCCTGCGAGTCGAGCGGCAGCTTGCGCTGCTCGATCGTCTCGGCGCGCGCCAGCAGTTTCTCGATCGCTTCCGCATCGAGCGGCTTGAACACCAGAACGCGGGCACGCGAGAGCAATGGCGCGATCAGCTCGAACGAGGGATTTTCGGTGGTGGCGCCGACCAGCACGATGGTGCCGTCCTCCATCACCGGCAAAAAAGAATCCTGCTGCGCGCGGTTGAAGCGATGTATTTCGTCCACGAACAGCAGCGTGCCCTGCCCGGTCTCGCGCCGCGCGCGCGCCTGCTCGAACACCTTCTTGAGCTCGGCAACGCCGGAGAAGATCGCGGAAATTTGTTCGAAATGCAGATCGGTCGCTTTTGCCAGCAGACGCGCCACCGTGGTCTTGCCGGTGCCGGGCGGCCCCCAGAACACCAGCGAGCCGAGCGAGCGCGTGGCCAGCATACGCGTGAGCGCCCCGTCCGGTCCCAGCAGATGGTCCTGGCCGACGACTTCGGACAGCGCCTGCGGCCGCAACTTGTCGGCCAGCGGCCGCGGCGCAGCGTTCTCAAGGCCCGCAGCCGCGAACAGATTTGCACCGCCCCCGCGATGCGCGCGCGGGCTCATCCGCATGCTCCCTTCCCCTCTCCAGCCGAACTCGGGTTTACCCGAGTTCGGTCAATTTCGATGGCCGAAGTCGGATATATCCGACTTCGGCTGTGAGAGGGTGGCGAGCCCGCCGTAGCGCGTAGCGCGAAGGCGTGGCGAGCCGGGTGAGGGGGCCTGTCGAGATGCTCAGAGGTTGGAAGCGCCCCCTCACCCGGCTTGCTCGCGCACAGCAGCCAAGCTTGCGCAGGCTGCATAAACTTGCCTGCGTGCGCTCGCAAGTCGACCTCTCCCCGCACGCGGAGAGAGGTGAAAATTAATTGCGCGCGCGGGCTCATCCGCTGAAGACGGCTTGGATCTGCTGGCGATCGCGCAGCAGGATGAACCGCCAGACCCGGATCGAACCCTGCATTACGCGATCGAGATCGCGCGTCTTGGCGATCTGTTCGCTGTTGAGATTGAGCAAAATGTCACCGCGCTTGAAACCGCTGGCCTCGGCGCGCGAACCGGCCGGAACCTCGACAACGACCACGCCTTCGACCGACGGATCGATCCGCAATTCTTCTGCAAGCGCGGGCGAGAGATTGGCGACCTTGGCGCCGAGCAGCGGCGAACGCGACCGGATCACAAGCTCTTCGCGCGGTGTCTCCGGCGCGGTCTCAAGCGCGACAGGTACCCGTGTTTCTCGCGCCCCGCGCACGATGCCGAGTTGCGCCGTTCGGCCGATCGGCCGGGTGGCAAACCGATAGTCAAAGGCATTCGGATCATCGACCGCCTGGCCATCAACCGAGACAATCACGTCTTTCGGCTGCACTCCCGCGCGCGCGGCTGGGCTTCCGGGCGTGACGGCGATTACGAGCGCACCGGCCGGCCGTTTCAAGCCCAGGCTGTCGAGCATATCGGGCGTCACCGCCTGCAGCCTGGCGCCGAGCCATGGGCGGCGAACCGCAGTACCGCCGCTTTTGGCCGAAGCCACCACCACCTTCACCGTGTCGGCGGGAATGGCGAAGCCTACGCCTTGCGAGCCGCCCGAGCGCGAGAAGATCGCGGTGTTGATGCCGACGATGCGGCCGGTCATATCGACCAGCGGCCCACCCGAATTGCCGGGATTGATCGCCGCGTCGGTCTGGACAAAGAACTGGTAATCGGAAATACCGACCCGGGTGCGCGCGAGCGCCGACACGATGCCGTGGGTCACGGTTTGCCCGACCCCGAACGGATTGCCGATCGCAAGCACCAAATCACCCACTTGCACTTCGTCGGAATTGCCAAATTCGATGACGGGAAAGCGTTCGTTTGTCCCCTTGAGCTGGAGCACCGCAAGGTCTGTGCGCGCATCCTTGAGCACGATTTCGGCCTCGAACTCGCGCTTGTCGGGCAGCGAGATCTTCACTTGATCTGCGCCCTCGATCACATGATTGTTGGTGACCACAAGCCCCGTGGCATCGACGATGACGCCGGAGCCGAGGGAACGCTGCACCTGATCGTGCGGGAAGTTGAATCCCGGTCCCAGGAAACGGCGGAAGAACTCATCCATCGGCGGATTACGATTGTCCAAAATCCTCGCCGCATAGACATTGACCACCGCCGGCGCCACGCGCGCGACAATCGGCGCATAGGAGAGCCGCGCATCGGCGGGCGACGGGGGCACGACGCGCTGCCCCTGCGCCGACGCCGAGGCGTTAAATGGCACCAGTGCCGATAACGCCAGTGCCGCCACAACGAGCGCGCGCAGCACAAGCGCCATCATGTAAAGACTGCTGATTTTGACGGACATGACTCGAATCTCTCTCGGCAGAAAATGAATATAGGGCGCTTAATGCCACAATTGAAGGGCACAACATTGCAACGTCTTGGCGGCGAGCCGCAGGCCTTTCCCCCATCCGACCTGCTTGCTAGATATTGCTGACGGCATCAGGATAATCCATCTGCCATGATGCCGCTTGAGAGGAGCATTCACGTGCAGCAGGGACCAGCCGGCGCCGCCAGGCGCGGCTCACAGGACGCCATCGCGTCACTGCTGATCTACCTTGTCGCATTCGTGACCGGCGCGATCGTGATGAGCTTTGAGATGCTCGGCTCGCGCTACCTCAACCCCTATTTCGGCAGCGGCATTTACACCTGGGCCGCGCTGATTTCCACGGTCCTGTCCGCGCTCACGGTCGGCTATTTCCTCGGCGGGTGGCTGGCGGATCGCAAACCCTTCGCGTCCGTTCTCGGAATCACCGTGATGATCGGATCGGTCTATCTGCTGCTGCTGCCCAGTTTCGCCGAATATCTGCTCGAACTCGCGCTCGCCGCCATCGACGACATCCAGACCGGAAGCCTTGTTGCCGCGTTCGCGATCATGTTCTTCCCCGTCACATTGCTGGGCATGTACTCCCCGTTCGCCATCCGGCTGCTGCTGCGCTCGGCGCAGAGTTCCGGCGTGGTGTCGGGCACGGTCTACGGCATATCGACCGCCGGCAGCATTGTCGGAACGCTGGGCACCACCTTTTTTCTGCTGCCCGTCATCGGCACGCGCGCGATCACGCTTACGCTCGGCGTCTCCGGTCTGATCGCAGGGCTCATGCTCGTCGCCCTGCCGTATCTCGGACGCCGCGCGCTTGCAAAGACCATTGCCGCCGGCGCGCTGCTCATCGGCCTCGCCAGCAGCGCCCCGCCAGCCCGCGCCGATGAATTCGTGGACGAACAGATTCGCTCTGGCATGCTCAAGCAGAATGACGGGCAGATCGCCCGCATCGAGACTCAATACAACGATATTTACATCACCAAGCGGCGGGCCGAGTTGACCATGTCGTTTCAGCTCAAGGGCTGGGATTATACGGAATCCATCGTCAATCTGCGCGAGCCCGACGACCTGCCCGTGCGCTATACGCGCATCATGACGATCGGCACGATCTATCCGCCCGCGCCGAAAAAACTGCTGATGATCGGGCTCGGTGGCGGCTCGGTCTCGACCTATCTCGGTCGCGCCATGCCCGAGGTGACCATCGACACCATCGAACTCGACCCCGGCGTCATCGCCGCCGCCAAGAAATATTTCGGCCTGCGCGAAAACGCGCGCCTGCGCTTTATGGCCGGCGACGGCCGTGTCTTGCTCAAGCGCAGCAAGGAGCAATACGACCTGATCCTGGTCGACGCCTTCCGCGGCGGCTATGTTCCGTTCCATCTGCTGACCAAGGAATTCTATACCTTGTTGAAGGAGCGCCTGGCGCCGAGCGGCGCGGTCGTATTCAACGTCCACGACGGAACAAAGCTCTATCTCTCGACCGTCCGCACGCTCGCCGCGGTGTTCCCGAGCCTGCATCTCTACCCCACGGGCGAAGGCGAGACGATCGCTGTTGCAACCGCAGCGCCGGCGCCCGATCAGCAGACGCTGGCCAGCCGCGCCGCGGCACTGCAACGGCGCCACAACTTTCGCTTTCCCCTGCCGGAGATTCTGACCCGTCGCGTCGGCCTGCCCGCAACCAACAAAGCCGACCTGCTGACCGACGATTTCGCGCCGGCCGATGTCTATGACGCCATCGGCGAACGGGTGCGCAAGAAGTAGCCGGGTCCGCGCGGGCCCGACAAGCGAAAGCCCCGGGCCAGGCCCGGGGCTTCCATGTGGAAGGAATCGACCCGTTCAATTAGCGGACGTTAGAGCATTTTCCACCTAACATGGTTCATATCCAGCGTTTCTGAAGTAGTTGGCGCATTCGTCAGGAGGAAAGGCGCTCATGAGGCTTCCGATGCGGCACCACAGCGCATCGACGGAGCGCTCGGCAGCTTTTCGCAGTA
>CAZNSG010000287.1:0-2502 GCA_964575715.1 uncultured Hyphomicrobiales bacterium | reverse complement strand
CCCCGCGGCGAAATCCCCATAGCGCCCGCGGCAACCTCTGCCCGTAACCGACCGCGATTTCGTGCCTTGGCGCTTTTCGGACGCCGGTCGTCGGAGCGCGTGGATGGCGCCGTCATGCCGGCATCCGAAAACCTGCACAATCGCTGACATGATATTGCACCGCACGATCCGCCGTTCCGTGCCAACAGCGGACGTCACGAATGGGCCAGCCCGTGGGTATGTCTGCAGCTCGACGCGATGCCCGCCCAGGAAGAGCTGGTGCTCCGGGCAAGCGCGGCACTTGGCCTGCGGGAGCGCCAAATGTTGGGTCGCTGCTTGTGAGCTGGAAACTAGGAACCCGACGAGTCGACCGTCGCCATCACGTCCGAGTGCCGAAGATGTGATGCTTCCGTGTGTACGGAAAGCGTGTTCTCTCGCGAGCACAGGATTTATAACGCAGGAGAGGTCGGGAGGCGCATCGTGCGGGTGGCGTGCTTCGTTGTCCTACTGTTGGCGGGGACTGCCAACGTCCATGCGCAGTCGATGAACCTCGATGGCATCGACGTGACCTGGCGCGGACTTGAGAACACCAGGAAAACCGCAAAGATTGCCGATCGAAGCGCAAGCCTGGTCACGCCCGGCAAACGCCTTGGGTCGACAGCGGCTCCCGTCAACGGCGTCAGCATCGGGCCACAGCCGCTTGAGCCATTCAAAATTCCGAGCACGCAGCTCGAAACGGTGAGTTGGTCGGTGCTCAGTGGCTGGACCAGTGATGACCACAGCGCGGCTTTCGAAACCTTTGCCCGTAGCTGCAAGCCGATCATCCGGGGCAAGCCTTCCAAGCACGCAAGTCAGCCGTTTTATGCCGCGCTGCAATCGGTTTGCCGCCGCGCTGTCATCGCAAGACCGCACGACTCTGCGGCGGCGCGAATCTTCTTCGAACAAAATTTTCGTCCGATGCGAATCGCCCGGCTTGGCGAGAGCAATGGGCTGCTCACAGGCTATTACGAGCCAATCATTGCGGGTTCCCGGGTCGCAACCGACAAATTCAAAGTCCCTATCTACCGCAAGCCCCCTGATTTCGCTCAGCGCGGCAATGATCCCTACCACGATCGCGCCGCAATCGAGGAAGGCGTACTTGCCGGTCGCAATCTCGAAATCGCGTGGCTTGAGGATGCGACGGATTTGCTGTTCGCCGAGATGGAGGGGTCGGTCCGCATCGAGCTCGAAGACGGCACGGTGCTTCGCCTTAACTACGACGGCCACAACGGCTGGCCGTATACCTCGATCGAACAGATCCTGATCGACCGCAAAGTGATGCCGAAGGAAAAAATGTCGACCAGCCGCATCCGCGACTAGATGAGGGTCAATCCGGAGGAAGGCAAGGAGCTACGCCGGCGCAACAAGTCGTTCGTTTTTTTTCGCGAAACGGGGCTTGGCGAGCACGAGGAGGCGATCGGCGCGCAAGGAATATCGCTCACCCCTGGTCGCTCCATCGCCGTCGATAAGTTCATCCATATTTATGGCACGCCATTCTTCATCGAAGCCGAGCTTCCGATCCAGAACAAGTCGCCGAGCAAGTTTCAGCGCCTGATGGTGTCGCAGGATACCGGTGGCGCCATTCGCGGGCCGGCGCGGGCGGACCTTTATTTCGGCGCGGGTGAGGGGTCTGCGCAACTGGCCGGGCGAGTCCGGCACCCCGGGCAATTCACCATGCTGATCCCGCGCGAGATCGATCCGGTGATCGCGGGCGCACACATGCCGTTGCCGCGTATGAGACCCTTGTTCGGCAAGATCGAAGAGGCTCCGGCAAAGCGCTTGGATAAGCTCCTCGCGCGCGCAAAGAACAAGGGCGATTGCGAGCGTCAGCGCGAGCAGGTGCAAATCAGCACACGTTCGACAGCGCGTTACTCGAAACAGAGCACTGAAGTTTCGGCGATGCAAAGCTCAACGCAACAATATTTGGTTGCTTGCTGAGCGCAAGACAAAGATTAGATTTCGTCCGCTGTTTTATCTATGTCGCTAACGCGGAGGCTGCACAAGCGGGCGCATGTCGCCTTTGGGTCATTCGCGACTGAGCCAATCGGCCCAGCCTGAAGCCCATGTCCGCAATTCATTGAAAGCTGACGTGAATTCAACGGATGCAAACGTGAGATTGCGGTGCAGAGATTGCGATGACAGCGTATTTAATTCGCGCGACGCGGACCACGGCCATGGATAATTAAATGCACTGCCGCCGTAATCGACGTGCTTGCCAACGTCGCAGGCGTTCTTTTGACAATCGAGGCCGCGCTCGCCGAAACGCCCCTCACCCGCCACGCCTTCGCCCTTCGGGCGGAGTTTACCATCGGGCCGGCCTTCGGCCGGACCCGTTGGGCGGGCGACCTCTCCCCGCAAGCGGCTATACGATTCACACATTTCAGAAGCCAATAGAAATTGACTCTGGATCAAGGACTTAGCTTACCCTCGATGTGGAAGCAGCCAAGGTTCGGGGTTGGATGCAGACGCTGAAAAGACTCACCT